>DATIXD010000109.1:0-4233 GCA_035518875.1 Methylococcaceae bacterium | reverse complement strand
ACCCACTTCTTTAAAATTGCCCACGATATTGGCGTGATGACCCGGGCTAGCCCACCAGTCGTTCATGACCTCGGTGACGCTTTGTTGGCCTTGGGCGATGTTTTCTCCCCATGTAAACCAATCATATCCCTCAGCTGCCATCCGATTGCCGGGGGAACCGTTGAGATTATGATCCAATATGCCCCTAGAGAGCATTAGCTGACAATACTTCTCAGCGGCTGTGATCAATTGCTGGTTCAAGCATAACGCCGGCTTACCGGCTTGCGCTCTAAGATTGTTATGGGCATTAAGAAGGTTTACCTGGTCTTGAGTTACTGCCCCAGCCAAGAAAGGCAGGAATGCGAAAAAAACGCCTAACAAAATTCGTTGTAAGCCAGGTCTTGAAATTCTGGCTCGTTTCGACAGGATTAGGAAATTCGTCATAAAAAGGTTTCTCCACTTTACTCTGTTGGAACAATGCGGCCACGACGATATTCAAGGGTGTGGATTGAACCCGCATGAGCGAGTGAACTCATCCATTCAAATTGCCGACGGCGACCGGCTTTAGTTCCGGTTTCCGATCACCAGGGGACGGTCACGCCTCGGGCGGCGCGTGCCGCAAACCCCGCGGTTCAATGAAAATCCCGATTTGAATGCCGCAGTAGTTAATCAAGTACTCATATTGGCAATACTTGTGCCAACACGCTTAGGCCGTGGAATGGCGGTCCATCATGGTGCGACGGCCCATTCAAACTGTCGCCCATAACCGACGCACGCGGGGTGTATTTGCGCAACTTATTGATCTATAAGCGAAAAAAATGACGTTACAGACCGACGTTTGGCGTTGAGGGTGCAACCATCGCCGAGGCGCCGAAGCTCGCCTGCGTGATTTGCCGCCGGCGGACAGGATAATGGCAACAGGGTCTCCATACCGGGTCTTCAGCCTGTCTTTTCGGTCTCCGGTGACGTAAGATGCCCCATCTTTATTAGAGACGTTGTTCTCCTTCGCGCCCTTTGAATTTCGCTGCCCGGTTGGCCGACCATGTCCAAGAAAGTTGTTATTCGCATCAATAACCCCCAATCGATCGAACGGGCCGAAGACTCCAGCCCTCGAGAAGTCATCGTGTATCACTGGCGCCGGATTTTTGGGGTGCTTTCCATAGCCCTGGTGCTGCTGGCCGGCCTGATCTGGGCAGGACGGCATGCGCTCAAGACTTCCGGCGAAACTCCTCTGGTTCCTCGTTCCGATGAGGCGGCGTCGGCGTTAGTTGCCCCCTCTGCACAGCTGCCAGCCGGTAGGGCGGCTGCCGCAGGACCTCCGGTCGCCGCGATGGCCCCCAAGAGGGGCGAGACCAAGACGCCCGAAGCGCCGCGAAAGCCGCTTGCCGTGGCGCCAAAACAAGCCGGAACGGTCGCCGAAACCGGTTTGCCCCGGGCGCCGATTTCTATTCTTTCCAGGAGCGTCAAGCGTGTCCTGCTGACCAGTAAAGTGATCGAGGACGAACCGGTCGACACCCTCGGCACGGTGATCCCCATGAATGATAAGGGGCTGATTCGTGTTTATCTGTTCATGGAAACCGCCGGCCTGAAGGGGCAGGTCCTCTTTCACGATTGGTACTGGAATGGCAAGCGCATGGCGCACGCCAGGATTCCGATCGGCCGGAACACTTATAAAGCCGCCTCCAGCAAATTCATTGACCGCATCATGATGGGGCCGTGGGAGGTCAAGGTCGTCGATGAAAGGGGCAAGGTTTTGGGAATGGCCGCATTCGAGGTTCGCTAAGAAGGCAACTGAATCCATCGGCCCTTGCTGTCGCACATCATCCCGAGCGGAGTTCGGGACCGAGTACATTCATTCGTCCGTGCGTTCTGCCAGAGCCGCTTTGCTTTGCGCTTTGACTGCGTACATCCTTTCATCCGCTTTCATTAGCAATTCGCTCATCGTTATGCCTTCGTACGGATAAGCCGCAATGCCTATGCTCAGACCCACATTCAGCTCTATGCCTTGGACAAACATCGGCAGTGCCATCTTGTTGTGAATTTTCTGCGCCACCTTTTCCGCATTCTTGTAAGGCGTATCTTCCAGTAGGACGACGAATTCATCGCCGCTGATTCTGCTCACCGTATCTTCGTCCCTGGTGCACTCCTTTAGCAAGGTTCCAATGGATTTGAGGAGTTGGTCGCCAACTTCGTGACCATAAGCGTCGTTCACCTGCTTGAATCCGTTCAGATCAAGAAACAGGGCCGAGAATGACTTGTTGCGCCGCTGTGCGCGCGAACAAGCCTGACTGAACCGGTCTGCCAACAGCGCCCGATTCGGGAGTCCTGTCAAGGCGTCGTGCGTCGCCATATGGAGCAAGTGCTCTGCCGACCTTTTCCTTTGTTCCTCCAGGCGGAAATGATTCGTTAGGAAAAGCAGCAGAAGACCTAGGGACAAGAGCGAAACGCAGCCTGTGGTGATTACAAGCGGCAAGTCAAGGTCAGACCAGCTCAGCTGTTTCTCCACCCTGAGCGCGAACGGTTGACCGGGGCTATCCAGCTTGCGTTCGGCGCTCAGTTTGGGGAGCAACCCCGCTTCCAACCTGTCCGGAGAGGGTGCTGCGATGTGTAATAAGGTGCCTTCCGGCTCGTTGCTCGAATAGCTCGCGTGATAAAGGTCTAACTGCAAATTCTCTACCAAGGAAGTTATCTCTTTCAGGATTGCTTCGGCGTTGATCACTAACAGCACGAACGCTTGTTTTCGTTTGGAAACTTCGCTCCTTGGGCGGTTGATAATGGGGCGAAATAGGATATACCCCTGAGGTCCTTCGGCGAGTTTGAATGGTATGGTGGCCACGGAGGATTGCAATTGAAGAGATTGATTCAGGGCGTGACGAAGAAAGGGCGCCGAGTCCATGTCTACCCCGATCAGCTGCCTGGTGTCAGGACGCATCGGTTCTATGAAAATCATCGGGTTATACATCGGCTTTTTTTGGGGGGATTGCAAGGTGCGGCCAGACCCAAAAGTAAACGCCTTTACTTTGAATTCGGGAAACCAGGTGCGTCTTTGCCTTGCGACAAACTTCGCCAAATCTTGCCGTTTGACGCTACGGACGACTTCGAGCGCATAAACATGAGGGTAGCGGGCAAGCACTTGCCGCGCGTAACGGGTTGCGCTTTCCCTGTCGGCATATTCAATGGCACCCAGAAAAGCGGAGAAACCCTCCAGAATCGCTTCGTTATCCCGGGCGATGCGCTCGATGCTTTTATGCAATAGCTCGACCCGCTGATCGAAAGCCGCTTCAACGTCATGCAGCAAAAGCTTGAACATCAGACCCGTCGTAAGGGATACCACTGCAGCCCAGAGTAGGAGGGCGAGACCGTAAATCCAGAAGGGTTTCGTCTTAGGCAACGCAGTCATGGCCGGGCGCGACGGTTGTTGATCCGCTTCTCAGCCGGATGACTCGGCCGCAGCCAGCTTCCGCACGACCAGACTGCCGATCATGTCGCCTTCCACGTTCACCATCGTCCGGAAGGCGTCCAGCAGGCGATCGACGGGCAGGAGGATGGCGATGGCTTCGGGGCCGGCAATCCCACCGATTGCAGCACCATCACCCTCGTTACCATGCCGGCACTGGGAATGCCCGGTGCGCCGATGGAAGCGAGGATGGCGGTAAAAAAACGATCAGCTGTTGCCCCAGACTCAGCTCGACACCGCTGAGATTTGCCACCAACAGGGCGGCGGCCTCGCAGAGCGCGGCGCCGTCCATGTTGATGGTCGCTCCCAGCGGCAGGACGAACCCGTCGATGTTGCCATCCACTTTGAGATTCAGTTCGACGCGACCCATGGTCACCGGAACGGTCGCCGACCGCGAACTGGTGACGAAGGTGGCGAGCAGGGATCAGAACCATCTTCAACGGATCGACGAACCCACCGCCGACCAGGCCGCAAACATAGACGCGGGTCTTGGCAAACGGCGATTCGGCGCCCTGAACGTTGAAGGCGAGCCCCAGCAGTACGCCGGAAAGCGCGCTTGGCAGAATCTGGGCGTTGAGGGAGAGTTTGAGCATGGGTTCCCTGTTCGTTATGCCGACAACTCACGTCCGGTCGGCAGGGCATGAAGTCGGCGGCGCTTCAACTCTTGAAAGCTTAGCAAGCCTTGCGCCATGAATGGTTGTCATTCGCCCCCTTCAGGATGCAGAATCGCTGCTGCGTCAACGATCCGTGAGATGGTTGTCGAGAACGATCGACAGTTTACATTATTCACCCCGGAG
>DATIXD010000108.1:0-5738 GCA_035518875.1 Methylococcaceae bacterium | reverse complement strand
CGTCGACGGTTTCATCTCGATTCGAGCAAGGGCGGCCTGCGGGCGCGGCTTTTCGAAATCGCCCTGGTGTTGAAGGACGAAGCCGATGGCGTGGGTGGCTGGGACATGGAAATCGAGATTCCCCAAAAAGACGAGAGATATTTGAGAGATTATGGCGTGTCGGTCGAAAACCTGAATGCCTGAGGGAAACCGAATGGATTGTTGGTTTCACGGCAGAGAACCCGTGGAAACGCATAGCCGGACGGGAGGTTCTTTTTTGTACATCCTGGCATTTTCTTGGATAATTCCGGTCTCAATCTCGTCACCTGACGGACATGCTCATTGAATATACCCGAGAGACAGAACTAATGCAGGAGTCACCCAATGTCCTGGAATGAACCGGGCGGTAGCAAGAAAGACCCGTGGAGCGGGCGCGATCAACAGGGAACCCCTCCCGATCTTGAGGAAGTGATGCGTTCCTTGCAAGGCAAGATAGGCAAATTGTTCGGTGGCGGTTCGGGCGGTCGCGATGGCGGCACCCCCATGAAAACGATCGCGCTGCTGGTCGCAGCAGTAGTCGTGGCGATTTGGGCACTTACCGGCATTTATATCGTCGATGAGGGCAACCGTGGTGTGGTTACCCGTTTCGGCAAGTACACGGAAACGACCTTGCCGGGGCCGCACTGGCACATACCGGCCCCGTTTGAGAGCGTCGCCATCGTTAATGTCGAGCAGGTACGGCCCGTCGAGGTGGGCTATCGTTCCGCAGGTCGTCAGCAAGCGCTGGGTTCGGTGCCTCGCGAGGCCTTGATGCTGACCCAGGACGAGAACATCGTCGATATCCGGATGGCAGTCCAATACCAGATCAAGGACGCCAAGGATTATCTATTCAACGTACTCGATCCCGATGTGACCTTGAAACAGGTCATGGAGAGCGCCGAGCGGGGCGTCATCGGCAAGAGCAGCATGGACTTCGTGCTGACCGAGGGCCGCAGCAGCATCGTCGACGAGATCAAGGCCGAGATCCAGCAAATCCTGGATCAATACCGTACGGGCATCCGCGTCATCACGGTGAATTTCGTCGATGCACAGCCGCCGGAAGACGTCCAAAATGCCTTCGAAGACGCGATCAAGGCCCGCGAGGACGAGCAGCGCCTGAAAAACGAGGCAGAAGCTTACGCCAATGAGGTCGTGCCTAAGGCGCGCGGCGCGGCGGCGCGGCTGACGGAAGAGTCCGAAGCCTACAAGCAGAAACTGATCGCCAAGGCCCAAGGTGAGGCGGGCCGATTCAAACAGCTTTTGACCGAGTATGAAAAGGCCCCGGAAGTGACCCGCGAACGCCTTTATTTGGACACAATCGAGTCGGTGCTGGGAAAAACCAATACCCTTATGCTGGACGTGAAGGGCGGGAACAACGTGATCTATCTGCCTATCGACAGGCTTCATAGAACGGCAGTCCCCACGGACACGGTCAAAGAGGCCGAATCTCTGCAGGCGCCGCAAGATATCCTGGATAATGCCGCGAAAAGTACTCGCGCCACCATCCGTGGCCGTGAGGCGAGGGGACAATGATGGTTCAGAATAAAGTCATTCTTTTGCTGGTTATCTTGCTGATTTTTGCGGCCATGTCGGTATTTACCGTCAGCGAAACGCAGAAAGCCATTAAATTCCGCCTGGGCGAGATCGTCGAGACGGACTATGCGCCGGGTCTTTATTTCAAGATACCCCTCATCAATAATGTCAAGAAGTTCGATGCACGCATTTTGACCCTGGAGTCCAAGCCGGAGCGCTTCCTCACCTCGGAAAAGAAGAACGTCATCGTCGACTCGTTCGCGAAATGGCGGATCAAAGACGTTGCGAAATATTACACGACGGTTGCCGGTGATGTGGTGCAGGCCAATGTCCGCCTGGACCAGATCGTCAAGGACGCGATGCGCGGCGAGTTCAGCAAACGCACCATTCGCGAACTGGTTTCCTCGGAGCGAGGACAGATTCATGACATCCTGATCAAGGCCGCCGGCCCGGCTGCGGACGGTCTGGGCATCGACATCGTCGACATCCGGGTGATGCGGGTCGACCTACCCAGCGAGGTCAGTTCCTCCGTCTACCGCCGCATGGAAGCCGAACGGGCGCGCGTCGCCAGGGATTTCCGCTCGCGCGGGGCAGAGACGGCCGAACGTATTCGGGCGGACGCCGATCGCCAGCGTGAAGTGATTCTCGGCGATGCATATCGCGACGCAGAACTCAAACGCGGCGAAGGCGATGCCATCGCGTCGGAAATCTATGCGCAGGCCTATGGTAAGAACAAGGAGTTTTTCTCTTTTTATCGCAGCTTGACCGCGTACAGGCAGGCATTGGAGCGTGAAGGCAATACCATCGTGCTGGAACCCGATTCCGAGTTCTTCAAGTATTTCAAGAAATCAAAGTAGGCGACGAGCTCTCAATGAAACGGGCGTAGACGATTTCGCCGATCTTGCACCCGACCCTCACGGGATCGGCGGAATTCTCCGAACCAAATGAGCCCGGCCGTGTTCTGATGCTGGTCTCGCCATTTCCACCCAATTCAAGATAAGAACCATCCATCATGCTGTCGGAAGATCGTTGGTTGCTGCCCGAGGGAATTGACGAGGTCCTGCCGGCGGAAGCGAGGCGGCTCGAGCGCTTGCGCCGTAAGGTCATGGACCTGTTCGCCAGTTGGGGGTACCAGCAGGTCATACCGCCTTTCATCGAATATATCGAATCTTTGCTGACCGGAGCCGGTCACGATCTGGACTTGCAAACCTTCAAGCTGATCGATCAGATCAGCGGGCGGCTGATGGGTGTTCGCGCCGACATGACGCCTCAGGTCGCCCGTATCGATGCGCGCAACTCGAGCGACGATCTGCCGGCCCGGCTTTGTTACTTGGGCACGGTGCTGCATACCCAGTCGGATCATCTGGAGAAATCGCGCAGTCCCCTTCAGATAGGCGCCGAATTGTATGGGCATGCTGGCAATGCCAGCGATCTCGAGGTGATCCGGCTCGTGTTGGAAATGCTGGCCATCGCAGGCCTCAAAGATGTGTATCTGGATTTGGGTCATGTCGGCATTTATCGTGGGCTGGCCAAGCAGGCGGGCCTGGACCCTCAGCAGGAAGCGGATCTGTTTGAGATCCTGCAAAGAAAAGCCCGCCCCGAGCTGCTGGATTTTCTCAAGACCAACCGAGCCGATGGCATATCGGCCGACATGTTGGGCGCACTGATCGAGCTCAACGGCGGTTCGGAGGTCATCGATGAAGCCCGGCAGCGGTTGGGTACGGCCGACGAAGGCGTGAAAAAGGCTCTGTTCGATCTGGAGAAGATCGCCGGAAAGCTGAACCAGTCTCACCCCAGCTTGCCGATTCATTTCGATTTGGCCGAATTGAGAGGGTATCATTACAAGACCGGCGTGGTCTTCGCCGCCTACGTCCCAGGTTACGGCCGGGAAATCGCGCGAGGCGGGCGTTACGACGATATCGGCAAGGTTTTCGGAAGGGCGCGGCCCGCCACCGGTTTTAGCGCCGATTTGAAAGTACTGGCGCGGCTCGCCGATGCTACCTTGGACAATGCTCCCGAGCCGCAGACCATTTTCGCGCCGGCCGGCGATGAGGCCGATCTCCATGAAGCCATCCGCAGCCTGCGGACAAGCGGCCGAATCGTCATTCAGGAACTGGTCGACCAGCAAGGCGGGGCCGCGGCCATGGGCTGCCGACACCAGCTGTGCAAACAAGGCCAGAGCTGGGAAGTCGTACCCGTAACCGAATAATATTTACCGATCAATTGGAAGCGCGAGAAATGGGCAAGAACGTCGTCGTAATCGGCACTCAGTGGGGGGACGAAGGCAAGGGCAAACTGGTCGATCTATTGACCGAGCGTGCGAATGCCGTGATCCGCTTCCAGGGCGGTCACAATGCCGGTCACACCTTGGTGATCGACGGCAAGAAGACGGTGCTGCATCTGATCCCTTCCGGCATTTTGCGGGAAAACGTTCGGTGCGCCATCGGCAACGGCGTCGTGTTGTGCCCCGAGGCGCTGATGGAAGAAATCCTTCTGCTGGAGAAGGCCGGCGTTCCGGTGCGAGAGCATCTCATGATCAGTGAGGCTTGCACGCTGATCCTGCCGGTGCACGTGTCATTGGATTTGGCGCGGGAAAGCGCTCGCGGCGCCAAGGCGATCGGGACGACGGGACGCGGGATCGGTCCGGCCTATGAGGACAAAGTCGCGCGGCGCGGCTTGCGCGCGGGCGATCTTCGCAATCCGGCGGGCTTCGCAGAGCGTCTCAAAGAGCTGCTGGAATACCACAACTTCGTCCTCACCGGCTATTTCCGGGCGCAACCCGTAGACTACGCTAAGACCCTGGAGCGCATGCTCGCCCTCGGCGAGCAGATCGAACCCATGCTGGGTGATGTCGCCGCAGTGCTTTACGACTACCAGGATAGAGGCGCGAATGTGCTATTCGAAGGGGCTCAGGGCGCCATGCTCGACATCGATCACGGCACTTATCCCTATGTCACCTCCTCGAACACCACCTCGGGTGGGGCGGCTTGCGGCACGGGCCTGGGCCTTCTGGATTTCGACTATGTGCTGGGCATCACCAAAGCATACTCGACTCGCGTCGGCAACGGTCCTTTCCCCACCGAACTGTTGGATGAGGTCGGTCAGCACCTGTCTTCTAAGGGCGCGGAGTTCGGGGCCACCACCGGCCGAGCCCGGCGCTGCGGCTGGTTCGACGCCGTGCTGATGAAAAAATCGGCCCGGCTGAACAGCCTCAGCGGCCTGTGTTTGACCAAACTAGACGTACTGGACGGACTCGAAAAAATCGGCATCTGCACCGGCTATCAGCTGGCCGGTCGGAGAACCGACAGCGTTCCAGTAGGTGCGGAGAAATACGCCCAGTGCCAGCCCATCATCGAAGAGATGCCCGGCTGGAGCGAAACCACCGCCGGCGTGACCGCCTATGACGATCTACCCGCCAACGCCAAGGCTTACATCAAACGCATCGAAAAACTGGTGGGCGTGCCGGTGGATATCCTGTCCACGGGCCCCGACCGCAAGGAAACCATCGTCCTGCGGCATCCCTTCGATTGAGGGGGAAGCAGCCGCAGGGGGTTGAGCCTCTCTTCCCAATCACACAGAAAGTAAAGCCACCAAAATTCCGTTTCCCACCGGCGTTGGGGTCAGGACGACTCAATAGGGCTGCATCTTCTTCACCAGCAATGAAGTTGCCTTTTCCTTTTGAAAAGATCGCCACTTATCCCATTCGGCAGACTCTGAACAAGTTGATTCGGTTCGCGCTGATCCTGTCGAAGGACTGAATCATGGCTTTGGTAGCATGCGAGTTGACGATCCACACTACACACGCTTTCGTATCCTTGACCTAGCTAAATCGGGCGGTATAAGCCAAGTTAATTGTTTCCATAAACGTGCCTTATGGTGTAATATTTTTGTAATTGTTTCCTATAACGCATCGATCAATTTCCGACGAAATCACTCCTTTTTGGTTATGATTATTTACGTAACTCAAATTATGGGGGTATTTATGCACGCTTTGTTTCTGATCGGTCTCATGGCGCCTTTGATTTTGTTCGCGGTACTGAGTCTTGCGGCCCTGATTATGGTGGCCGTTGCAGTTGTGGAATTTCCGCTGGTGTTCCTCGGTGTTGTTGGTCTTGGCCTAGGTAGCCATTTCCTGTCAGCCCTGAGCAAACAGCAGGAAGTTCTATGCGAACAGATATGACGTTTTC
>DATIXD010000107.1:0-2054 GCA_035518875.1 Methylococcaceae bacterium | reverse complement strand
TGGGAAGTGTATCGTCTGTCCGACATCATCTACGATCCGGACAGCCGCTTCGCCGGCCTGCTGTTCTTCTTCGATGCTTCTGGCACCCGTCAGATCGTCCAAGTTGACGCACCGCTGATCCCCTCGTTCATGTAAGAAAGCCGAGCGCCGTCCCCCACGGGCGGCGCCATCCGACTGACCCGAACCCAAGGATCAGAACTAACCCCCCTCCGGGCAACCGGTTGGGGGGTTTTTTTATGGCCGCTGGAAAAAAGAGACGTCGAGGTAGACAACAGCCGCCAAACAGGCTCCTGGCGCTTAAGGATATAGCACGATCATGCACTCCTTAGCTGGCCTGCTATGAACGGGTGCTACAAACACCCAAAAAACATGCGGAGAACCTGAATCATATAGGTGACATCGAGCACGCCAGCGCTTTCCCTAATGCTATGCATGGCCCACATAGGGCTGCCGACGTCGACGGAATGGACACCGATGCGGGCGGAAATCATTGGCCCGATGGTGCTACCGCAGCCAAGGTCGGTTCGATGGACATATTGCTGGAACGGTACACTCGCCATTTCGCAAAGCGATATGAATTTCGCTTCGGATAGGCTGTCGGTGGCGTAGCGCTGATTGACATTGGTTTTGATGGCGGGTCCGGCATTCACGCGAATCTGGTGAATGGGTTCGTAGGCGGAAGGGAAGTTCGGCTGATAGGCGTGCGCCATGTCGGCGCTGATGAAGAAGCTGCGCGCCAGAGCTTGTTTATATCCCTCCCAATCGAGCGACGATGCTCGAGCGATACGCTCGGAGATATCCGACAAGAAACTTCCATCGGCCCCTTTTGCACTCTCGCTGCCAATTTCCTCGTGATCGAAGAAGCCGCACACGCAGGTCTGTTCAGGTTCCTGCGTCCTGAGCAGGGCGCTGAGACCGGCGTGGCAAGAGGCCAGATTGTCCAGTTGACTGTTGGCGATGAATTCTTCATCCGCTCCCCAGAAGACTCCCTTCTGAGTGTCGTAAACATTCAGTTCCCAATTCACGATGTCAGCCGCCGCGACATCGGTTTCCCGAGCCAGGAGTGTGATAAATTGTTCGCGCGGTGGTAAGGCGTCCACTAGATTGCCCAATAACAGCGGCAATTCGGTTTGCTTGTCCAGTTTCAAGCCTTCTTCATTGACGTTACGGTTCATGTGAATCGCCAGATTGGGCAAGCGGACGAGCGGGCGCTGGAAATGGATCAGGCGAGTTTGCGCAGCGTTTTCGTGGCGAATATTGATGCGGCCGGCAAGACTGAGATCGCGGTCGGCAAAAGTGGCGAGAATCGGTCCGCCATAAATTTCCACGCCGAGACGACTCATGTTCTCAGCTGCATGGGGAGCTTTCGGTTTCAGCCGCAACCCCGGCGAATCGGTATGTGCGCCAAAGATGCGGAAGCCGGTCTCGTCGAGGGGCTTCCTGCCAGTCATGAAACAAATGAGGGAGGAATCGCCGCGTACGACGTAATGCTTGGCATTTGCCTTCAGGGACCATCGGTCTTCTTCATGCAGCCGGCTAAAGCCATGATCTTGCAGCCGGCTTTCAATGGTAGCGACGGCGTGCCAGGGACTGGGGCTGGCGTCGATAAAGTCGAGCAGATCCTGAGCGTTGCTGCGGGCCTCGGGGGGAATGGTCATGGTGATGCTGAAATCTAGGGTTCTGATACTTGCGTCGGGAGAATACATTGTAAGGCCAGGCGGTAAGCCTCGAAAATCGGGCCTTCGCTACAGATGAGGTAAACCTGTTGGATCGCCTGAGCACTGCCCAGATATTTCGCAAGTGTGCTAATGGCGATTTGCGCAGCCTCGGCAACGGGAAATCGGTAGGCACCGCAAGAGATCGCCGGAAATGCGAGGGTCTTGAGGCCGAATTGATTGGCCAGTTGAAGCGATTCGCGGTAACAGGACGCTAGGAGTTCGGCCTCGCGGGCCTTGCCGCCCTGCCAGACGGGACCAACGGTATGGATGACGTATTTCGCGGGGAGATCGTATCCAGCGGTGATTTTGGCCTGCCCCGTGGCGCAGCCCCCGAGC
>DATIXD010000106.1:0-46536 GCA_035518875.1 Methylococcaceae bacterium | reverse complement strand
CGCTGGGCTTCGGGCAAGGATTTCAGTTTCTCGTAGGGCGTCATCATGTCCTGGTAGCGGTAGTGTTTGCGAAGCTTGCCTTTGGCATCGACCGATACGGTGGGGAAGTGGCAGGGTCTGTGGAAGTTGAGATACTCGGTGTTCCAATTGTGAGCAAGATCGTATACACCTCGCCTCGCACGAGGCTTTGACAAGTAAGGAGAAGACCATGCATGTCACGTTCGAAGAAGCGCAGCAAGCCATTGAGGCCGCCATTAAGAAAGCCGAGGAAATCGGCACTCAGATGTGTATTGCGGTGGTGGATTCCGGGGCCAGTTTGAAAGCCTTTGCCCGGATGAATGACGCCTGGGTAGGCAGTATCGACATTGCCATCAGAAAGGCGAAAACCGCTTGTTTCTTCGGGATGCCCACGGGTCAGATCGGCAAGCTCTCTCAGCCCGCCGGCCCGCTCTATGGGATCGAGCACTCCAATGACGGGTTGATCACCTTTCCCGGAGGGCTTCCCATCGTGAACAAAGAAGGCATCCTGATCGGAGGGATTGGCGTCAGCGGAAGTTCGGTCGAGAACGATCATCTCGTCGCGCAGGCCGGGGTTGAGGTCATCGGACTCTCCGATCTGCCCGAGCACCCGTGGCGAACGTGAAAACGCCCAGGAACGGGCAGCGGCGCGCCTGACGCCTCTCAACGCAATGTAGCGAGCGTGCCGAGATAGCGCTGTTTCACCGCTTGCGCCAGTTGATGCACCGCCATGGCGTAATGGGTGCTGTGGTTGTAGCGGGTGATCACATAGAAATTCTGGTGGCCCAACCAGTACTCATCCCCCGCGTTGGCTCTGAGACGGAGCAGACGCACCTGCTCGCCGCTCGGAAGCGGGCCGGCGGGACGAATACCCCGATCAGCGAGCTCCATCGGGGAATAACGGGTGTCGTAACCGGATTCGAGGCTCTGCGCGTTCGCGCTTGTCGCCACGGCCTGGGTTACCACCGCTTCGCCCCTTCGCCAGCCATGGTGGGCGAAATAGTTGGCAATGCTGCCGATGACATCATCCGGCTGCCACAGGTCTCGCCGTCCGTCGTCGTCGAAATCCACCGCCCAGCGCAGAAAGCTGCTCGGCATGAATTGTCCCAGCCCCATCGCACCGGCGTAGGAGCCGACCGGCTGCAACGGGTCGAGTCGCTCGGCGTTCGCCATCACCAGAAAATTCTCCAACTCCTCGGCAAAGTAACCGGCGCGGCGCGGATAGTCGAAGGCTAGCGTGGTCAAGGCGTCGATCACGCGGTGGTTGCCCACGTTGCGGCCGTAGATGGTCTCCACGCCCATGATACCCACGATGTATTCGGGCGGAACGCCATAATGCTCGCTGGCCCGGCGCAACGCCGAAGCATGCCGATGCCAGAAATCCACGCCGCCGGCGATATGCTGCTCGGTGAGAAATCGGGAGCGGTAACGCGACCATGCGCCGGGACGCGGCGCGGCGGTGGGTTCCGCCTCGCGGGAAAGATAGTTCAGCGTCCATTCCTTGCGCTGCGCCTGCGAAAACAAGCCGTTGAGGTACTCGCGCGAAAATCCGTGCTTGCTCGCCATACGTGCGATGAATTCGTCCACCGCCCGATAGCCCGTGTAGTCGCCCGAGACGCGGGGAGAGAAGTAGCGACCGGTCAGCGGCGCTTGCCTGGCGACCGAAGAGTCCAGCGCTTGCGGCGTGGAGTAGGAAGGAACGGCGCCGGCTCCAACGGCCCGTACGGGCCCCTTACCGGGCGAACTGCTCGCACAGCCCGCCAACAGGGCGGTGCCTAACATCAATACGGATAATGGCTTCAGCCTTGTCTTCATGCGTGATTCTCGAATTTGTTGGTCGATTGGGTTAGCGGAGCGTAACCCTACACAATGACGCCGGAATATGGGGTTAAGGCATCGCTGCCTACCCCAACTTTCTACGATCCCGCCAATTTGATCGCGTGGGTCACGTCCGCCGCCTGCCGGTTTTCCCGCACATCATGTACCCGGAAAATCCGCACCCCGGCCATCACGCCCAAGGCCGTGGTCGCCACCGTCGCCGCGACCAACTGCTGCGGCCGGGTTTCGTTGCAGACCGCGCCCATGAAGCGCTTGCGGCTGGTGCCGAGCAATACGGGATAACCAGAGTCCACAAAGCGGTCTAGATTCGCCATCAAGACCAGATTGTCATCCTTGCGCTTTCCAAAGCCAATGCCGGGATCGAGGATAATGTTTTCCTTCGCAACGCCTGCCGCTTGCGCCAGCTTCGCACGCTCCAGCAGAAACGTCAGCACCTCTTCGACCACCGCGTGGTAATGAGGGTTGTCCTGCATGGTCTTGGGAGCACCCTGCATGTGCATGAGTACGATCGGCGCGCCCCGTTCGGCCACCAATGGGAACATGCCCGGATCGTCGCGGCCCGCGGATACGTCATTGATCAGGTCGGCACCGGCATCCAGCGCCGCCGCCGCCACTTCAGCGCGGGTGGTATCCACGCTGACCAGACGGTCCTGTGAAAGTTGCCGTCGAAGCATTGTGATGACCGGGACGACCCGGGCGATCTGATCGGCAACAGACACTGACTCGGAGCCCGGCCGGGTCGATTCGCCGCCGACGTCGATGATGTCCGCACCGTCCTCGACCATCTCGAGCGCATGCCTCAATGCCTGTTCCGGGTCGAGAAAGCTGCCCGCGTCGGAAAAGCTGTCTGGGGTGATGTTCAAGATGCCCATGACGAGGGGCATGCCTGGCTGCCGGAGCTTTTCGGTTCGCCTCATCTCCATGCCCGTTGGCCGGCAGGCTGTCACGCTCTCTGCGACGATCAACGCACGTAAACCGGCCGGCCGGCCAGGATGACCTGGGTCACCCGGCCTTTGAAGGATTCGCCCCAATAGGGCGTATTGCGCCCGCTGCTGCGCCACTCCCGCTCCTGCACGCACCAGGACTGATCGGGATCGAAAATGCAGACATCGGCGGGTGCGCCCGCACTCAGCGTACCGGCGGACAAACCCAAAACGCCGGCGGGGCCGCTGGTCAACCGGGCGATGGCCTGATTCAGGTCGAGGACACCCGCCTCAACGAGTCGGAGCGTCAAAGGCAGCAAGGTTTCCAGCGACGCAATGCCGGGTTCGGTCGAGGGAAACGCATCCAGCTTGGCATCCAGATCGTGCGGCTGATGATCCGAACAGATTGCAACTACGGTTCCGCTAGCCAGGCCCGCGCGTAAACCCTCGCGGTCGGCCTTGGTCCGTAGCGGCGGAATGACATGGCAAAGGGCGTTAAAACCCTCAACCGCGGTCTCGGTTAAATCGGTATGATGAATGGCGACGTCGGCCGTGACCGAAACGCCCTTTTGCCGAGCTTCGGCGATCATTTCCACGGCTCGCGCGCAGCTCAACTGGGCGAAATGGGCGCGCACGCCAGTCTGCTCGATCAGGGCCAAAGCCTGGGCTACCGCGACCGTTTCCGCCGAGCTCGGAATACCCGGCAGACCCAGGCGGCTGCCGACCGCGCCTTCGTGCACGCAGCCCTGATTACGCAGCCAGGGATCCTCGGGGCGGAGGATGGCAAGCAAATCATGGCTCGCCGCATATTCCAGCGCACGGCGCAAAACCAGCGCATTAACAACCGGTGCCTGAGCATTGCTGACTGCGAGGCAACCCGCTTCCTTCAAAGCGCGCATTTCGCTCAAATCCTTACCGCTCAGTCCTCGCGTCAGTGCGCCGATTGGCGCGACCCGCGCATTTCCAGCACGCTCCGCCCGCTCCTGAATCAGCTTGACGACGGCCGGC
The DNA here is from genome assembly GCA_035518875.1 of Methylococcaceae bacterium. Classification (GTDB taxonomy): domain Bacteria; phylum Pseudomonadota; class Gammaproteobacteria; order Methylococcales; family Methylococcaceae; genus DATIXD01. The sequence continues at coordinate 42,748 of DATIXD010000106.1, read as the reverse complement.
GTATCGATCACCGGGCTGGTGTCGGGCGGGCAGCATAAAGTAGTCACGCCGGCTGTCGCTGCCGCGAGAGTTTCACTGGCGATGGTTGCCTTGTGCTCGAGGCCGGGCTCGCGCAGCCGGGCGCACAGATCGACGAACCCCGGGCAGACGATCTGGCCTTCGGCCGAAATTTCCCGCTCGCCCCGAAAGCCGTCGGGTCGCGCGCCGACTGCGGCGATCTCGCCATCGGCAAGATAGACCGGCAGTACGGCGTCGATCCCATTCGCGGGATCAATGACGCGACCACCCCGAATCACCAGGCGTTCTATATTCACGTCCCGCCCCTTGAGGTGACCTGTTCGCCGCTGCGCATGGCCATCGACAGGATCGCCATGCGCACGGCGATGCCGTGACTGACCTGCTGCAGGATCACGGAATGCGGCCCGTCCGCCACGCGGGAATCGATCTCGATGCCCCGGTTAATCGGACCTGGATGCATGACGATCACATCGGGTTTGGCCTTCTCCAGCCGCTTCTCGGTCAGGCCGAAACGATCGAAATATTCGTGCTCGCTGGGGAGAAACGCGCCGCTCATGCGTTCTTTCTGCAAGCGCAGCATGATGATGACATCCACATCCGCCAGTCCCTGTTCCATTTCATGAAAAGCCCTGACCCCCAGAGATTCGACGCAAGCCGGCAGCAAGGTTCGCGGTGCGATTACCCGCACCTCGGCCACGCCCAGGGTGTTCAGGGCGTGAATCTCCGAGCGCGCAACCCTGGAATGCAGTATGTCGCCCACGATAGCCACCCGCAGAGGCCCGAACTCGCCCTTCATGCGCCGGATGGTGAACATGTCCAGCATGGCCTGGGTAGGATGGGCGTGCCGGCCGTCGCCGCCATTGATGACGCTGACATGCGGCGCCACATGCCGGGCGATGAAATGGGCGGCGCCGCTTTCCGCGTGACGCACGACGAACATGTCGACGTGCATGGCCTCCAGGTTGCGAATGGTATCCAGCAAGCTTTCGCCCTTGGAGGTCGCCGAGGTCGCAATATTGATCGTGAGCACATCGGCGGACAAGCGCTTGGCCGCCAGCTCGAAGGTGGTACGGGTGCGGGTGCTGTTCTCGAAGAAAAGGTTGACGATGGTCTTCCCCCTCAGCAAGGGCACTTTCTTGACCTGCTGTTCGGTCACACTGGTGAACGACTCGGCGGTATCCATGATACGCACGAGCAGCGCCCGACCCAGTCCTTCGATGGACAGAAAATGACGCAAACGCCCGGCGGCGTCGAATTGTAAGTCGTCGGTCGGGGGGATTGCCGTCATGCGCTCACACGGACTGAATGTTTAACTCCAGCGGCTCCGGGCCGGCCAATTTGATTCGCTGATCGGCCGTGAGTTCGACCCTGGCGCCGATGCAATCGGCTTGGATCGGTATCTGCCGGCCATTGCGCTCGATCAGCACGCCCAAGACGACCTGGGCCGGCCTGCCATAGTCGAAGATCTCGTTCAGGGCCGCCCGAATCGTCCGGCCGGTATACAGGACATCGTCGATCAGGATGATGTTCCGTCCCTCGACGCGGAACGGCAAACTGCTGGGTTTCACCTGCGGGTGCATGCCGATCTGCGAAAAGTCGTCGCGGTAAAACGAGATGTTCAACAAACCCAGAGGATCACGCAAACCTAGGCGGGTATGCAGCCGCTGGGCAATCCAAGCGCCGCCGGTGTGGATGCCGATCATCGCCGGGTCGCTCAGCTCGCGCCGGGCGATCTCGGCGCGCAGCGCCGCTTCCAAGTTGTCAAGCAGCGCCGCCATGCTCAAATCGGGCTCACCCATGGTGCTGGTCCTGTTGCTCGATGTGGCGAAGCCAGCTCTGCAGGATCAATTGCGCCGCGATGATGTCCTTGACCTCGCCGAAACCGGTAGAACGCCTGGAACGATGTTCATAGAATACGTTCTTCGACTCGACCGTCGAGAGCATCTCGTCGATCGTGTATACGGGTAGTTGATAGCGCCCCTCGAGCTGCCGGCAAAAGCGCAGGATGGGGCGAGTGATCGGATTCTCGCTGCCATCCAGCTGGTAGGACAAGCCGACGACGAAAGCGGTGGGCCGCCAGGTTTGCACCAGGCGGCTAATGGCAGCCCATTTGGCTTCGTTGCTGGACACGCGGATCGTTTCCAGTCCCGTGGCGGTGCAGGTCACCCGCTGGCCGACGGCGACGCCAATGTTCTTGTCACCGTAGTCAAAACCCAGGAAGGTCTCATCCCTGGAAGACGTTTTGAGCGGCTGGCCGAGCACGAGCGGCTCACCCATGTCCAGCCTGGGACGTCAGCAGAGAGATGTCCACGCCCATCAATTCGGCGGCCGCTTTCCAGCGCTGTGACGAGGGATGATCGAAAATGATCGACTGGTCTGCGGGCGCGTTGAGCCAGGCGTTCTCCGCCATTTCGCGCTCTAACTGGCCCTGCCCCCAGCCCGCGTAACCCAAGGCCACTAACACTTTTTGCGGCCCTTCGCCAACGCTGATGGCTTCCAGAATGTCTCTGGACGTGGTGAGTGCGATGGAGTCGGAAACCTGGAGGGTGGACCCCCAATGACCCAGCGGCTCGTGCAGGACGAATCCGCGATCGGGCTGGACCGGCCCGCCGAAATAGATGGGCATCTTGCCCAGTTCCTGCTGGCCAATTTCGATATTCATCTGCTGCATGATGTCCTTGAGCGTCAAGTCGGAAGGCCGGTTCACGATGATGCCCAAAGCGCCCTCGGCGCTATGCTGACATAGATAGGTGACGGTTTTGGCGAAAAAGGGATCTGCCAAGCCGGGCATGGCGATGAGAAAATGGTTGATGAGACTATCGGGTTGGTCAGTCATGGGAAAATAGTATCTGTGCAGAATGCGCGCCCTGCAAGTCGCATCGACTAATGGCCGGATTCCAGGGCCATGCCGTTGTCAAAGAAAAAGATGCGCTCATTGACCAGCACATCGGCCTCGTGCCTGACTTCTTCCGGAAATGCTCCGAACGGCGCCGACTGTTTGACGAATCGGACTGCCGCATCGTCGAGTACGACCTCCCCCGAGGAGTGGAGGATTATGACGCTGTACAAGCTTCCATCCGACTTGACCGCAATCCTAAGGTGCGCTCTACCGGTGAGGTTATGTCGGCGCGCCTCGTCGGGATAATGAAGATTGCCGATATTCAGTATTTTGCTTTCCATTTCATGAAGATAATTGGCCGCATGGTATCGGTGGGCGTTCACGGCGTTGACGTAAACGAACTTCGGACCACGTGCGGCATCCTCCTCGCGCTTTTTATTGTATTCCGCGCTGATTTCGGCGATCTGCTGAGTTAGCGCGTCGGCGTTGATTCTGGGGCGTTCCTCCTCGGAATGCTCTTCCGTACCGACGTCCTGAACCACCTTTTTTTCCGACTTCGCCTGCTTCAACAGCGGCTTGTGCTTGACCTCCGGCACGCGGGCGGGATTCGGAACGCTCTGTATTTGCTGACCCTCGCCCTGTTGTGGCGTCAACTCCGTCTTGGGAATCGCCTTTTCCTCAGCACTGCCGCTGCCGAACTGATTTTCCTGGGCGAGATAATCCGCCTTGTCTGGCGCCTGCCGCGAAGGATTTCTGACCAACACGATTTCCAGCGACTTCCTGATCCTTTCAGGCTCAGGCAGGTCGAAGCCGACCCCCAGGATCAGCATCGCGTGCAGGATGCCGGCGAGCACCAACATCACCAGAAATCGATCGGAATTATTCCAGTCGCCGCCCATCGTCTTGAGAACCGCGGTCAAGGCCGCACCACGGATTCGATGTGATTGAACAACAAGGCACTGATATTCAGGTCGAATACCTTGTCCAGTTCCTGCACGCAGGTGGGACTGGTCACGTTCACCTCGGTCAGATAATCGCCGATCACGTCCAGGCCGACAAACACCAGCCCCTTTTCCCGCAGCGTCGGCCCCACCTGCTCGACGATCCAGCGATCCCGGGCCGTCAATTCGCGCCCCTCGGCGCGTCCGCCCGCCGCCAGATTACCCCGACTTTCGCCCAGTGCGGGGATGCGGGCCAGGGCATAAGGCACGGCCTCCCCGTTCACCACCAGGATGCGCTTGTCGCCGTCCGCGATCTGTGGCAAATAGCGCTGCGCCATCACGAAACGCCGTTTGTGCTGGGTCATCGTCTCGAGGATGACGCTCAAATTGGGATCGCGTTCGCGGACATGGAAAATCGACGCCCCGCCCATGCCGTCCAAGGGTTTCAGAATGATCTCGCCCTGTTCCCGCAAGAATTCCCGGAAGCGGGCAGGTTCACGTGCCACCAGGGTCGGCGCGCAGCAGTGCGAAAACCAGGCGGTGAACAATTTTTCGTTGGCGTCACGCAGGGAACGCGGCTTGTTGACGACGTACAACCCCCGGCTTTCGGCGCATTCCAGCAAGTAGGTTGCATAAATGTATTCCTGATCGAACGGCGGATCCTTGCGCATCAAGACGGCATCCAAGAGATCCAGAGGCGCGTCCTGTTCGCCCAGGAACTCGAACCAGTGCAACTCGTCTCGTTCCACCTGAAGACGCCGCATGCGGGCAAAAGTTCTGCCATCGCGCAGATAAAGGTCGTTCATCTCCATGTAGAAAAGCTCCCAGCCACGCGCCTTCGCTTCCAGCAACATGGCAAAGCTGGTGTCCTTGTCGATCTTGATGCTTGCTATGGGATCCATGACGACCCCGAGTTTCAAACTCATGCTTTTCTTCCCCATGGGTGAGGCTAGGTCAACGGTTGCTTGACTGTAAAGCTAAATATCATTTATAAAGCCTAATTTTCGATGAATCCAGCTAAGCGATCAGAGGTTAACCATGTCAAAAGTATGCCAGGTAACGGGCAAGCGACGTATTGTAGGCCATAACGTTTCGCACGCTAACAACAAAACCAAGAGAATCTTCAATCCGAACCTGCACGAGCACCGTTTCTGGATCGAGAGCGAGAACCGCTGGGTACGCCTGCGCATTTCCAGCCAGGGTATGCGGATCATCGACAAGAACGGCATCGACGCCGTGCTTGCCGACATTCGTAAACGCGGGGAAAAAGTTTAAGGGGCCAAGACCATGCGCGATAAAATCAAACTCATTTCCAGCGCCGGCACCGGTCATTTCTACACGACCACCAAAAACAAACGCACCATGCCGGAAAAGATGGAGATCAAGAAATTCGATCCCGTCGTCCGCAAGCATGTGATGTATAAGGAAGGCAAGATCAAATAAGCCAGTCTTGCGGGAAGGCTCCGCGGCTACCTCATCCGCCGGAGCTTCCCGGGGCGTCGAGCGATTCAGTTTCGGCCCAGACGACCCCGCCGACCACGCGAACCGGGACTTTTTCCAAGTCTTGCCCAAGACAAGGCCCGAACACGCGCTCTCCGTCACCGATTCTGAACGAGGCCCCCTGCCGGGCGCACTGAATATCTCGAGCCCGGGTGTCCAAGAATGGGTCGGGCTGCCAATTCAGTGTGATGCCCAGGTCTGGACAGGCATTTCGGTGGGTATGCGCCATGCCTGAGGAATAGACCAAGAAACCTCCGATCATTTCGCCATTCGCGCGGTACGTGAACTCGCGGCAATCGCCGTCGCACAGGCTCTCCAACGCGCAAACCGGCAAAGCTTGTTTTTTTGCGGGCATGAATCCAGTCGTTTGGGAGATGCTCAGGAAGAAGCATCAGGAACCGGGGGACGAAGGTGCCTCCTGCCCGAACGAAGCGAGCAGCTTTTGCGTCAATCCGCGCCCGGCCGCGGTTCCGGCGGTCACTGCGATCAGCAGCGCGGCGCCGATGGCGGCCATCAGGAGCGAGTAAACGAGCTTGCCGAACAGCGCCTTGCCAAACCCGGTGCGATGCCGACCGCTTTTCAGTCCCGCTTGCTGTTCGGTCTCCAGCCCCAATAACTGTTCTTGCGCCGACTCCAAAGCACTCCTTAACCGGGCGACTTCCTGCTCCGCTCCGCGCAGCTTGGCCTGAACAGCCATCACATCGCCGGCCGCCTGGGCGCGCACGGTTTCAAGTTCGGCGTTCAAGGACTGCAACTCATCGCCATCGACAGGAGATTGGCGGTCGACGAACTCCTGCACAACGGCGCTCAATTCCGCGACCTGTTGTTCCAGTTCCTGGATCCGCGCTTCGGCGAGCCGCCGCTCCTGCTCGTTACTCGAATTGAGTTCTTCAAGTCCTCGGATTTCTTTCTGCAGCGCCTCCCGACTGTTAGCCGAATGCTTCTCGACAGCGGACGCCGCCCGCAAAGCCTGCAACTGACGCTCCAGCTCCGCCTTGTCGACCAAGGCCGTCTGTAAATCGGATTCCAGCGCCTGCCGTCCCGCCTCCAGCTCGGCACAGCGTCGCTCCATGGTTTGGAATGCCTGCCCGGTCAGCATATCAGCCTGAACGTCCTTGAGCCGCGCCAATTCCTCGGTAAGCGCCAGCGATTGCTCGCGCACTTGCTCTTCGATCCCCTGACGTTCCTTGACTTGCGTTTGCAAATCGGAGATTTCGGCGTGCGCAGCAGCCAATTCCGTCTTCAGCGTCCGGATTTCCTTTTCCAGTGCCTCCCGGGCAACATGCGTTTGGACCAGCTGTTCTTCACGGGATGCAAGTTCCGGTGCGGCATCGGTTCGCCTGCCGCTTGCCTGAGGCGGTTCGACCCGCTCCTCCACCGCAAAATCTCCCCCAGGGTTCTCATCGCCGGAAGGTCCGGAATCGGCGCCCAAGACCAGTTGGTCCCGAAACACGGCGCTGACGCCGCCCTTCAGCACATAAGCGTCGAACAGATGGCGGATCAGCAGAAAGGCGGCGGATTCACTGACGCGCCCGGTCTCGCACACCAGGATATATTTGTGCTGCCGATTCAGGTTGTTCAGTTCCATGCGCAGCTTGAAGAATGGGATGTTGACAGCACCGGGCAGATGCCCCTCGTCGAAGGCGTCCGGGGTGCGAACATCGACCCATACCCCGCCCTGAGCGATCATCCGCTGCGCGTTCTCCATGTTAACATGGGCAATCACGGGCTCCTTAACCAGCCTGAGGAAATCCTCCTTGTTCAGCCTGAGCAACACGCCGTCGCTCAGCATGGTCACGGTGACATTACGGGGCTCACCGGAAATCAGCGAGTCCTCGCCGAAGGTGTCGCACGTCTTCAGTTCCGCCAGCTTGATCTCCCGGGCATGCTTGGAAGGCTTCCGGGTCAAGGCGCAACGGCCCTGCTTGATCACATAATAATAATCGCCCGGTTCGTCCTGGCGGATGATCTCCTGACCGACTGTCACCGGGATTTCTTCCAGAATGCTTAGAAGGTTTTGCAGATTGGCCGGTGGCAGGCGCTGGAAAATCGGCGATTTGAGGAGCGTCGTCACCCAGTCGCCATAGGAATCCTCCGGAATGTCGCTCACCTCGTAAGTGGCGACGCCGCTCACCGCACTCTCGTTGGGCTGATTGACATAGGCCGGGTCCACCCGGATGTAGCGGACCCGATCCTTGGCAACGGCGGAAACCTTGCGCGGTATCTGGTGAGCGAGGGCGAAACGCGCTGACTCCGTCCCGGCGCTTATGGTTTCCATTTCCATGCCGCCTGCCTGCAAGGAAACCGTTCCGCTCAGGACATATACGAGTTCATTCTTGGCGTCGCCCTGGCTGAATAACAGGGAACCCCGCGTTGCTTCCTCGATGCCGACTTCCGAACAAAGGCTTTCGAAGCGGCTGGCTGACAGGATATTGAGAGGGATCAGCTTGCGCAGATCTTGTGCATCTTTGGCGGTGACAGCGGCAGACATGACTTTGGGCGTCCTGGATCACATGAGCGCGAAAACCGCGTCCGTCCGCGGCCAACGCTTGCTTTAGACATGAAAATGTAAACCGGCTTTTATCCCGCTTGGGCGAACTTCCAAACTCCAAGCGTTGTTTCACTACATCAGGCTTCCATATAATAGACCATCGAGCCAGACACCGTTCCGCCTCTCCCCTTGTATTCACGTGGCCTCGGCCCCATTGTCAGGATCTCGCCGCAAGAGACCCGCCGTATACCGACGAACACGCCCCCATCACATGTAAAATCAGCCGAGATATCGAAGATGCGCCTACCCAAACGTTTGCTGATCGCTTCCTTGACGATCGGCCTGCTCGCTGGCTTGCCACAGGCCAGGGCGGCGTGGCCGCAAAGCGTCGACGGGCAATCCATGCCCAGCCTCGCGCCCATGCTCAAGAAAGCCATGCCGGCAGTGGTCAACATCTCGACGAAGTCCAAGATCGAGGTGGAGGAAAACCCGCTGTTGCGCGATCCGTTTTTTCGCCACTTTTTCGACATTCCCAATGCGCCCCGTCAGCGGGAGACCTCAAGCCTCGGATCCGGCGTGATCGTCGACGCGCGTAACGGTTACATCATCACCAACAACCACGTCATCGACAAGGCCGACCAGATCATGGTGACCCTGCAGGATGGGAGGCAACTCAATGCCAAGCTGGTCGGAACCGATCCCGAATCGGACATCGCCGTCATCAAAGTGGAGCCGAACCAGCTGGATGCGCTGCCCATCGCAGACTCGGATCAGTTGCAGGTTGGCGACTTCGTCGTCGCGATCGGCAACCCTTTCGGGCTGGGACAGACCGTCACCTCGGGCATCGTCAGCGCGCTGGGCCGCTCCGGACTCGGCATCGAGGGCTACGAAGACTTTATCCAGACCGACGCCTCGATCAACCCCGGTAACTCCGGCGGCGCTCTGGTCAATCTGCGAGGTGAGTTGGTCGGCATCAACACCGCCATCGTAGCACCCAGCGGCGGCAACGTCGGCATCGGTTTCGCGATCCCGTCCAACATGGCGGCCAACATCAAAAATACGCTGATCGAGCATGGCGAAATTCGACGCGGCCTCCTCGGCGTCAACATTCAGGATATGACCCCCGACCTCGCCCAGGCCTTCGGACTGAGCCAGACCCAGGGCGCAGTCATCACCGGGGTGCAGCCGGGCTCGCCGGCGGCGAAAGCCGGCCTTGAAGCGGGCGACATCGTTCTGGCCGTCAATGCGCGTCGCATCAAAAACAGCTCGGATGTCCGCAACGCCGTTGGCATGCTGCAAATCGGCGACGAGGTCCGGGTCGAAGTCGTGCACAAGGGCGACACTGTGACCCGAACGGCGGAAATCGCCGCCCCCAAGATCAGCCGCGAAGAAGGCAAGAAAATCCATCCGAAACTCGCCGGCACATTGCTGGCCGACACCGCGCCCACCGAACAAGCCGAAGGCGTGCGAATCGAAAAGATCCACACGTCTTCCTACGCGTTTCAAGCGGGTCTCAGGCCCGGCGATATCATCGTCATGGCGAATCGGGAGGAAGTGCACAACCTAAATGAACTCAAAGGGGCGGCCGGCGGTCGCAGCCAGTTGCTGCTCAACATCCAGCGTGGCGATGGTGCATTTTTCCTGATGTTGCGCTAAGAACTTCGCCCGGCTGGCAATGGGCTGCCGTCAAAGACAGCCCATTGATGTTATCAACCGCTTTATTCTTAACGCAGTGGTCCGCGTCCATTCTTCCGCTGTACGGCTCAATCCGCCTTGCGTACTATTAGGCCACGGATCGCCGAAGGCATCCGTTCACGATACCAAAGAAGGAGGCATGTCATGCGAACCAAGATCCTATTTCTGAGCGCCTTGGTGATTTCCGGCGCGGCTCTTGCCGAAAAATCCGGCCTTGAAGGCGCCACCAAACAGTTACTAAAAGATACGGCCGAGTCGGCGGCACCGAGCGAAGCCGTTGAGGGCGCCAAATCTGCAGGAGAAAGCCTGGAAAAAGCAAAGAATCTGAAAGAAAGCGCAGAAAAAGCGCCCGCAGCGCTGAAGGAGCAAGCACAAGAGTCGGCCAAGGAAGCCGCTCAGCAACAACTTAAGGAAGCGGTTCCGGAAGAAGTCAAACAGGGCGTGAAAGCCACCGAGGAAGGCGTCGACAAAGCCAAAGAGCTGAAAGGCAAGGTCGGGAGCCCGTCCAAGGCGGTCGACGAAGCCGGCAAGGCAGCCAAAGAGAAGGCCAAGCAGGAAGCGACCGACAAGGCACTCGACCTGCTGCGCTGAGCGATGATCCCATTCGCTCCCTCGCCAAGCGCGGGGGAGCCAACCCCTCGAAGTGCTACTCGCACTATTTGCGAAGCGCGCATAAAGAGCTTGGAATTTAGCCCTTCACCCGTCCCCGTCGTACCCATGCATAACGCGCCTGATCTCTTTTCCTACCGTAGGTACTGGGCCCAGCGCTTCGGCGTCGCGCCGCAACTGCCCACCGCGCGAGAGGAGATGGATATTCTGGGCTGGGACGCCTGCGACATTGTTCTGGTGACGGGCGATGCCTACGTCGATCATCCCAGTTTCGGCATGGCTCTGATCGGGCGACTGCTGGAAGCGCAGGGATTCCGGGTGGGGATCATCGCTCAGCCGGACTGGAACAGCGCGGCGGACTTCCGGCGGCTGGGACGGCCGAATCTGTTCTTCGGCGTGACCGGCGGCAATATGGATTCGATGGTGAACCGCTACACCTCCGACCGCCGCATCCGTTCCAACGACGCTTATACGCCCGGCGGCGAGGCCAACAAGCGCCCGGACCGTTGCGTGCTGGTTTACGCCCAGCGCTGCCGGGAGGCTTACCGGGACACGGCCATCGTGCTCGGCGGCATTGAGGCGTCCTTGCGCCGCATCGCCCATTACGATTACTGGTCGGATAAGGTGCGCCGTTCGGTTTTGATCGACGCCAAGGCCGACCTTTTAGTCTACGGCAACGGCGAGCGGCAGGTGGTGGAAATCGCGCATCGGCTGGCGGCGGGCGAGTCGGTGAGCCAGCTCACCGACATTCGTGGCACGGCCTTCCTGTGCAAGGAGATTCCGCACGGCTGGACGATACTCGATTCCGAGCAGATCGATGAACCGGGGGAAATCGCGCCGCCCTCGAATCCTTACGAAGAAAAAGCGCCGTCCGACGTTTGCGTCAGCCAGGCGGGATGCACCTCAGGCCAACTTGAAGCGAAGGGTCACACCGGCGCCCCGGGCGAATTGGTCATCCAATTGCGACGCAAAACCGATCCCGCCCGCACCGTCATTCGCCTGCCCGCCTACGAAGCCGTCAAGAACGATCCGGTGCTCTATGCCCATGCCTCCCGTGTGCTGCACCAGGAAACCAACCCTGGCAATGCGCGCGCGCTGGTGCAACGCCACGGCGAGCGCGATCTCTGGCTGAACCCTCCGCCGATCCCGCTGACAACGAAAGAAATGGACTGCGTCTACGGATTGCCCTATAGCCGGCTGCCGCACAACTCTTACGGCCAGGCGAAGATCCCTGCCTTCGAGATGATCCAGCATTCGGTCACCATCATGCGCGGCTGCTTCGGCGGCTGTACCTTCTGCTCGATCACCGAGCACGAGGGGCGCATCATCCAGAGTCGCTCGGAAGACTCCATTCTCAAGGAAATCGAGGCCATCCGGGATCTATCCCCCGCCTTCACCGGCGTCATCTCCGACCTGGGCGGGCCAACCGCGAACATGTACAGGCTGGCTTGCAAAAGCCGGGAAATCGAAGCCTCCTGCCGTCGGCCTTCCTGCGTTTACCCCGGCATCTGCAAGAATCTCGATACCGATCATGGGCCGCTCGTCAGGCTCTACCGCCGCGCCCGCGCCGTGCCCGGCGTGAAGAAGGTCCTGATCGCATCGGGCCTGCGCTACGATCTTGCCGTGCAATCGCCGGAATATGTCAAGGAACTGGCCATACACCATGTCGGCGGCTATCTCAAGATCGCGCCGGAACATACCGAATCGGGGCCGCTGTCCAAGATGATGAAACCGGGCATCGGCGCTTACGATCGCTTCAAGGCGATGTTCGACCAGTTTTCGGAGGAAGCCGGCAAGGAACAATATCTGATTCCCTACTTCATCGCCGCCCACCCCGGCACGCGGGACGAAGACATGCTAAACCTCGCCCTCTGGCTGAAGAAACACGGCTTCCGCGCCGACCAGGTGCAGGCCTTCCTGCCTTCGCCGATGGCGAGTGCGACGGCCATGTATTTCTCGGGGAAAAATCCCTTGCACCGGATCAGCCGACGGAGCGAGGAGGTCTACGTACCGAAGGCGATGAAACAGCGCCGGCTGCACAAGGCCTTCCTGCGCTACCACGACGCCAATAACTGGCCGCTGCTGCGGGAGGCCCTCAAGCGCATGGGCCGCGCCGATCTGATCGGCAACGGCAAGCACCATTTGGTGCCCAGCTATCAGCCGGCAGGCACCGGCGATCAGACCGAGGGCCGAGGCAATGGCCGCAAGTCGCTATCATTCAGAACCCAGCACACGGGACTGCCGCATCATCCCAAACAGGGAAAAACCCGGAAAGTTTCGGGAAAGAAATCATCGCAGGCGTAACTTGTGCCCCGCCACCTACATCTGTCGGGTCGCTTCCGAAGCCCAGCCGATCGCATCAAGATAAGCCCGCGCGGGAACGCCCGCCTGACTGAATTTGCGACAAGGCACCTGGGTAACGTCGCATCGTTCGAACATCAGTACCGTTCGGAGCACTTCGCCCACCGGACCGGTTCCCTCGAGCAATGCCCGCTGGAGCTGCTCAGTCAGACTCAAGCGCGCCAGAATCTGCGCCATGGGCGCGTCCATGATGGCGTCCAGCAACGAAAACAGGCCGGCCAGATAATAGGGCTCGGTCGGTTCGCGTCCCAGATCCCGCGCCAGCAGTTCACACGTGCGAGCCCGCACCATCGCCGTCGTCAGCAACTCTCGCGGGCGGAAATCGACGGCATTGACCATCACCACGGTCGCCCAGTTCTTGATCCGTTGCAGACCGAAGAACATAACCGCACGACGGATGGAATCCAGGCGCTTCGGCACGCCGAAATAAGCCGCATTGAGCAAGCGCAGCAGCTTATAGCTGAGGGTAAGGTCGCGGCTGATAAGGTCTTCCACCTCATCGATTTCAACCTCCGGGCTTTGCAGGCGTGCGACCAGTTGCAACACTGCCAGCCGATCGGCCGGAATCTCGCAACCTGGAATCGACCTGGGCCGCGCGAAAAAGGCGCCTTCGAAATAGTTGAATCCGAGCTTGCGGAAGTAGTCGTTTTGTTCGGCGGTTTCGAGCTCCCGCACCAGCAGATGCGGCCGTGCCGAAGCGCTGCCTGATGCCGGCGGGAGCTTGAAAACCGGCGCGGAGTCGGCGTTCAGAGCGCAGATGGAGATAAAATTCGCATCGCGTCGCAGCTCCGCCAGATCGCCGGACGGGTGATGCAAGGCGATGATGTAGCCCGCCTCAGCGAGCTGACTGAGGGCTTTCTCCACCGCGTGGTCGTTCATGACGGGCGCAGGCACCGCGAGAACGATTTTGTCCCTCGGCCAGCCGATTTTCTCGCCCAGATGCAGAAGCGTAGGCGGCAAGCGAATCAGCGCGCGGCTCGGGCCGGTGATCTCACCCAGGCTCAACTCGCGGGACGCTCGCAGCAGGCATTCGCCCTCGCCCGACTCATCATCGGCGACACCGCGATCCAAGGCCTCGCGACTACAAAAGCGCAGTTCATAGCCAAAGATATCGAGGCTGCGGGTGTATATCGGAGTCCGGGCGATCAATCCGTCAAACATGGTGCGTGACGCTCTGTGGCTGGCAAAAGATTCGGTTCACCATCTGATTATAGACAAGGCCACATTGGTTCCGACCAAGCCGCACTTCGCATCAAAGTTTCGGGACGACGCGAACTACGGCGAGCCAGCCCTGCCAGGGGAATTTTTAGGCCCTTTATTGGAACGAATACTGCTGGCTTTAGTCCTTGGATATTCGATTAAAAGCACATATCCTAAAAGCCATTCAATCGAATCAATTTTCGGAATCCGAATCAACCACGATGAACAAGCTTTTACAACTTTTCCAGGAGTCCTCGGCCTTTTCCGAGGGCAACGCGAGTTTCTTGGAAGAGTTATTCGAAAAATTCCTGAAGGATCCCAATTCCGTCGACGCCTCGTGGCGGGAAAAATTCGCGGCCATCCAGTCGGGCACGGCTGAAATCCGTGACTTGACGCCGATCAGGTTGCCGATCAAATCCGTCACGGTCGCCGCCAAACCCGGCGCGATCGAGGAAGCGATCCGCAAGCAATCGGCGGTGGACCAGCTGATCCATCGCTACCGCGCGCGCGGCCATCAATTGGCCGACAACAACCCGCTGAAGCTCTCTCCCCTCGCGGGCATCCTCGATTTGGAACCACGCAGTTATGGACTGACCGAACGGGACATGGACGAGCTGTTCTATACCGACATTCTGCAGAGCGCGGAAAAACTTACCCTTCGACAGATTATCTCAAACCTTCGCGCCGCTTACTGCGGCAGCATAGGTTCGGAATATACGCATATCGTTGACACTGAGATCAAGGAATGGATTCAAAACCGCCTCGAAAACAGCCGGGCGCGCGCCGAATTCGGGCCGGAGAGGAAGCGTTGGTTGCTGAAGCTCCTGACGTCCGCCGAAGGTATCGAAAAATACCTGCATCGCAAATACGTGGGCCAGAAGCGCTTTTCGCTGGAAGGCGGCGAAAGCCTTATTCCGCTGCTGGACGAACTGATCCAGCGCGCCGGAGAACAAGGCGGGCGGGAAATCGTGATCGGTATGGCCCACCGCGGCCGCCTGAACGTGCTCGTCAATATCTTAGGCAAGAAACCCAGCCTGCTCTTTCAGGAGTTTGAGGAGACCTCCACCCTAGAGCCCATTCCCAATGGAGCCGGCGATGTGAAATATCACTTGGGCTTCTCGTCCGACGTGGAAACCCCCGGCGGCCCGGTGCACCTAGCCCTAGCCTTCAATCCCTCACATTTGGAAAGCGTCGACCCTGTGGTGGAAGGCTCGGTGCGGGCTCGGCAGGACCGTTACGAGCATGATGGGGAAACCGCCGTGCTGCCGGTGTTGATTCACGGCGATGCGGCATTCGCCGGGCAGGGCGTAGTCATGGAAACTCTAAACATGGCCGAAACTCCCGCCTTCACTACCGGCGGCACCGTCCATATCGTCATCAACAACCAGATCGGCTTCACCACCAGCAACCCCTTCGACGCCCGTTCGACGCTTTACTGCACCGACGTCGCCTACATGGTCCAGGCGCCCGTGTTTCACGTGAACGGCGACGATCCGGAAGCGGTGCTCTACGTCACCCAACTGGCCATCGACTACCGGATGAAATTCAAGCGCGATGTGGTCATCGACCTCATCTGCCTACGCCGACATGGCCACAACGAAGCCGACGAACCCGCCGTGACTCAGCCATTGATGTACAGGTTCATTCGGCATCATCCCGGCACCCGCAAGCTGTATGCAAACCGCCTCGTCACCGAGGGCGTAATTTCCGCCGAAGAAGTCAAGCGTCTGGACGAGGACTATCAGAAACGCCTGGACAAGGGCGAAAGCGTCTCGCGGCCTACCCCTAACGACGACGGCAATTACGTCAAGACCCGCTGGGATCATTACTTCGGCACGAACTGGGACATGCCCTGCGGTACGACCGTCCCCATCGAGCGGATCAGGGCCGTGTCCGCCGCCATGCTACGCCTGCCGCCAGGCTTCGACCTCCATCCGCGTGCGGGCGCGATTCTTGAAAACCGGCGCAAAATGGCGGCGGGCGAAACGCCGATCGATTGGGGCTGTGCCGAGAATCTGGCCTATGCCACCCTGCTGACCGAGGGACGCAACATCCGCCTGACAGGCCAGGACGTAGGCCGCGGAACCTTTTTCCATCGCCACGCCAGCCTCTACGATCAGAACACCGGTGACGTCTTCATCCCATTGCAGCATCTTTCACCGAACCAGGGTCGTTTCCATACTTACGACTCGCTACTGTCGGAAAACGGTGTACTCGGATTCGAATACGGCTACAGCACCACCGAACCGGAAGTGTTGGTTATTTGGGAAGCACAATTCGGCGATTTCGCCAACGGCGCCCAGGTGATGATCGACCAGTTCATCTCTTCGGGCGAAACCAAGTGGGGACGACTCAGCGGTTTGGTCATGCTGCTGCCGCACGGCCACGAAGGCCAGGGCCCGGAGCATTCCTCGGCGCGACTCGAACGCTATCTGCAGTTGTGCGCAGAACAAAACATCCAGGTCTGCGTGCCCAGCACGCCGGCGCAAATCTTTCATCTGCTACGCCGGCAAATACTGCGCCGCTACCGCAAGCCGCTCATCATAATGACGCCTAAGAGCTTGCTGCGGCACAAGCTGGCCGTATCGGGTCTGGACGATTTGAGTACCGGAGGCTTCCTCCCTGTGATCGGCGAAAGCGATGCGCTGCCGCCTAGTGAAGTGACCCGAATCGTTCTTTGCGCCGGCAAGATTTACTATGACCTGCTGGAAACGCGCCGCAAGGAAAATCTCCGCCACATCGCCATCGTCCGCATCGAACAGCTCTATCCGTTCCCCCGCGATGATTTCTCGCGCGAGTTGGCCACCTATATCCACACGAAAGAATTGATCTGGTGCCAGGAAGAGCCGGAAAACCAGGGTGCCTGGCATCAAATCAAGCACCGTTTCCTGGGAAGACTCGACCCGCACATCGCCCTCGGTTACGCCGGACGTCCTTCCTCTGCGTCCCCCTCCGTGGGAAAATTCTCCCGCCACCTGGCGCAACAAAAACAGGTGGTCGAAGACGCCCTGCACGGCGTCCCCTCTCTCAGTCGCTAGGAATCAGTCATGCGCGTCGAAGTCACCGTGCCCCATCTTCCGGAATCCGTGCAAGATGCCACTCTGATGGATTGGCACAAAAAGCCTGGCGACCCGGTGCAACAGGGCGAAACCCTGGTCGATCTCGAAACCGATAAGGTCGTCCTGGAAGTCCCCGCGCCTGAAACCGGCATCCTCCAGCAAATCCTTCGCAATAAGGGCGAAATCGCGACCAGCAGCGAACCGCTCGCGGTCATCGAAACCGAAGCACCGGCGAGAGTCATCGCCGAGCAAGCCGCGCCCCCCGCCAAGACGGCCGAAACGCCACAAATGTCATCGCAGCCCCTGAGCCCGGCCGTACGCAGGCTGCTCACCGAACACGGCCTCGAGCCAGCGCAGATCAGGGGCACCGGCAAGGATGGCCGGCTGACCAAACAGGATGTACTGGATTATCTGGAAGCCCGGACCGCAGAACTCGGACCGACGCCGGAGCCGGTGTCGGTGATCGCTCCGGAAAAAACCGTCTCCAAGGAAGCTCGTGGCGATCGGCGGGTCGCAATGACCCGGCTGCGCGCCCGCATTGCCGAACGCATGATCCAGTCGCAGCACAGTACCGCGACCCTCACCACTTTCAACGAGGTCAACCTCCAGAAGATTTTCGAGTTGCGCAATCTGTATAAGGCGCGGTTTGAGCAGGAGCACAACATCAAGCTCGGTTTTATGTCCTTCTTCGTCAAGGCCTCGGTGGAAGCGCTCAAACGCTTCCCCATCGTCAACGCGTCGATCGATGGCGACGACATCGTCTTTCACGACTATTACGACATCGGCATCGCCGTTTCCACCGATCGCGGCCTCGTCGTGCCGATCCTCCGCGACGCCGACACGCTGGATTTCGGCGCCATCGAAAAGGCGGTGATCGAATTCGCCCGCAAAGCCCGCGACGGCAAGCTGAGCTACGAAGAACTGACCGGCGGCACCTTCAGCATCACCAATGGCGGCATTTACGGCTCCCTACTCTCCACCCCGATCCTTAATCCCCCGCAAAGCGCCATCCTCGGCATGCACGCCATCAAAGAGCGCCCCATGGTCGAAAACGGCCAAATCGTCATCCGCCCGATGATCTATCTCGCCCTCTCCTACGACCATCGTCTCATCGACGGTCGCGACGCCGTGCTGTTCCTCTATACCATCAAGGAACTTTTGGAAGATCCGGTCAGAATGGTTTTGAATGTTTAGCCATACCTTCGTGGAGTGAAAAGGGATTTAGGAACGCCGGAGAATAGGTTCCCTCGATTCTGCCGACGCGACGGCAAGGCCTCTGGCGCAGATTTTTGACAACCTTAGGGTTCTTGCATGTTATCCTCCCCCCGCCGCGCCCCTCGGGTACGGCTGAATGGGGCGACGTGCCGAGCCTGAATTTATCGATCATGGATATTGCGTCAATCCCTGTCTTCGGACGGTGATCGACCATCCGGCAATGCCGCCGTGTCGTAACGACTATTCAAGAACCTGGAGGAAACTCGCATATGGGCATTTTCGATAAAATAAAAGAAATCACCGAACGCCTTACAGGAAAAGCCAAAGCGGTTGCCGAGGAAGTCAGCGATTTGTCGGAGAAGGCTGCCGAATCGGCCAAAGAAGGTCTGGAAGCGGCGAAAGGAGCCGCCGAGGATGCCGTGAAGACTGTCGGCGAATGGGGTGAAAAAGCGGCTGAAAGCGCCAAGGAGGGGCTGCAAAAGGCGAAAGAAAAAGCTACGGCGGTCGCCGGAGATGTCGGCGAGGACATTGGCGAATTGGCGGAGAAGGCTGCCGAGTCGGCCAAAGAAGGTCTTCAGACAGCCAAAGTAGCCGCCGAGGATGTCGTAAAAACAGTCGGCGAATGGGGTGAGAAAGCGGCGGGGAGCGCCAAAGAGGGGCTGGAAAAGACGAAAGACGTAGCCGAGGGCCTCATGGAGAAAGGCGAAGAACTCGCCGGTAAAGTCGTTGAAACGGCAAAAGAGGGGTTGGGAATCGCCGAAGAAAAGGCGGAGGAGGCCGTGAAAAAGGGGGAAGAATCGACCCCCAGGGGAGAGCCCACAGAGGAGGCCCCGCAAGAGTCTAAGGAGAAAGACTCGTAAGCGCACGCGGTCATGTCTCACCTCCTGCGGCTATCGACCCCAAAGACATTGAGCAGTGTGCTTCGCCTTCAGGGGGTAAAACGTCGTCCGGTCTTGCCCATCGCCCCTAGGCGTGGGTAGGTCTGCTCGTCTTGCGAACTGCCAGGGCGTGGGCCATGGCAGTTCATCTACGCCATGAGTGAAACTTTTGGCCTGTCGACAGTTCACGATTGTCACACTGGTCGCTACCCTGTTACATCGGATAAGACGCGCTCCCTGTTCTTCGCAGGATTCAGGTGTAACGAATTTTGTACAATAAACCCGCGCTTCCCTCTCTTAATCCATGCAATTGGGCGCTACATTCAAGCACAACAGCGACTTACTGCTATCCCGCGCCAATGGCATGGGCAATGCATCAACAAAAGCAAGGTAACGTAAACCTGCCGACATCTTGAGCATCCACACGGAAACAGATTCACCGCGACGCCCAAGATTATCAATAGCGCCGTGAATGTGCCGGATCCAAACAATCCCGGTGCTGTGGCAAAGAGAAACACAATAGGAGAACGTCATGCCTACCACGATCATTGAATTTGAACTAAACGAACACACTTTCGCCGTGCTCTGGAAGTATGTGAAGTCCATCCTGTGGTTCCATGTGCAAGGTTTTCTGACAGAAACTGAAGCCAGTTGAGTCATTGTTGGCAAAGCGGCGCCATCGCTGACAGCCATGCCCCACGCCTTTTCGTCGGAACCCCCCGAAGAACGGTCGGAACGGCGTCGACTGGATTGCCTCGCGGTTGAAATTGTCAGAGTAATTCACTATAACGGCTCCTCCCAACCCAAGAACAATCAACTCAGAACTGTTGGCATTTTTAGGAGGAGCGTGCAATGTTTAATCTTCGGTTACTGATCAGTGCTCTCGCTTTGACGGGGGCTGCCGGCATCGCCGGTGCCGGTGAATGGCAGGCGCTGCCGAGCAAGGCGCCGGAGCCCGCAGACAACCCGACCACCGCTGCCAAAGTGGAGTTGGGCAAGATGCTTTATCACGATCCGCGGCTATCTTCCACCGGGACGGTCGCCTGCGCTTCCTGCCACAATGTGATGGCCGGCGGCGAGGACAACCGCGGCGGTTCTGTGGGCGTTCACGCCCAGGTGGGCGGACGCAGCGCGCCGACGGTGTGGAACGCGGCCTTCAACTCGGTACAGTTCTGGGACGGCCGCGCCCCTAGTCTGGAAGCTCAGGCCAAGGGCCCCGTCACCAACCCCATCGAGATGGGCATGAAGAGTTGGGATGATGTGGTCGCCCGGCTGAAAGCGATCCCCGGCTACCCGCAGGCTTTCGCCTCGGCTTTCGAAGGCGCCGACACGGTCACCGCCGACAACGCTGCGAGAGCCATCGCCGCCTACGAGCGCACCCTCATCACCCCGAACAGCGCCTACGACCAATATGTCAACGGCGACCAGAGCGCCCTCACCGAGCAGCAGATTCGCGGCATGCAGGCCTTCACCGACCTAGGTTGCACAGGATGCCACTCAGGCCCGGCCTTCAACGGCCCGCAGTTGCCGGAGGGCAGTGGGTTCTTCATGAAGTTCCCCACGTACGACAGCGGCTATTTCGAGGCGCAGTACAACTTCAAGAAGGACGTAGGCCGCTTCGAGGTGACCAAGAACGAGGCCGACAAACACCTTTTCAAGGTACCGACCCTGCGCAATGTGGCCTTAACTGCGCCATATTTCCACAACGGCAAGGTGAAGACTCTGGACGAGGCGGTCAAGATCATGGCCAAGCTGCAATTGAACAAAGACCTCAGCCAACAGCAGGCGGACGACGTGGTAGCCTTCTTGAACGCGCTAACGGGCGAATTCCCGAAACAGGAAATGCCCCGCTTGCCCGCCTATCCCGGCAAGACGTTCGATTACAACTAAAGCCCCAAACCGCTGAGAGCCAGCCCCTGCCAAAGGGGCTGGCTTTTTTTGCGCACGCCGCTGCGCAATCGAACCTTATTGATACAAGGCGCAAGCCGCGATCCGCTCATCGATCCTCCCTTTCAGTTCCTCGAACTCGGGGCTGTCGATGGCCTTGAAGCGGTTGGCGAAATCGGCCGGGCTCAGGTTCTCCGGCAAATCCTTGATTCCCGGCATGAAGACGGCTTCGTCCACGCTCTGGCTCAACACCGCCTGAACCTTACGGGCCTTGTCCTCCGATTTCATCGCCAGCTTGCCGAGCATCGCTCCAGCCCGATCGGCGGCCAGATCGGTAAAGCTGAACCCGCTGCCGCTGTGGGTATCGTTGACCTCTTTGGCCAGTCCGATCATGTCGGTCAAGGTGCGTTGGCCGGACATGGCCAGGGTCGCCGAGCCCATGAAATGCTGGGCGGTATCCAACCGACCGTTGAGTAACACAATACGCCTTATGGGCTTCACAGACGTTTCAGAGGACGAAATCAATTGGGTGATGTTCCTGCCATTGACGTAGGCGCTGAGCACCAGAATGACGGCACGGTTTTCCTCAATGGGATCATTGTCCTGTTGCGAGCGGTCTAGCGCCAGGGCGAACAAAGGCTGCATCAAAATGCCGAGCCGGATGAATCGCTTCGAATCGCTCTGACTAAGCACCTCGGCGAGCCTGTTGTGGTAGATCAAAAGCCGTTCTTTGCTGGCGAGATCGGTCACCAAGTCCTTGGCTTTGGCGAGCGCCTCCCGGTTCCAATTGAACGTGACCCGAAAACGATCGTCGGTAATGCGAATTTCCCGGATCACCTCGTCTCCAATCCGGCTGTAACGGAACAGGGGTGTATAGCGGAGCAGGCCGTGCAACAACCAGCGAACCGCCGGTTCCGGAAGGGCCAGATGGCCTAATTTCAACTGTTTGATCACGGCCTGGGGTTGAGCGTCGTCGGCGATGATTTCGATATTGAGGAACAAGGGGAGCACCCGCCTGGTCACCTTAATCGAAGCCAGAAATTGAAGCCGCTCACGGCTCAGCGTGACATCGGCATAGCCGTCCAGTTTCTTTCTCGCCAGGGCGAAATTGGCCGCTGTCGTCAGATCTTCCGCGGTCAGCGCGACGGTTTTCTGGAAGCCGTTTGCGGCTTGCGAAGGGACTGTGCTGTGGAGAATGCCACGGGCCTTGGCCAGATAATGCTGGGAAAGACCGGGCTGCGCCTGAATCGTTGGTCTGGTCTCAAAGATTAGCGCGGTTAAAACGCCGAACGTGACGCTTGCCAGCAACAGGCCATGTAGCAGCGGGCGCAGGAAGCGGAACACGGATCGGCGGCGAGCAAGGTCGGAAACTCGAAGATTCAAGGTCATACTGGATCGGGTGCAGGGCGCTTCAAAGACCGATCACGGCATCGATCGACCAGCACCATCGGGGATTTGGAACAAGCTTAAGCCAGGAAGCTCGTATGGGGAAGAGTCCCTCCCCTCATTCCCTATCGGCTTGATGACAAATACAGTCCTTGCCTTCTTCGACTGCGATCACGCCTTCGGGGATAATTGATCGGCGGCGAGGCGCCTTGTATAGCGGTGTTTGATCCCGGCCGGGAAATACTCGGGATCCTCGAAGGGCCGCAGGCTCACCTGAGGCCGCTGCTTTTCCGCGGGTATATAGTTAGCGAATTCGCTGTTAAGCCTGAGTAGCTGCGTTTTGACCGATTCGGCAATGGCTCGCGCTTTTCCTTCATCCGGTGCGACGGCTGGCAGTAGCTCCACGGTTACGCTCAAATGCTTGCCCCCGTCCGGGGTTTCAAGCGCTTCCAGCACGAACTTGCCGCTCACCCAGTCGGTGATGTCCGGTTGTTCCAGGCCCACGGTGACGTTTTCGGGGTAGATGTTGGCGCCGTAATAAGACACTGTGAAATCCGCCCGTCCGAATACATAGACGAACGGCAGGGCACGCGAGGGTCGGGTTTCGTCCAGGCCGTAATCGGCGAGCGGCGCCGCGCCCCAATCCCGGAGAAAATCCTGCATTTCATCGAAACCCAGTATGCCGCCCTTGTCGGCGATGTGATAGCGCACCAGGGGCACGCCATTGTCGCCCGACACCACCAGGGTGCCTTGGTGCAGCTCGAAGAACCGGCTGATCGGGTCGTACTGAACCAGGGTTGGCAGGCGCGATTCGCCGAACAACTCCCGTGCGGCCTTCGGATTTGCGGCCAGGAAGCGTCGAATGGCGATGCTTAAGGGCGTTTCGTTGCCCAACACGCCGCCATCGGCGGTGCCGTACAGGGAAGCCGAATCGTAGCAAGGGGAGTGCGAGCCGAGTCGCTGGCCGACCAGGGTCCGCCACTCCTCGCTGAACACTTCTCCTGCGAAGACCATTTTGACGAGATAGCGCGCCCAGTCGATCCCCTCGGCGCTGCCGGCATCGATCACGTCCTTGACGAAGGGCGGATACCCCAGGAGCACCGTCTGCTGGAAATGCGGGGCAAGCTCCCGCACGACTCGAAAGATTTCCTCCTTCTTGTTGCCGGGTGTCGCCACCATCAAGGGATAGCCTTTTTGCGCCAGATGCCAGCAGCAGGCGGTGGTGTACAAGCCGCCAACCCAGTTCCCCAAGGCGAAGCAGACCACCGCCAGCGTGCTGCGTTCATGCGCCCGAAAACTGTCCCGGAAGACCTGCTCGAAGCGCAGGGCGATATCCAGCTCATGGAGTACCGAACGCGGCCAAAAAGTCGGCTGACCGGTCGATCCTGAGGAAACCGCCACCCGGTCGCATTCCGCCAGGCTACCGTTGCGGCAGCGCTGCGGCAATGGATAGGCCTGCATGTAATTGCGCTTGTCGATCAGCGGCAGTTGTCGAAACTGCTCGAAGGACACGATGGTCTCAGGCGCGACGGCACGGTCTTTCAGGAACTGCCGGTAGGCAGGCACTTCGGCTGCCGTACGGCGGAATAGGTCCAGGACGGTCGCTTCGGCATCCCTTGCGAGCCGCTCGGCGATCAGTTCATCGAGCGAGGTGGTGAGAAACCGGTTGAATGCTGCGCCGATGGCAGCGGGGCGAGCGTGTTGCATGGTTACTGTCCAAGATCGAGCCTCATGGCATGTGGCAACGGTTCCCCTCGGGCGCTGTCGCCAAGGAATTTGTCCAAATCATAAAGGCTACACTGGCAATCGGATAGTCCCCTATAGCGGACCGACATTCACCGGCTTTGGAAACGGGCGACATCGCATTCTCCCACCCAGCCCCCTCAATGCTCGCGAAACCAGATCAAGTCGCCGTTCTTGTAAACCGCTTTCACGCGATGCAGGGGAATGCTGTGCACTTGCCCTTCGCCGTCGATCAATTCGAAGATGCCGTGGCTATTCTTCGGAAAAACGATTTCCTTCATCGATACGACAATGATCCTATCCTCGATGCGATCGTAATAACCAATCTTGAAATCACCCCGGCCAAATTCGGCATCCCAACGGATCTTGTTTAGCAAGTCCTGAATCGGCATCACGGTTCATTCCCCGGTTGCGGATCGGCTCCGCGTAACGATTTGAGGCGCCGATCCAGCCAACGGTCGATTTTCTCGAGCAGTTCATCGCGCAGCGGCGGCGCGGAAAACAGATGCTCGTGGTGGAATTTGTCGGCCAGCGGGAGCAACTGATTGTCCGGGTGTTTCGCCAGGGTTTTCGCCGCGAAGTCGTGATTGCCCCATGCCGGGGTGATTGGATCATGGCCGGAATAAATCAGAAAATACGGCGTGGCGAATTCGGCCATGCCCCGGCGGAACCGTACGATTTCATGTTCGACACCCTTCACGTAGCGCAACAGGCTTCGGCGGACGATATAGCCATCGGCGCGGTGGCGCGCGCGTTCCGCCTCCCAATCGGTAAGATAGTTCACCACCCAGTCCGGCGTGCGGGGCGTGAACAGCTGTCGCAGCCCCGGCCAGGAGAAGACCTCGAATAGTCCGTTGAGTAAGGGCGCGGTCGACAACGCCACGGCCTGGTTCAGAATCAACAACGGCAAGGCTTCGCCGCAAGGCTGCAGGAAATGTTCCTCGGCATAAAACGAAAGATCGATGAGGGGATTTTCGAGCCAGCCGCGCCAGCCGGGAACCTGGGTAACCGAGAACGCCGGGCCGCTGAACACGATGCCCTGAACCCGCTCTCTCGGATCGTTTTCGTCGTGCGCCTGCAACAAATACGAGGCCGCAACCAGGGAACCCAGGCTGTGGGAAAGAATGAACACCGGCTTTCCCGGCATCCCTTGTTCGTCGCAAACTTCGACCAGGCGGCGCAGAACCCTATCCAAATCCCGCCGCATCGGCTCAAGATCACTCAGGGGTAGCTGGGCGAGATAAGCCTCGCCCACGTCCTGCTCCCCCGCACCCGCCGCCAATGCCCGATCCGCCTCCGACAAGACCGGATTGGACAGTCCGTATGCATACAAATCGAACCCTGCGACGATGAAGCGCTCGGCGAAATGGCGGGCGATGTCGCCATAGCGACCGACATATTCGTTCATGCCATGCACGATCAAAAGACAGCCCGGTGTCTCGAGCGGCTCGGGCGGGCGCAAAACACGCATGAGCAAGGGTGGGGAACGACCGGCTTGCTCGAGCGGCATTTCCTTGCCCCAGCGGGGATAGGGCGCCTTGACGAATTGCCGATGGGCGCAGCCGCACAACATGGCCAAGATCACCAGCAGGACGCTTGAGCGAATTCTGAAAAACATGACACGGCGCATTCCCGACATTTCAAAGAATGGGGGTTCGATCGGGCAATTTTCGCGTTTCGGTGAATTTCCATACTCAATATTTTGTCCTATTTGTTCCCAACAACCTCATCAGGAGAGAGACATGGCCGGAGTAAAATTTATTGTGATCTACCCCCGCCCCAAGGATCTCGAAGCCTTTGAAAAGGTCTACCAGGGCGAACACGTCCCCATGGCGGTCGAGAAGCTGGTTGGCAAAACCAAGTTCGTAGCGACCAAGGTGTTGGATTCACCTCAGGGCACACCCCCTTTTTACCGCATAGCGGAGATTCATTTCCCTTCGATGGAGGCCCTGCAGAGCTGTGCCGCTTCCGAAGGCGGAAAGGAGACGGTGGCCCATGCCGTGTCCATTTCCTCCGGAGGAAGCCCGATCTTTCTGATTGCGGAGGAGGAGACTTTCACCTTTTGACACAGAAACCGGGCGCATACGTCCCTTGCAATTCAGGGGGTGCCGCGCCCGGATTATACAGCTGTGCCTAACAGGGGCACGCAGAGAGACGCTCCCGATGTCGTGCCCCTTCTGTCGGCTCATTAGTAAACAAAGAGGAGAGACTTTCATGCAAATGCCGAAAATCGATCGGGTACTCGTAGGCGAAGCCCTGGTGGGGGAAGGCAATGAATTGGCGCATATCGACCTCATCATGGGACCGCGCGGCAGCGCCGCGGAAACCGCCTTCTGCATCACCCTGACCAACCAAAAGCGGGGCGATAACGCTCTGCTCGCCCTGGTCGCGCCCAATCTCATGGCCAAGCCCCACACCGTGATGTTCAACAAAGTCGAGATCAAGAACGAAAAACAGGCTACCCAGATGTTCGGGCCGGCGGAACGCGGCGTCGGCAAAGCGGTGGTGGACAGTGTCAGAGAGGGCATCATCCCCATAGAAGAAGCGAACGACATCTTCATCTGTGTGGGTGTCTTTATTCACTGGGAAGCCGAAGACAACAACAAGATTCAGGACTGGAATTACGAAGCCACCAAGTTGGCGATCAAACGCGCTGTCGACGGACTTCCTCTACCTTCCGAAGTGATCGCCCAAGAGAACATCGTCCATCACCCGCTTGCGGCGCATGATTAGCCCGCATTTTTTGTGCGGTACAAGAGTGCGCGGCTGAATCATTCATTCGCCGCGCACACCTTTCCCCTACATGGTGCGCTTGAGCAGCGACCGCAGCTCCTTGAGCGCGAGCGCATTCAGTACATCCTTTTTCTCCAGCCAGCCGCGCCGGGCTTGACCAATCCCGAAGCGGAGATTGTCGAAATCCAAAGTGCTGTGGGCGTCGGAATTGATGCTGACGAGGACACCTTCGTCTTTCGCCATCTGGCAGTAGGCATCCAGCAGGTCCAGCCGCTCCGGCTGGGCATCGAGCTCCAGATAACAGCCCCGCTCTTTGGCCTTGCGGATGATGCGCAGCATATCCACGTCATAGGGCTCGCGCCGGTCGATCAGCCGCCCGCTGGGATGGGCGAGAATGCTGAAATGGGGGCTATCCATCGCCTTTAGGATCCGTTGAGTCTGTTTCGCGCGGGGTAGATCGAAGCGGCTGTGCACGGCACCCACGACCAAGTCCAGCCGTCCCAGCACCTCATCGGGAAGGTCCAGGTCACCATTCTCCAGAATGTCCACCTCGATGCCCTTGAGCAGGGTGATGCCTTCGAGTCGGTCATTCAGGCGATCGATTTCGTCGATTTGCTTCGCCAGGCGCACCGGGTCGAGGCCGTGGGCGACGGTAAGCCGGCGCGAATGCTCGGTGATGGCAAGATATTCGAAGCCGTGCTTCTTGGCGGCCTCGGCCATTTCCAAGATCGTGTTGTGGCCGTCGGTGGCTTTGGTGTGGGCATGGAGGTCGCCCCGAAGGTCGGATAGCTCGACCAAGAGGGGCAGCCGGCCGGTCTTGGCCGCCTCGATCTCGCCCCGGTCTTCGCGCAGTTCCGGTGGAATGAACGGCAAACCCACCGTCTGGAAAACCGATTCCTCGGTTTCGCCGGCGATGCGCGCCTCGCCCTTGAACACGCCGTATTCGTTGATCTTGAGCCCGCGCTCCTGACCCAGGCGGCGGATAGCGATGTTGTGCGCCTTGCTGCCGGTGAAGTAATGCAGCGCCGCGCCGTAGCTCTCCGGCTGCACTACTCGCACGTCCACCTGGAGCTTGCATCTCAACACCACGCTGCTGCGCGTCGAACCATGGGACAGCACCTCGGCCACTTCGTCATAAGCCACAAAGCGCGCCATCACCGGGCTCTCGGCCTCGGCGGTGACCAGGATATCCAGATCGCCCACGGTTTCCTTGGCCCGCCGGTAGCTTCCCGCCACCACCACCCGCCTCACCCCGGGAACGGCGCGGAGATAAGTTGCCAAGGGTTCCGCGTATTGGGCAGCGGTCACCAGTTTGAACCGTCCCGCTCCGCCGGCGTGGATTTCCAGGGACTCGGCGATGTGAATTTCCGTTTTTTCGCCGAAGCCGGGCAGTTCCCGGATACGGTGATCGCGCACCGCGTCCTGCAATTGTTCCACGGTGTGAATGTCCAGCGCCTGATGCAGGATTTTCACCCGCTTGGGCCCCAACCCCGGGATTTTTAGCAGCTCCGTGATGGCCGGCGGCAATCGCTTGTGCAGCTTGTCCAGTGCGGTGCAACGGCCGGTTTCGACGATCTCCCGAATCTTGCTCGCCAAGTCGTCGCCGATCCCGGGGAGTTCCGTCAGTTCCTCGCCTTTGTGCACCATCGCCCGCAAGTCCTTGCCCAATTCCTGCAAGGTACGGGCGGCGTTACGATAGGCGCGAACGCGGAAGACGTTGGCACCCTCGATTTCCAGAAGATCGGCGATTTCTTCGAATATCGCTGCTATATCGGCATTATGCACGGGCATGATGACTTTCTCCGGTAGCAGATTCTGGCGAATGGTTCGGTATTGTCACGCAGAGTCCTCATACGGAACAGTGGCGCTATAACGGCTGGAGAAGCATTCCGCTTGCCTCCCCGGAGGACAACGCGGCCGAACCTCTGTCGTTTGGTGGCGTCAAGACGCGCGGCCGGGGTCTTTGCAGCCAGCGTTTGAGCACCACCGTGGCTGCAATCCAACAAATTGGCACATCGCTTGCCTAAAGGCCAACAGAAGGCTGAATCTTCTCGTGAATCGATACGGCCTCACCAATCCTCCCGGCCAGACGGAACGAGCCGGATGATTCCCTGGTTTTTCGGAAAGAGGCTATTCGGCCCGAAGAAAGAAAGGCGCCGGAACTCTCCAGATAGGCCATTGTCAATTGGGTTGTCATTTTTGAATGACATATTTTGGATACCAAATGTACAGGAATTGTTACATCCGGCCAGTACGGAGGAATAATCAATGTTAACCAAGCTTACATCGATACTGACATCTCCTATCGCCGACTTGACGGTACCAGAATTCACGTCCGGGGAAGTACGGGCGGTGATGATCCTCGCGGCATTCGCCGTTTTATTCGTTCTGGAAGCCCGCTTCGGTTACCGGAAAAACACGGCGAAGACCGTCCGCCGGTCCTATCTGAGCAACACCGGCACGTTCATCTTGAATGACACGCTGATGTCGCTGCTATCCGTTTCATCGCTATTGCTCGTGGTCGAGCACTATGCCGGTACCGGACTGCTCGGGCCAATTTCGAGCCCCTTCTGGAAGGCCGCGGCGTCTCTGATTTTGCTGGATTTGACCCTTTATCTCTGGCACCGGGCCAATCATGCCTTCGAGTGGCTGTGGATGTTTCACAAGGTGCATCACAGCGATCGCAGCATGAACGTCTCCACCGCCTTCCGCCTGCACTTCGTCGAGGTATTACTCACCACGGTCGTCAAAGCGATCTACATCGCCGTCACCGGGGTGGACACGGCGATTCTGTTGGCGAACGAGGCCTTGATCACCCTCAATGTGATGTTCCACCATGCGAACCTGGCATTTCGCGGGGAGAATTGGCTCGGCCGCCTGCTTATAGTGCCCTACCTGCACCGCGTGCATCATTCGACGCGGCGAGAGGAGCACGACCACAACTATGGCGCACTGTTTTCGGTGTGGGACCGGATGTTCGGCACACTTGCCGAGCTGGAGCCCGCAGAGATCGGTCTCAAACAGGTTGAGGCGCAGAATTTCCTGGAACTCGTGAAATTCGGCTTGACCCGGGCCGGTTCACCGAGCTCCCAGTCCCTGTCGCTGCAGGCGATGATCGCCGAGGCGGCTTATTACAGAGCGGAAAAACGCGGCTTTGCGCCTGGATGTGATTTTCTCGACTGGCTGGAGGCCGAAAAAGAGATCAAGGCCCGCGTCAACAGAACCGGTAGCCGGTCCACCAATAAGCCGAAGCGCCGGGGCTGTTCGGTACCCGGCTGATTCGGTCGGAATGATGCGGCACCATCTTCGGCTTCACTGGGCGATCGACCTTGGGCCCAATGAAGCCGGTGTATGGAGATGAGAGGGCAGCCTTACCAGTTGGAACCGGCGGCTGCGGGAGCCTTGTGGTTCTTGACCTCGCCGCGCTGAATGCGGGTGTATTCTTCGAGTTGGCGTTTGGCGACGTCGAACGCGTCGCGCAAAGCGACGTAAAGGTCTTCGTGGGCCTGTTTGTCGTGATGCTCGCGGCTGACGATGATGTGTCTCTGCGGCACACTCAGGTCGATGCGGACATGGAATAGATTGCCCTGGTGCTGATGGCGGTGCTCCGCCTCTACAGCCACCTTGCAACTGATGATGTGATCGCAGAACTGTTCCAGTTTCGCCGTTTTTTCGCGGATCTTAGTCTCGACGGCGTCGGAGTGGGGAAAGCCGCGAAACGTAATCTCTAGTGGTACTTGCATGATATATCCCGTTAATTCAGACGTTTAGAAAACAAAAATCCTCTTTCAGCGAACAATCAACCGGTCGGCGATTAACCATCTCATATGTCTTCCGATCCCCGAATCATGCCAAAACCGGCCCCGGACTATCCCTCGCAACTGAGTTTTCGAGCTTCCTTTAGGGGCGCCCAGGCTTGGATGCCCGCTTGCCGGCGCTTCTCGCCAGCCAAAAACCGAGTATATTACACAGCCACTCATCTATCTGTCGATCTTGATCGGTTTCGCCTTGCCCCTCCCTCGAGATAGTGAATTCGCGACCGGAACGAGGCGCAACCTGCGCCGGTTTGATCAGAGTGGGTATTGTTGTTTAATTCCGCCAAAACGCGGCTCGCCTCGCCATCGACTTTCGAACACATGTCCGAGCACAACAAGGATACCCTTCTGGCCGATTGGCGCGAGCGCGCCGGTCAATTCGAACAGGAAATCCGCAAGGCCGTCGTCGGCCTCGATCACGCGCTCAGGCAAATCACCCTGGCGATCTTCGCCCGCGGGCACGTCATGCTCGAAGGCGACGTGGGCGTTGGCAAGACTACCCTGCTGCGTGCGGTAGCGCGGGGCGTGGGCGGCGCCTACGAGCGCATCGAAGGCACCATCGATTTGATGCCCAATGATCTGATTTACCACACTTACATCAACGAACAGGGCAAACCCCAAGTCGACCCCGGCCCGATCCTGAAACACGGCGAGCAACTTTCGATCTTCTTCTTCAACGAAGTCAACCGCGCCCGCCCGCAGGTGCATTCTTTGCTCCTGCGGGTCATGGCCGAGCGCAGCGTCACCGCCTTCAACCGGGAATATTTTTTCCCGCACTTGCAGGTGTTCGCCGACCGCAATCGAGTCGAGAAGGAAGAAACCTTCGAAATGCCCTCGGCCGCTCGCGATCGCTTCCTGATGGAACTGCACATCGAGACACCGGCAAACCCCGAACTTCGACGGGCGCTCATGTTTAATCCAAGGTTTCACGATGTTGACCGGCTGATCGACGGCATCGAGCCCGGCCTCTTGCCCTACCACCAGATCGCCGAGATCGGCCGCCTCATTCAACATGAGATCCAGGCCAGCGTAACCCTCCAGCACTATGCCCTGAATCTCTGGGAGGCGACGCGGAAGCCGGGGGATTTCGGCATCAGGCTGGACGGCGTCGACATGGACCGCCTGCTCCTGGCCGGAGCCAGCGCACGCGGCATGAGCATGATGATGCGGGCAGCCCGAGCGGCGGCCTGGATGGACGCCCGAGGTAACCTGATTCCGGAGGACTTGCAGGCGGTGTTTCACGAAACCATTGCCCACCGCATCTTCTTCACCCCCGTTTATGAAATGCGGCGTGCCAGCCTCATCGGCGATTTCACGCGCCGGATTTTGGAACAGGTCGCCGCACCTTGATTCCCGAGTTCCATTATCAGGTCGGCTGGCGCGCCCAAGGGGGCCATCCCGGTCATCACCCCGGCATACGGCCGGGCGGCGACTTTGAGTTTCACGGCCATATCCCGCTGATCAACCACCCCGATCCCCGCCATCTGGACGTGCGCGCCACCCTCGCCGATCCGTTCGGCGAACTGAAGGTGCGCAGTTTTCGCCAGCGCGCAGCCGTCCCAGTCTATCTGCTGGCAGACCTTTCCGCCTCGATGGGCTTTCACGGGCAGACCCGAAAAACCGCCCTGCTGGCGATGTTCGCGGCTGCGGCCGCTTATTCGGCCTACCGCACCGGCGATCCCTTCGGCTTCATCGGCTGCGACAGCGACATCCGCTGGGATCTGAGCCTGCCTCTGCGCTGGCGCAAAGGCATGGCCATGGAACTGCGCGAGCGCCTGCTGAACTTCCGCCCCGCCGCATCGACTGCGCGGGGCCTTTTAGAGGCCGCTCCGCACCTTGGCAAGCAGCGGGCGCTGGTGTTTCTGGTTTCGGACTTTCACTTCCCGCTGGCCGAGGCGGAGGAAATTCTCGATACCTTCCTGCATCACGATCTGGTGCCGATCGTCATCTGGGACAGCGCCGAGTTCGAGAAGCTGCCTGCGTGGGGTCTGGTGCATCTGCATGACCCCGAAACCGGCGAGCGCCGGCGCTTGTTCCTGCGCCCCAGCCTGCGCGATAGATTGCGCGAACGCTTCGCGCAGCGCCGCGAGGAACTGACACGCCTGTGCGCCCGTTATGGGCGGGAAGCTTTTTTCATCGTGGATCGTTTTGATGCCGACGCCATGACACGTTATTTCTACCAGTGAGCATGTGCAAAGACAGCCTCGCGGTGAGCTTCGCCCTGATGTTTCATGCCGCCGGCGTGTCGGCGGAACTCCCGGCGGCCATCCATGGTATCGAACTTCACGCGCAACGCGATTTCGGCTATGTCATGGGCGAGCCGATTCGAAACACTATCGAGGTCCGGGTGGCCAAGCCTTTCGAACTGGAATCCGATTTCCTGCCGCAACCGGGAAGCGCCGTCAACGACTGGCTGGAAGTCCGACAGGTCGAATGGAAGCGCGAGGATCGGAGAGACCAAACGATTTACCGCATCGACTTCACCTATCAGGTATTCAAGGGTGTTAGGGACGCGGAAACCCAGAGCGTGCCGGCCCTGCCCCTGCGGTTTCGGCAGGGCGACAGTCACATCGAAGTCGAAGCGCCGGCGTGGAATTTCACCCTGACGCCGCTCATTTCGCCGAAAACGCCGGACGAGAATGTGACGCTCCGGGGTGATTTGCCTCCGCCTGTCTACCCGACCGAACGGCATGAGACCGCTTTGTTCGGATTTCTGATCGGGATCGCCGCGCCACTGATGTACGCTGCCTGGCGGCTTGGACTACCGCCCTTTCGGACATTCGTCGCTTTGCCTTTCGCCCGCGCCGCCCGGGCATTGAAAAAGCTGCATCGGCAACCGCCTTCCGGCGAAGTTTATCGACAAGCACTCAGGCTGGTGCACGGCGCGATCAATGAAACCGCCGGGTACACCGTGTTCGCGGGCCGACTGGACCAATTTTTCATCGAGCACCCGGAATTTGGCGGGCTACGCGAGCAGTTCGAGGCCTTTTTCGCCGTGTCTCAACGACTGTTTTTCGCATCCATTGAACCGGACATCCCGTCCGACTTTGCGCTTACCGGACTCGAAAAACTTTGTCGGGAATCCCGTAAGGTCGAGAGAAGGCGGCGATGAACTTCGCGTTTTCACAACCCTGGGTCCTGTTGCTCGGGTTATTGGCGGCAATTCCGATCGTGCGGGCCGGTCAAAAAACCCTCAGTTATTCCAGCATCGCCATGCTGCCGGAAGATCCGTTATCCGCCGCGATCGACCGCCTGCTGCGGCTGATCGCGGCGCTTGCCGTCGCATCCCTGGTGGCCGGAATCGCAGGGCCTTATCTTCGCGAACAACGGGTGGAAAAAATTGGCACGGGCGCGCACATCGTCCTCCTGCTCGACCGCAGCAGCAGCATGAACGATAACTTCTCCGGCCGTTATCTGGGCGGTGCGGCCCAGGAATCGAAAGGCACCATCGCTAGCAAACTGCTGGCCGAGTTCGTGGGTCGGCGTCGGGATGATTTGTTCGCCCTAGTCGCCTTCAGCGCCGCGCCGGTTTATGTGCTGCCGCTGACCCAGGATCGGGAGGCCGTACAGGCCGCCATCGCCAGCCTCGGCAAACGCGGTCATGGCGTCACCAACATCGCGCCGGGGTTGGCGATGGCGCTGGATTATTTCAGCGGTCGGCCGCTGACCGGCTCGCGCATCATCCTGCTGGTTTCCGATGGCGCGGCGCGCATGGACGCGGAAACCGGCGATTACATCAGGCAGCTTTTCCAGAACAATCGCGCCGCGCTCTACTGGATTTACCTGCGCAACCCTCGGGGCGGCAGCCTGTCCGCGCCACCGGAAAACCCCAACGAAAGTACGACGCCGGAATATTTCCTAAACCAGTACTTCCAGACTCTGGGCGTCCCTTATCGGGCTTATGAGGCAGACAATCCGGAGGCGGTGCAACGGGCTATCCTGGATGTGGAAAAGCTCGAGAATCAGCCGCTGCGTTATCTCGAAAAGCTGCCGCGCAAGGATCTTTCGGGATGGTGTTATGGGACGGCGCTGATTTGCCTGTCGATCCTGCTAGCCTTCAAAACCCTGGAGGTCGGAACGTGGCGCCCATGAAGCACGGAGGCTTGCCGACCTGGTTTTTCCCGGTCTTTGCCCTGTGCCTAGGTGGCGCGGCTTATGAGGGCTACACATTGATCCGCCTCGATGCCCTCAATCGCGACATCGCCAATCCGGCACGACTCAAGCTGGATGAAAAGGCCCCGGCGCCTCTGCTGTTCGCCAAAGCCCGGCAGCTCGATGGAGCCGGCGATCATCAGGAGGCGATCAGGCTGTATTCCGCGATCTTGCACACTGAGGACAAGGCGCTGCGCGGGCGGGTCTTCCACAACCTGGGCACCATCTATCTGCGAGAAGCCGCCAAGTTATGGAACGCACGGGGCGTGCTCGAATACGCGCGCGTCAACACCCTAATCGAGCTGACCAAGGAAAACTACCGGGAAGCGCTGCGGCTGGATCCGGACAATTGGGATGCCCGACACAACCTGGAATACGCCTACCGCATCACCCCGCCCCCCAAAGAGCAGCCGAAATCCGACTTGAGGGGGACGAAATCCAGCGTGTTCGCCACCCTGCCCGGCATTCCGGGAGGCGGACCGTGATCGGGCGGCTCAAGGGGTTGGACTGGCGCTTTTGGCCTCTTCTGCTGGCCTGTGCGGCCCTGGGCTTGAGCCTCGCGCATCCGACCCTGCCCATGAAGAAAGCGGTCCAGCGCTACATCTTCGTCATCGACATCACCCAAAGCATGAACGCCCGCGATTATCACCTGGAGCACCTGCCCCCCGACCGCTTGGGTTTCGTCAAGGCCGCCATCGGGCGGGTGTTGCACGATCTGCCTTGCGGTTCGGAGATCGGATTGGGCCTGTTCACGACCCGCAACACCCAACTCCTGTTCGAACCTTTGGAAATCTGCGAGCATTTCGCCATCGTCGACGATGTGTTGGCCCACATCGACTGGCGCATGGCCTGGAGCGCCGACAGCTATATCGCCCAAGGCCTGTTCACGGGGCTGCGCGAGATCGCGCAGCGCGATGCGACCATCCGTCTGGCATTTTTCACCGACGGCCAGCGGTTTCCGCCCGGCGCCGAACGCCCGTATTTTCAAGGGAAACCCGGGGAAGTTCGGGGGCTGATCGTCGGGGTGGGCGGAATCACACCGGTACCCATCCCCAGGCTGGATCGGGAGAACCGCCCGCAAGGCTTCTGGGAATATGCCGATCTGCAAGACTTCCTGCCGCCTCCCGAATCGACCGGCACGCGTGTGCAGGCCTCCAACTACTACCTTGCCAGGCTGGACGAACAGGCCCTGCGCGAACTGGCGTCCCTTACCGGACTTCGCTACCATCGGCTGGTGTCTCCGGCCGATCTCAGTGCCGCCCTGAGGTCGCCGGATCTGGCCGAGGAGCGCTGGGTGACCGCCGATGCGCGCTGGATATTGGCATTGCTGGCGTTGGCCCTGCTCTTGTCGACCTACCTGGCGGGATTTCGCAAGATCGTGAATCCGCGACGACCGAGTGAATGAGCTGTCAAACGAGAGAGGAGAGTCATGCCCCTTGGAAAAATCCTGATGCTGATCGGCCTCGCCGTATTCTTGCTGGGGCTGATCCACTCCTTCGCACCCGGCCTGTTGGGCTGGTTCGGCAAGCTGCCGGGCGATATCCGCATCGAGAAGGAAAACCGGTTCATCTTTTTCCCGATCACCTCGATGATTGTCATCAGTCTCCTGCTGACCCTGCTGATCAACCTATTTTTTCGAAGATGAGCCATCCCGGTGTCCCGCCTGATTCTCTTCAATAAGCCTTACGGTGTGCTCAGCCAGTTCACCGATCGAACCGAGGACCGCAGGACCCTGGCGGATTTCATCCCGATGCCCGGGGTCTATGCCGCCGGCCGCCTGGACCGCGACAGCGAAGGCTTGCTGCTGCTGACCGATGACGGCAAGCTACAGTCCCGCATCGCCGATCCGCGCCACATGATGCCCAAGGTTTACCGGGCCCAGGTGGAGGGCATTCCCGACGAGGCGGCGCTGGCCGAACTGCGCAGTGGCGTGCTGCTGAACGACGGTCTCACCCGCCCGGCGCAAGTGCGAATCATCGGTGAACCGTTAGGGCTGTGGCCCCGCGACCCGCCCATCCGCTATCGCGCCGCCGTTCCGACGACCTGGATCGAGCTGGTCCTGCGCGAGGGCCGCAACCGGCAGGTCAGGCGCATGACAGCCGTTGTCGGTCTCCCCACCCTGCGGCTGATCCGTTACGCCATCGGCGAGTGGAATCTGGAGGGTCTGGCGCCCGGGCAATGGCGCGAGGTCGCAGTTGCCGATCGGCCCTCGCCCGGAAAAAGGCGCGGGAGATTTTCCGTTCGGCAAGACAGCCGATCGGCGGACGCCTGATCTCATGAAAGCGTTTGTGACCCTAAGGGATGTGGCCGTCCATCAGGAACTCATCAAGGACTCGGTGTTTCGGGCCCATGCCGCGCGCGCGGATAACCCGGAACAGGCGTTGGAATTCCTGCGGGACGTGCAGACCCGCCATCAGGACGCCTCGCACCTGTGCTGGGCCTACAAGATCGGCGAGCAGTACCGTTTCAGCGACGGCGGCGAACCGGGCGGAACCGCCGGCCAGCCAATTCTGCGGGCCATCGAGGGGCAGGGGCTGGATCATGTCGTAGTCGGGGTGATCCGCTATTTCGGCGGCACCAAGCTGGGCGCGGGCGGCTTGATGCGCGCCTACGGTGGAACCGCCGCCGAGGCGCTACGGACGGCCGGGAAGCAGACGGAATCGCCGCGCGCGGCATTCGTCGCCGAAGTGTCGTTCGAGCACATGGGCGTTTTGTACCACGCCCTCGACGCGTTCTCGGCCCAGGAACGGCAGGAAGAATACACGGCGCAGGGCTTGAGGGTCAGGGCGAGCTTGCCCGCCGATGAGATCGAACCCTTCCGCACGATGTTACGCGATGGGACCAAGGGCCGGTTCGGCCTGATGATGCCGGAAACGGCCGCCTCTTGATTGCGGCGGAACGATGACCCCTATCCTGCGACCAAGCCTCAGAAAACTTCTGGTCAGTCAGGCGCGGACCCGCTTCCTCGAACAGGTCGGAGGGCAACGAAAAACCCTCGAAGAATCGTCGAACTCGCCCGCGACCGCCGCCGGAGCGCACCGCTCGGCTTTCTTGCCGGGCTCAACCTCCTGAGCGCTTGCCCCACTTCGCTCATTCTTGACATCGCCCGTCTTTGGCCGGAAGCTCATTCCCCCTCCCTCCGCAACCCAAACAGAGGCCATCATGTCCGAAACAGCACTCAAGACCTATACCCAGGAAGAAGTCGAGCAGCGACTTCGGCAAGAACTGCCCCATTGGTATTACGAAAACGGCTGGATTCGCCGCCAGTTCCGTACCAGCGGCTGGAAGGCGACCCTGATGGTCGTCAACGCCGTCGGTCACCTGGCGGAGGCTGCCTGGCACCATCCGGATCTAACGGTTTCGTACGCCTTCGTCATCGTCAAGCTGGTGACCCATTCTGAAAAAGGCATCACCGACAGGGATTTCGCCCTCGCCCGGAAGATCGAGGCCGTCATTCACTGGGACGCGCGAGGGGAAAGCGAAGGCTTGCTGGAAGGAACGCCGGACGATCCGCGTTTCAAGTACATCAAGTACGACAAATGATCCCGTGTTTGTCTCGGAAGCCCGGAATTATGGAGATTTGAGCAAGCGTCGGGTTTCTTCCAGCAGCTTGCGGCGATAGATCAGGAACTTCCAGCGGTTGCCGCCGCATTGCCGCCACAGCACCGCCGAGCGGATGCCGGAGAGCAGCAGCGCCCTGATCTTGTTGGCGTTGTCCGGGTTGGTAAGATGGGCTGGCTCTCCTTGTACCATGACCCTGGGCATCAGGCGACTGATGGTCTGCTGGTAAATGTCGGCGAGATTGGCCAATACGTTTTCGTGCAGGATGCCGAAGTGTGCCGCTTGAGCGGTGGCTTTTTCGATGCCTGTCCGAATCGTTTCCAGCATCTTGGGCTGGCCCTGCAGCTTGCGCTCGAGAAAAATCAGCGAGGCAGCGTAACGCGCGAGTTCCGGATCGATGCCGTCCGGACCGCCCAGTTGCTTCACCAGCAGCCCGAGGCCGGTTTTCAGTTTGTCCACATCGCCGTAGACGTCGGGCACATCGTCTGCGTTGATTTTGAAAACGCTGCCGATCGAGGTTTCCATGTCCTCGTCGTTAGCCGAACCGCTCTTGGCGATGGACTGCACCAGGTGGACGGATTGGGTGAGGCCCGCCAGGGCGATGGCTTGGTTGGTCAGATTTTTGATCATGGCCGCCGGGTTCTTTTCAGATATCCCTGCGATTGTATTTGACTGCGTTGCCCTTGGCCAAGGCGACGGGATATTTTTCCGCATTGCGTCGCAGCTTGTCGGCTACCGCCTGTTCCAAGTCGATGTCCAGCCGGTCAGCCAGGCGCAGAAGATAAATCAGGACATCGGCGATCTCTTCGCGCACCGCCGCGTAATCGGCGGGTCGATCGGCCAATCGGCGCGACTCATCCTCCCCCAGCCACTGGAAGGGCTCCAACAGCTCCGCCGCCTCCACCACCAGGGCAGCCGCCAGATTCTTCGGGCTGTGAAATCGATCCCACTCCCGTGCCTTCGCGAATTCGCTCAATTGTCGCTGAATGGCTTTTATATCCATGAATCCGCCCGCAATTTAAGTGATAGTGTTTTTTTATTAGCCCGGAATAGGCGAAAATAGCTTGCCTGACAGCAACACCCGGATCATTTACGGAATGCGCATACAAGACATGACAATCCAGGCGAATCGTCGCTTATTATCTACGAAATTATTCGCGGATGAGGGGTAAAAAGTGGAAAGCCTGATTCAAGATTTGCAAACAACGATTCTCGCGCTAGAAACTCTGAGCGGATCGTCCGTGACCGCCAGCGATCAGATCGACGAGCTGCTGGATCAATTGTTTCAACAAAAAATCGACCTGATGAATGCTTCCCTCAATGTTTCCTCCGTGCCTTTCCAGCAAGCGGCTCAAGCCATGGCTCAGGCAGCGGCAAAAGCGGAGCGGGCGGTAAAGGAACCGGCGCGGGTCGGCGAAATGGCGACGGCGGTTGCCGACGCGATCGCCAAGCTGGCTCGGCTGTTGGATCATGTCGTGCCTATCGCGTAGGCGCTCGTCCCCGTTCCTCATTGAAGGCCGATATGCACAGCTGGATGTTCCTGGCGACCGCCATTCTGCTGGAGGTCGCCGGAACCACTTCGATGAAGCTGGCAGAAGGATTCAGCAAATTTTGGCCTTCCTTGCTGATTTTCGTCTGCTATTTTCTCTCGTTCACCGCCTTGACCTTTGCCCTCAAGCGGATCGACCTGGGCGTGGCCTACGCGATTTGGTCTGGCCTCGGCACTGCGCTGATTGCGCTCATCGGCATCACCTTCTTAGAAGAGCCTTTCGGCGTTGTCAAGCTAGCCAGCATCGGCTTGATCATCGCCGGCGTGGCGGGACTGAATCTCAGCGCGGGGCATTAATGCAACGGAGAACGGCCAGTGGCGCACGGGCGGCCTTCTCAGAGGGCCACGCAACGATTTCGACCATCGCTCTTGGCTTGATACAACGCATGGTCCGCACGCTCAAAAACGTGCTCGTGGGTATCGTTGTCTAAAAACTGGGCGATCCCGCAGGAAACCGTGATCTTCACGGGTCTGCCCTGAGAATTAAAACCGCAATCCTCGACCTTGCCGCGAATGCCGTTGGCGACCTTCAATGCGGCATTCTTGTCCGAACCCGACAAAATCATCACGAATTCCTCGCCGCCGAAGCGGCTGACGAAATCGGTTTCCCGAATCGATGTGGATAGTTCCTGCGCGATGGTCACCAAGGCCTTGTCGCCCGCCTTATGACCGAATCGGTCGTTGACGCTCTTGAAATGATCGACATCCCAGACCAGCAGGCAGAAGGGTGTCTTGAAGCGCTTCCAGCGCGCCACTTCCTGGCCGATACGCTCCTCGTAGGCCAGGCGGTTGGGCAGACCGGTCAGGCAGTCGCGCAACGCCATATCATGTTCGCTGCGCAGCTTGGTGCGCAGCTCGACGGTCTCCATCTCCAGTTCCTGGAGCCGGCTGGTCAATTGGTCGACCTGCTTTTCGGTTTCCTTGATGCGCTTCAGCTCGGCTTCGCGGTCCTTGCTCAAATAACTCGAAATAACTTCGAGGCGGTTGCTGACGATGGCCTTCAATTGCTCGACATCCGTGGCGCTGCTCGCGCTGGATTTGAGATTCGCCAAGTGATCGGCGAAGGCGGCGTGAAGATTCGAGCTGCCTTTTTCCGAGGCTTTGGTCAGCGCGTGGACCCCCAAGGCCCGCTGTTCCATCTCCAATAGCTTGCCGGTCAGCTCGCCGAGAAACTCTTCCAACAGCTTTTGCTCGTTGCGAGCGCTGGATTTGATATCGACCAGGAAATCGACCGCGTCATAGAATAGCGGTGGGAAAGTCTGCGCATCCAACCGGGAATCGAGACGCTCGCGCAGATGGTTCGCTTTGTTTTGTAAGGCGAGTGGCGGATCCACCGAACTCAGCAGCGCGGACAGTTTCTTTTGTATGGGTGCGAGATCGATTTTGCCATCGCGCTTCCCGTCTTTCGTAACACCGAAGAGGCGGCTGAGAAATCCGGGTTTTTCGCGCGAATCTCCATGAGTCTCCGGAAGATCGCCGGCCGTTTCCTCCAATTGCCTTTCCAGCGCTTCGAACAGCGCCGATTCGTCACCGTACTCGCCGCGCTCCGCTCGCGCCTGCAGGACGGCGAGTGCCTTTCTTTCCTGATCGGAGCCCGCCCGGGACTTGAAGAAGCGAAATAACACGTCCCCCGTCTCTTCGCGAACCCTCGCCGGCCGCCCCATGGAAGCCCGGAACAGCGTTTCGGAAAGGCCGTCCAGCTGCGATCTCAACCCTTCCGCAGGCACCTCCTGTCGCAACAAAGTTCGGATTTGCGTCAGCTGCGGGTCGATCAGGGCGTCCAGCCCACTGGCTGCGGCCGCCAGACGGGTAACAACCCGCAATAGCAGCTTCTCGCTGTTTTTCCATTCGGTTTCCAGCTGCTCGTGCGTCTCCAGCAAGCGCTTGCAACGATCCTTCCAATAATTCGGTTCGTCGAGTTTTGAACTGTTCATGGGTTCAAAAAACACCGAGCCGTCAAGCAGCCATACGTAACGCTTCCGGCAGCGTGATTTCCATCGCGATGGGCAAATGATCGGAGCCGATGAAGTTCAACACCCGCACGTTTTCGACCCGTAACTCCGGCGTGACCAGAATGTGATCAAGCATCTTGTGCGGACGCCAACTGGGAAAGGTCTTGATTTCGCTCACCGGATCGCAGAGTCGGGTCGCCGCCGTAAGGTACTTCAGCTCGGGGGTATGCGGCTCGCAATTCAAATCGCCCATCAAAATAACGTGGGGCAGATCGTGGATCAGTTCGCTGACGAAAGCCAATTGTTTTAGACGGGCGCGACGGCTCAAGGCCAGATGCAGGATGCACAGATAGAGCGCCTCATCCACCGCTGCGCCAAACCTGGCCAATAGGGCTCCCCGCCCCGGCAGCCCCGGGAGCTTGTAGTCGTGAATGAAATCCGGCTTGACTCGGCTCAAAAGGCCATTGCTGTGCAGGGCGATATTGCCGACGCGGCGGTTGACCTGATTGTGCCAATAGGAAAAACCGGCGCGCTCAGCCAGGTATTCGGTCTGCACGATGTGGTGGCTGCGGGCGCCGCCACCATCGACCTCTTGGAGACCGACGATGTCGAACGGCTTGAGCAATTGGGCGATGCGGTTCAGGTTGGGAATGCGCTTGTCGGACGGCCAGATATGTCGCCAACCGCCGGTGATGTATTCCCGAAAACTGCTTGTGCTGATGCCGGTCTGGATATTGAAGCTCGCCAGCTTCAGGCTCCGTTGACCGACCGGCGTCTCCGCCCCTTCAGAGCGCGGTCTGAATTGGCGCGACGATACGACTTCAATCAGTGCGCTCATTTCTCTCCCCCGGATCAATCACGCAATAGCGATTAATCATGCACCATCTGCGGGCAATTACCATTATCGGCAATCTATTTAGCGGTTTTTTTCGCGCTTTCTTGCTTGATCAGGGTATTCATGACCGTGATCATGTTGGAAAAGGATTTGGCCGTGGAACCGCCGATGCGATATTTGCCGTTCACGGCCAGGCTGGGCGTGCCGGTCACACCGTAACGGGCGGCCATGGACTCCGCCTGCCGCATCTTGGTATCCACCGCGAAAGACTTGTAAGCCTTGCGGAAATCCGTCTCGCTCACGCCGTGCTCGGCAAAGAATTTGGCCAG
>DATIXD010000105.1:0-4813 GCA_035518875.1 Methylococcaceae bacterium | reverse complement strand
TGGCTGGCAAGAATTTCACGAGTCACGAAGAACTGAATCAGGGCCGCTAGCGATCATCGGTGCTGGCCTGCCGTAGCCCATCGCATCAGCTCATGCCGACGCCCCTGTGTTATCTCAGGCTTTGCTGCCAATCCACTAACGCCGGATTTCTGGGGCCATAGTCCGGTTTGGCGTTAGGTCGTAGTCGCTTGGCCGGCCTTCATCAAAGTGAAATAAAGGGAGTCCATAATGTTTTACTCGCGCA
Organism: Methylococcaceae bacterium; assembly: GCA_035518875.1. Taxonomy (GTDB): domain Bacteria; phylum Pseudomonadota; class Gammaproteobacteria; order Methylococcales; family Methylococcaceae; genus DATIXD01. The sequence goes on along the minus strand of DATIXD010000105.1, from coordinate 4,569 downwards.
CAACTTGTGGGTTTATGGCCGCCGAAACGAACGCCATCTCGAGATCGTGAAACTTGGCAGTCCTCCTCGGAACGCACCTGCAAGACCGGGGGCCAATCGAATTCCTACCCGATCGCTGCGGAAGCGCACGAGCTGAGCACATCTGAGCTCGGTATTGATACTGCCAATCCCGTTTGCCAATTTCCCAATGGGAAAAGCCAACAGGAGATGCGGTTCGGCAGGGACGATACGCAATGGAGACCCACGCTACACAGCGGTTATCGCAACGGCGAGGCGCGCGTAAGCCGTTGCCTTTATCCAGAATGCTTGGAGGTATCCAGTGACTAGTGCACTTAGAACATTTGATCCGGATATCGTCGCGACCCAACCCGCGGGACAGTCTGAAGTTTTCTCAAGGCGCAAGCAGTTGCTTGCGAAAACCATCAAGGCGCTCGACGCACCACCGACGACAAACGGAGTTGTTCGGCCGCTCGTGAATCCTAAGCTGTTGCGTGAGGCGGTCGCAGTGCGTGCGTACTACAAGGCTGAGCAGCGAGGTTTTGAGCCCGGGCACGAGTTGGAGGATTGGCTCGAAGCGGAGAAGGAACTGCTTCCGACTCCTGCATATTTTTTCGATTAGACAAGAGTAGCCCCTAAGAGAAACGGTCCCAAAGGCGTCTCGACGATCCAAGGCCATCGGGAGGAAGCAGGCGGCGATGAAGAATCAAGCCGACCGCAAGCTCAAGGACCGTGGCGTCGTCAAACAGCATTGTGGGTGGGGCGGTTTCGCTATCCTGGTCTGGGTTGGCGGCAGGCGTAAGATCTTGGGGCCATAGCGGCGATCGACCAACGTGAACCTGTAGGGTATTTGGACCACGGCAGATGTGTCAGGTCGGGTCCTCGTCTAGGGGCTATCAGGGCTAGGCGCAACTCTCTGGCGCTAAGAAACACAATGACCGCCACCGGAAAGCCGGGGCTGGGCTGCCGGTCGGTCGAGCCAGAAAATTCAGTCTAACCGATTGTTGGCTCCCGATACGGCAATGCCTTGCCTTAGTCCGCGCCGGGCGTACTCCGTCGAGTTGAAGCCTTCACTTTCGGGAGTTCGATATCCGCGCCAATCTGGTACTCGCGACAGCCAGCCAGGCCGCGGGCGTCTGCCCAGCAATACTGTCATCAAGTTTTAACTTGGGCGGTTAACTATATGCCTTTCGAATTGCAAAGGGTGTCATAGTGAACCGCAAACACGACGCGCAAACCGATATGGCAGCGGCTTTAATTGAGCTGGGAAAAATCACAGAGATTGCCAGCCTCTTATCATCGGAGAGGGCGAAAATTGCTCAGGTGCTAGTTTATGCGAAATATATCGTGACTCAGCGCATGGGCATGCCCCGACAGTCAAAGGATTGAGCAAGGTTCAGTTTCTTGCTCACTTTCACGCCGGTTTAGCGCCTGGCCTTCCGTCCTCCACGAGCCATGACGAGAGTGTCTCGCAGGCCGAGTCCGGCTTTCGCACGTCGGTGAGCGCGCGCAGGTCTGCTTTGAGCAGGGTAGGGGTGATCTCCATCCGTACGTATCCCCGATGAAGACCGGTCGCAAAATGAATATGACCGTCTCCCTCTTTCTTTGCGGTCTGGATGAGGTCTTCGGGCGGTGGCTGTGAGCTGATGGACGTACCGACGAACTCGGTGGCGACAACCGGCGAGTCGGCGGCATCAAAGTCGGGCTTTAGGTCGTTAACCCAAAACGAGTGGACATCGCCGCCTATGACCACGGGGTTTGCCGGCTTCGCCTGAGCGAGAAAGTCGAGCAGGCGGCGGCGTGCCGCCGGATAGCCGTCCCAGCCGTCGGAAAAGAAAATCTGGCCAGCCCCGAGCTTGCGGTCCTCCTGGGCCATGAGCGTCTGCTGAGCCAGCACGTTCCACCGCGCTTTACTCGCACCAAGTCCTGCCTCAAGCCAACGCTCCTGGCGTGCGCCGAGCAGGGTGGCCTCGGAATTGAGGCGTTCTACACAGTTCTCGATGGGGTTTGAACCCGCTCGCCCGGGAAGTGGGCAGGGTTGTCGCGTGCGGTATTGGCGATCATCGAGCAGATTGAATTCGGCGAGGCCGCCAAACGGCACCCGCGTGTAGATCCGCATGTCCGGCCCAAAGGGAACCATCGTACGCCGGAGTGGCATGTGCTCGTAATACGCTTTATAGGCCGCGGCGCGACGCTCGAGGAACCAGCGCGGCTCGTCGTCGTTCTCCGAGCTTGCATTGGCGTAATCGTTCTCGACTTCGTGGTCGTCCCACACCACCAACCAAGGACAGCTTGCATGTGCTGCCTGGAGGTCGGGATCGGTCTTGTAGCGCGCAAAGCGGGCACGATAGTCTGTAACGGTAACTGGCTCCGGCCCTTCGTGTTTGCGAACGTGATTGGTGCCCCACGACGACTCGTAGATGTAGTCGCCTAGGTGCACGATGAGGTCCAGTTCGTCGGCGAGCATGTGGCGGTAGGCGGCGTAGTAACCCTGCTCGTATTGCTGGCAGGAGGCAAAGGCGAACCGGAGCCGTGGCGGGACAACACCGAGCCCCGGCGTCGTTCGGGTGCGACCGACCGGGCTCGTGGCATCCCCAACGAGAAAGCGATACCAATACCAGCGGTCGGGTTGCAGGCCGTCAATTTCGACATGCACTGAGTGCGCCCAATCGGGAGTCGCGTAGCTCAGCCCCTTGGCGGTGATCCGACGAAAGCGCTGGTCCTCCGCAACCTCGAATCGCACCGGTACGACAACCTGCGGCATGCCGCCATCGGGTTGCATCGGCTCAGGTGCGAGGCGCGTCCATAACACGACGCCGCCCGGCGTCGGATAGCCGGAGGCCACTCCGAGCGTGAATGGGTCCTTCCGGAAAGCAGGCTTGGCCCACAGCGGCGGTACGGCAGCAACAGCGACCAGACCGCCCATGTATTTCAAAAAATCGCGCCTCGATTGCACTGTCTGCGTGTTCATATGGACTCAAGATTCGACGGTGACGGAACAAAGCCCTTCTGCGTTGCAGTTCTACCGAATGTGGGCGCTGTGATGCAAGGCGCTCTTCACTGGAAAAGCGCGGGGCATCGTGCTTGCCAAGCAGACAGGCAGAGCTCTTGATGGTCTTTTAATGACACCGCCTACTGATGGTCATCCGTAATACCTGCAAACGGGTACCTTTGCCGAGGATTACCATCGTGTCTGATAATCTTTCCGGCGGCGTGTTGGCGGCTCAGCATCGCAGACCTATCGAATCACGCAACCCTCGAGTTGAGTACCTGAATCGCCAGTTCTTTGGCTGGCGTCCTGGCAACTTTTTCTCGGTTTTAGCCGTTCCAAGAAGCGAGCACAGTCAGCCGAGGACATTAATTCGGTCTCCTCCTTCCCCGCGATATCGCGAAACAGACCCTCCTGTTCGCGTTTCCACGTGGCAATCTGGCGTCCGAGATTGGCGATTTGAACGCCCAACTCCCCTGGGTGGAGTTCGCGCTCATGCGCTTCGGTCAGGCTGATTTGTCGTTCCCTTAATTCCGCTTGTGCGGCACGGATCAGGGCACCAAGTTCTCGATACCTTTCGATTTGCGAATGCACTTTAGTCTCCGGTCAATATTGTTTACGGGTTACACAAAAAATGGTATCCGCTCCTTATTTCGTTTTCATGACAGACCGAAATTCCGACCCAACGCCCGCAAAGCAGCAGAAGAAGTGCCGAGCGGTCATCGTTGGGATCGGACGATGTCACATGCACGTAACATCAGCGCCGCACCATGCGCATTTAAGACGCCTAGGTGTCAATCCGTCCCCGACGAAGATGAAACTGCAGATTTGCTTGAAAGTAGCTTGGGCCGAACAACCCTTACCGTACAGAACCTAAGGAACACTTATATGAAGGCACTCCTGCTTGACAAAGGCGCTGATTATCATCACCTAAGGATCGGAACGACAGACATACCGGAGCCCGCTGCCGGCGAAATTCTGGTGCGAGTCCAGGCCGTCGGCTTGAATCCCATTGATTACAAGCTGACGAAATCGGGTTTCCCAACGTGGCGGTTTCCCCATATCCTCGGGCTCGATGTTGCGGGTGTTGTGGAGAAGCTGGGTGTTGACGTTGACCGCTTCACGATCGGCGACCATGTCATGTATCACGGCGATCTATCAAAACCTGGTGGTCTTGCGGAGTTCGCGGTGACTACTGCACACATGGCCTGCAAACTGCCGTCAACCGTCGATTTCGTGACGGGTGCATCATTACCCTGTGCGGGTCTTACCGCCTATCAGAGTCTCATCAGGCGCGCCCACCTTGCGCCAGGCCAGATCGTCCTGATCCACGCTGCGGCGGGCGGCGTGGGTGGGTTTGCGGTACAGATCGCCAAGCACGTGGGCGGGTTCGTAATCGGGACCTGCTCGGAACAAAACCAGGATTATGTACGCGGGCTGGGTGCGGATGCGGTTATCGACTATCGCCGCGGTAATCTGCAAGAGGCCGTCGAGGATCTCACTGCTGGTCACGGTGTTGATCTGGTGCTGGAGTCTGTGAGCCGAGAACAAGTCGAAGACGACCTGGAGCTTTTGGCTTTCGG
>DATIXD010000104.1:0-8590 GCA_035518875.1 Methylococcaceae bacterium | reverse complement strand
ACGAAACCAGCAGCAGCTCAGGCCTGGTATCTCGCCGACGCCTCGGGCCTGCTGACGATCACGCCACTCCTGCTGAGCTGGACAAATCCGCCCTTCTGGACCGCAGGCGCAGGCCATGTCGCATTTCAAACGCTCGCGCTCCCCGCCCTTGTCGCCGTCGTCGGCTATTTCGATTTTCATAATGCTTTGCCGGGATTGTTCCTTGCCTTTCCCTTCCTGCTCCTGACAACCTTCAGGGGCCGACTGCTCGGCGCCACCACGGCGGCGGCCCCTCTGGCCCTGATCGCCATCTGGAGCACGTTTACCGGCCATGGGCCGATCGCCGCCTTGGCTAGCACGCATAGGGTTCAGTACCTGCAGCTTTACATCTTGGTCGCCCTGGTCTCGACCCTGCCGCTCGCGGCGGTCCTGGGGCAGCGCGAGAAGCTCATGGCGCAGCTGCGAGAGACGACCAGGGCCGCGCAGGAAGCCGTCCGGGCCAAGTCGGAGTTCCTCGCGGTCATGAGCCACGAAATCCGGACGCCGATGACCGGCGTGCTCGGCATGGCCGATCTTCTGATGCAGGCGCCGCTGCCGGCGAAGCAACGCGAATATGTGGCGTGGATCCGCGCCTCGGGCCGCCATCTGCTCTCGCTGATCAACGATATTCTCGACTTCTCCCGCATCGAGGCCAAGAAGATCGAACTCGAGGCGATTGAATTCAGTATTCCGGAGGTGCTCGCGCAGGTGTGCTCGCTCCTCACGCCGCTGGCGGTGGAGGCCGGGCTGGAACTCCGCTTCGAGGCGGACGATGATGGCACGCCCCGGCTTCGCGGCGATCCCATGAGGCTCAGGCAGGTGCTGATCAACCTGGTCGGCAACGGCATCAAGTTCACCCGGCGCGGCGGCGTGACCGTCACGGTCTCGCACCGGACGATGGCGGATCGGCGCGAGCGCTACCATTTCGAGGTCCGCGATACCGGGATCGGCATTTCGGAGGAAAAGCGGAAGATCCTGTTCAACCCGTTCAGCCTGGCCGATTCCTCGACCACGCGCCGTTACGGCGGCACCGGGTTGGGCTTGGCGATCTCGCGGCGCCTAGTCGAGGCGATGGGGGGCGAGATCGGTGTCGCCAGCTTGGAGGGGGTGGGCAGCCGCTTCTGGTTCGAGCTGCCTCTGACCGTAAGCACCGACGCGGCCCCGCGGGAAACCTCAATGCCCCGCGTTGGCGACCAGCAGCCGCGACGCGTATTGCTGGTAGAGGATGTCGAAATGAACCAGATCCTGGTCGCCGACATGCTGCGCGCGCACGGCCATGACGTCGTGACCGCGGCGAACGGCCGGGAGGCGGTCGAGCTCGTGGCGCGCGAGGCCTTCGACGTCGTGCTCATGGACGTCCAGATGCCGGTGATGGACGGCATCGAGGCCACCGTCAGGATTCGCCAGATGCCGCCGCCGGCCTGCGACGTCCCCGTTCTCGCCCAGAGCGCCAATGTGATGCCGGAGGATATGGCACGCTACAAGGCGGCGGGCATGAACGGTGCGCTGACCAAGCCCATCGACTGGCCAAAGATGTTCGAGGCCCTGGCACGGCACGGCAGCCCCGGCCGGTCGAGCCCCGCGCAGCCGGCGGCGTCCGTACCCCCGGCCCATGCGGCGCCAGCGCCAGCCGAACCTGTCGAGACATCTGCCGAGCCCGAAAGGGAGATGCCGGGCCCGATCGACCCAACCGTGTTCGATCGCCGGCCCGAGCTCGAGGGCATGGGGAGTGAGCTCAAAGCCAAACTGGTCGAGCTTTTCGTGCAAGACATCGGAATGCGCCTTGAGGACCTCCGCGACGCGGTCCAACGTGCGGACCTTCCCGCCGTCGCCAGAATTGCGCATGCGATCAAAGGGAGCGCTGCCAATCTCGGCGCGCGGCAGCTTGCGCAGCTCTGCGCCGACATCGAAACCCGCGCAGGCACGGCCGAGTTCGACGTAACGTCCGAATGTCTGGACGAATTGCAGCGCGAATTCACCCGTGCCTGCGCGGCCCTCACCGCCAATCGGAACGAAAACGGAACAATACGCGGGCTCATTGCCGAGGATGCCGCTGTGTCACACACAATCCTCAAGTCGAAGCTCGCCGCGTCGGCGAACGCCTCCAGCGCAAGCCGAACCTGCGCAGCTCGAAGGCGCGCCGCCGGGTCCAGGTGGGTGAGCTTCAGGTCAAACCTCTCTCCCCAGTTCCCCTCTCATTCCCCCATGGCCATCGGGGGCGATGAGGGGCGAACCGAGGACCGCGGGGAATAAGCCCTGCTCCCGCCGACGTCGGCGCGAGTGGAACCAAGGAGCAACGGGGGCCTACCGGGGGCACAGAGGGGATTTTTGCGCCTCCATGCGCCCGATGAGCCGCCCCTGGCGGTGGCGCACGGCGGCCAAAGGCGCCAGGACCGCATCGCGGTCCCAGCGGAAGTCAGGCCTATCGGGGAGTTGGTGGATGTAGACTATTATCTTCCGCGTTTTCTGCGGAGATTATGGCGCGCAATGCGGCGAACCGCAATTGCATTCGCCGCGACATTTGCGGCGAATGTCGACGCTATTCGCCGCAAGAGGGCGGGGATGACCCCCGCCCCCCTTGTCCCCTGGCGAAAACTCAGCTTGAAGCAAGGTTTTCGCCGACGGGGATAGACCATGAGACCATTGCTGGGCGTTGATTTCGGCACGACGAATAGCGTCGTTTCCGAGCTCGCACCGGACGGAACCGTGCGCAGCCGGCGCTTCAGCCTGGGCCTTGCGGATTTCGACGTATTCCGCACCGTGCTTTGCCTCTGGAATGAGACCGGCAAAGGCCGGAGTACCCTGCACCACGCCGCCGGTCCCGCCGCCATCGAAGCTTATCTGGACGACCCGGTGGACAGCCGCCTGATCATGTCCATGAAGAGCTATCTGGCGCAGCGCAGCTTTACCCAGACCAATGTCTTCGGCCGCATCTTCTCGCTGGAGGAGATGATCGCCCTGTTCCTGCGCGCCCTGCTGGGCGAGGGCCATGACGGCGTGCACATCGTCGCGGGGCGGCCGGTGCGTTTTGCCGGGGAGTTCGCCGACGACGAATTCGGCGAGGGCCGTCTGCGCGCCGCCTATGCCGCCGCGGGGTTCACCTCGGTCGAGACCGCCCTGGAGCCGGAGGCCGCGGGGTATCGCTTCATTCGCGCCCTGACCGCCCCCGCCACCGTGTTGGTCGGCGATTTCGGCGGCGGCACCAGCGATTTCTCCCTCATCCGCTTCACGCCAGGCGCAGCGCAGCCAATCACTTCCCTCGGCCATAGCGGCATCGGTATCGCGGGGGATGCGCTGGACTACCGGATCATCGACCACGCCGTCTCACCGCTGCTCGGTAAGGGCGACATGTACCGGGTCATGGATTCGGAGATGCCGGTACCAGCCGACTATTATTCCGGCTTTGCCCGCTGGCACCGGCTCTCGCTCATGCGCACGCCGCGCATATTACGGGATATGGAGGAGGTCGCCCGCACCGCCGTGCATCCCGCACGCCTGCGCCACCTTATCTCGCTCATCAAGGATGAAGTTGGCTATCAGCTTTACCGGGCTGTCAGCGCCGTGAAGGCTGAACTCTCACGCGCGATGACGGCCCGGCTGCACTTCCAGCATGAGGGCTTTATCGTTGACCGGACGATCCACCGGGAGGAGTTCGATGCCTGGATCGCCCCGGATCTGGCCCGCATGGCAGCAAGTGTCGATCAGGTGCTGCAACAAGCAAATCTAGCGCCGGAGGCGGTTGACCGCGTATTCCTTACAGGTGGTACGTCTTTCGTGCCTGCGGTGCGGCGGATTTTCTCCGAGCGTTTCGGGCCTGAACGGCTTTCCGCCGGCGGGGAATTCGTCTCTGTATCGGAGGGCCTGGCTCTGATCGGCGCTGACCGCGCTAAAATCAGGTTATCGCGGAAAATCAATGCTTGAAATGCCCGGGAGCCACGGGATTCGCCTTCCACGCTCCCAGCCCCCCGGATTTGGGCGGATCGTCGTTGTGGTTCCCTACACGACATCAACCTTCCGTATGGCAATTCGGCCGGTGCCGCGTTGTGCCGTTTCAGGTGTCGAGCTAGCTCTGGTCACAAGCCGGAGCGAAATGATCGACGCGCAGGCACCGTGATAGGGCTCGAGATCTACCAAAAACCCTCAAGCCAACACCAGAACGCCATTTATGGAAAGTGGGAATCCCAAGACATACCAAGCCGCCTTGCGGCTCCATCCGCACCCGCCCGTCCTGGACGCTGGAGCGCGCTATCGCGTTCTGCCAAATTGCACTTATGGTTCCAAGAGACAGACTTGCCCGGACGGGGTTGATTTCGGGTCCGGCTAGCGGCCGGGAAACCGAATGATCCAGACACCGCCGCCACCCACTCCTGCCGATATCCGACGGATCAAGGCGCTGACACGTGCCGTGGCCACGGATGTGCGCCGACACGGCACGCCGGCACTCGACCAGAAGGGCATGGCCTGGATGGAGGACCATCCTCAATGTCTGTGGCCGTTGTTCGACACTGCGGTGGCTGCCAGCACCGCCGACCAGCACGACGAGGCACTGACCGTCGCTTGCCGCTGGTTGCTTGCCAATCAACTGGAGTTGATCCGCTACCGGCTCGAACGCGGCCATGACTGGGCGCGCTCGACTTCTCGATGCTTACCAAGAAAAGCTGATCGCGCTGACCCAAACCAGCACGATGCCACGGGCCGACTGGTTCGAGTTGGTCAAACTGCTCAAGCTTGCCAAGGTACCGATCAGCCCCGAGACCGCTATGGCGCTTTTGCCGCTTTAGGCGGTTTCCGGACAGCCTCTCAGACCCGTGCGGGGCTTATTGCCGCCCTTCCTTTAACAGATCAAAACTAGAGACGCCCTCGCGGTTGGTGGGGCGCTCTAGAATTTTGGGATGTCGTAGCGTCAGCTCAGCGTCCTTGTAACCGGCTTGCCAATGCTCCTTCATGGTTAAGCTCGAAAATTCATAGTCCTTGGAATGTCCTTCATATTGTCTTGAACGGTAAATGAGCTGAACGATATTATAGACTTTATGATCGGCCACGCTCTTGAGAAGCTCGATATCTTCGATGTTCTGTAACTCGGGCGGCAAGTTGGGAAGAAGATTGGCCAATGCGCCGCGGATACGCTGGACCTTTTTGAACTGATCCGTGCCGGCGCGCGTCCGGCTGGAATACTGGATATCCTTCTGGCGCGTCGCCACATCGTTGAGATTGCGCGGCAGGCCGCCTTGGGCCGGCCAGAGATCTACCTGGAAGGCCAAAGTGTCCTGACGTGTTTCCCCATCGACTACCCATTGCAGCGGCGTATTGGAGACTAAGCCGCCATCCCAATAAAACTCCCCATCAATTTCGACAGCCGGGAAGCCCGGCGGCAGAGATCCGCTCGCCATCACATGTTCGGGCCGAATGACCTCGCGCTGATTGTCAAAATAGACAAAATTCCCGTTCCGCACATTAACGGCGCCAACGCTGAAGCGCATGTCACCAGAGTTAATGCGGTCAAAATCGACAAAACGTTCCAGGGTGGTTTTCAATTTTCCGGTATCATAAAAGCTCGTGGCTTCATGCATGCCGTGAGGATGAAAAAATGGCGCCAATCGACGCGGCTCAAAAAATCCAGCCGCCCCGGAGAGCATGGCGAATCCGGCGCTCATCTGGTTGAAGAAGCTGCGCATCAGATCACCTCTGGGCGTCAGATGCTCGTGCACCGTGAACATATCCAGAATTGGATGCGCCGTAATCGTTGTCCAGAAGCCCTTGAGCTTGTTCACACGCTCCTCGGGCGCATTACCGGCGATAATCGCGGCGTTGATCGCCCCGATCGAGATGCCGGCAACCCAATCTGGATGCAGATCAGCCTCGGCCAAGGCTTCATAAACTCCCGCCTGGTAGGAGCCCAAAGCACCGCCACCCTGTAAAACTAAGGCGATGCACTCAAATGGCGGCCGATTATTGCCAAATTGAGATTTTCTTTCAGCCAACTTGGTGTGCAGTGCTTTGGATTTCATTGTGAAGATCTTTCCTGCAGATTATTCCATGCACCAGCCATGGCTCACGATCAGCGACTGACCCGTCAGGGCGTTGCTGCCGAAGCCGGCGAAGAACAGGGCGGCGGCGGCAACATCCTCGACCGTGGTGAATTCGCCATCGACGGTCTCCTTGAGCATGACGTTTTTGATGACGTCCTGTTCAGAGATGCCAAGCGTTTTTGCCTGTTCCGGAATCTGCTTGTCGACCAGCGGCGTGCGCACGAAACCGGGACAGATCACATTCGCGCGGACACCGTGTTTGGCGCCTTCCTTGGCCACGACCTTCGCCAGCCCGACCAGGCCATGCTTGGCGGTAACATAGGGCGCCTTCAGCAGGGATGCCTCTTTGGAGTGGACCGAGCCCATATAGATGATGCTGCCGCCGGTGCCGAGCCGGTACATGTGCCGCAGTGCCGCGCGCGTCGTGAGGAAGGCGCCGTCAAGATGAATCGCCAGCAGCTGCTTCCATTTGCCAAAGTCGAATTCGTCAATCGGGGCGATGGTCTGAATGCCGGCATTGCTGACCAGAATATCGAGACGTCCGAAATGCGCGACCGCTTTGTCGACGCCGGCATTGACCTGGGCTTCGTTCGCGACGTCCATATCGACGCCGAGGGCGACGCCTTCGCCGTAAACCGCGTTGATCTGCTGTGCCGCGGCGTCGGCGGCATCCTGGCCAAGGTTGGCGATCACGACCTTAGCGCCTTCGCGGGCAAACGTCTTGGCGATTTCCAGACCGATGCCGCTGGCAGCGCCGGTAACAATCGCAACTTTATCTTTCACACTCATAGTGTTCACTCTCTCGCTTATGGATTTCTAGGTTTGGGGAACAGGACGATTCGTTGCGGCGATTCAGCCGAGATAATCGTGGACGACTTTCCCTAGCCCGAGCGTCAGATCCGCCTTGAAATGCAAGGCGGAAACGATCGACCGCACCGGCAACTCAGCGATCGGCGCCAACGCATGCATCGCAAGGGTCAGCCCCGCCGGCCCCGTGAAGGCCCATTTGAGGTTAATCTCCTCCAACTGATATTCGACCAGTTCGCAGATGCGCAGTGAGCCATCAACATGCGGGATGATTTTGATCAGGAAGTTCGGCGCATCAAGGGAGGCCCGCACCTGTTCAAGATTCGCCGGGGCATGCTTGTAGCCCATCGTGGCGGTCGCAATGCGGACAGAACCGTAATCCAGAGTACCAAGCAACGTATCGGTTTCTGTTTTCAGTACTGGTTTGGCCAGTTTTTTGGGGAAACCCCATAATTCGCGCCCGCCGGCAATCGGCGCCTCGTCATCGAGAAACATGGCATGCGTATAACTTCCGCTCCGACCTCGGAACGATACAGGAATCACCTGACCCGATTCGGTATAGTCGCCAAACCCGGTCGAGTCCGGCATGCGGATGAATTCATACTTCACCACCGGATTATCCAAATCGACCTCAAGAGGCTCCGGAACCAAGGCGCGCAATACGTCGGGGTCTGTCCGATAAGTAATAATCAAAAACTCCCGGTCATAAAACCGGTATGGCCCCTTCGGGAAGGACGGGTTATGCAGGGGCTTCGCATAGGCTTTCTTCAGGACATCAGCTTCGAGCATATTCTCTTCTCTCGTTGGTTGGTAAATGTCGTCCGTCTGTTTTAAACTCGTATGTATGCAACTACATATTTTATAGTTTATATCTCACCGGCGCAGGCTCCGTGTGATCGCTACGCCGTCGCGCCTGCCCGCTTTAGTTCACGGTAAGACGAGCAAGAAAGGCTGGCGCGACATGCATCGCGTCTGCCACGGCGGAAAAACCGCTTTCCTTCAAGACAACGGATTTCAACTGACTCAATTCGTGGCTCACCGCCTTATTGAACATCTCGTAATCATAAGAACATAAAATTGTAATTCTTCCATCGTTATGAAGGGATAATTTGCATCGACGTAAAATTGCTAACGGCCTCATTAGTCTATTGAATGCTTTATCCGCACCGACCTTTGGCAAGACCAGCGTGGATAGGCGGCGAGAAATCGCACGGTTAATTAGATACAGATGAGTTCTGCGCTGCAAGTGCAAAATAGAATTTCTGACATGCAGTTGGCGCAGTTTACGAAGAGGTGCGACCACGTTGTATGACATATTCATAGCCCACCGCTGCGACGGCCGGTCGCCGCAATGGACGATCGACGATATTTGTTAAATTATATTCACATCCACGTTTTTCTACTTTTAGATCATATCCTGAAGATGCTTCCGCAGGCGCGGACCAGACGGCTGTGGTGCATAATATGCGTCTGAATATTTGCCGATAGATTTTCGTCGAACAGGTTTTCTGAAAAACAAAATTGTCTCTGATAATTCTGAATCAGCATTGAAAGCGCCAACGAATCCACCTCGAAACAAATATATGCATGGCAAGTTAGAGTGCGTTGTGAATAGGTAGAATCGCGGGATTCCCGACGCGGGCTGGTTGTGATTCAAGATATGGGCTGGCGTTGGAGGCCAGCTTGTATGCCGAGAGCCTATTCCCAGGATTTACGTGATCGCGTGATTGATGTGG
>DATIXD010000103.1:0-9548 GCA_035518875.1 Methylococcaceae bacterium | reverse complement strand
CAGCAGGGTATCTTTGATGCTGCGCAGAATGATCAGCAATAAGAGGGTAATCGCGCCCATCGCGATGCTGAAGGCTTCGACGAAGGCCTTGATGACTTCGTTCATGGATTCCAGATAGGTGACCGGCAGATCGGTGACATTGGGATCGACCTTCTGGGCCTCGGTGATGAATTCACGCAGGTCTTCCAGATCGTTCAGGTCTTTTTTGGGGAAGATCTGCACTCGGTACAGGCCGTCCTTGCTGTGCCAGCGTTCGATCAGGTCGGCCGGCAGGCTGTCCAGGGTGATCTCGCTGGCCTGTAAGCCGTATTGAAGGTTGTGGATAGTGGTGGGCAGCGCGCTCAGCAGGCTGTCCTGTAGCCGGTCCAAGATCGCCTGACGTGCCTCGGGACTGGTCGCGTCGAGTTGGGCGTCGAATTGGGTCAGGGTATCGTCCAGTTCCTGCAGAACGCCGTCTTTACCCTTCGCTATCCGTTCCTCGAGGATGGCATGGAATTTCTCCAACGCGTCCAGTTTCGCTCCGCCCTGGGCCGGCGGAGGGAAACTCTGGAGTTGCGGCCCGAGCACCAGCCCAAGGTCCTCGATAATGGCCAGCTTTTCCGGCTGCTCTTCCGGAATGAAATCGAACAGGGTCACGACCTTGTCCACCGTCGGCAGGTGCTCGAAACGCGCTTTCAGCTCGCGAGCCTGAGCTTCGCTGGTGGCCAGCGAGGTCAGCGTCATCGGCGAGGTATCCTGGGACTGCAGCAGATACTTGAAGGTCTTGACCGATTCCGTGTTGGGGTCGCGCAGGTTGAGGGGGTTGAAGTCCACCGTCACCTGGGTGAGCAGCACCGCTGCCGCAACGCCCAGCACCACGGTGATCCAGCGAATAGGGCGGGCATAACGCAAGGGCCAGTTGGACAGCAGTAGCGACGGTTTGGTGAGGCGGAACTTTTTTCTCGGTCGCAGTGGCATGATCTTCATCAGGGCTGGCAGCACCGTGAAGGTTGTAAGCAGGGCGATGAACATGCTGGTGCCGGCGATGATGCCGAGTTCCGACACGCCGACATAGTTGGTGAAAATGAAGACGTACAGGCCGATGGCGGCGGTCAGGGCACAGAGAATCAAGGCCGAGCCGGTGGAGGTGAGGGTGTCGCGCAAGGCCTCGCGCTGGGATTCGCCGCGCAGCACCAATTCGCGGTAGCGCAGGCAGAAGTGCGAGGAAAACGCGTCGCCCATGCCGATGAAGAGTACCGCGAAGGCGATCGAAATCAGGTTCAGATGGCCGATGGAGACCGTGGCGAAACCCAATGACAGCACTAGGCCCATGGTCAGGGTGAAAAAGGTGGCGAACATCAGCTTGAAGGACCGGTAGGCGATCCACAACGTGACGCAAACCAGGATCATCGAGGCGATACCGGCGACCGCCGTGCCCTGGCCGACCGTCTGCATCTCCTCGTGCTCCAGCACCACCTCCCCGGTCATGCGTACCCGGGTTTCGGCGAGATCCTCCTGCAGTGCCCGGGCGATTACGGCGTTGATGGCGGCGACGCTTTTTTCGGCAGGTAGTAGCGCCTGGAAGTTCAGGATGGGGGTGATGACGATGAAGCGCTTGGTGATGCCGAGCCCGGCCTTCTGGTCGAGCATCAGCTGCTGCCAGGAGAGCTGATAGGGCTTGCCGGCCTGGTCGGCCTGGATGGCTTCGCGGATTCGCATCAAGACCGGGTCCAGTTCGATCGCGATGTCTTCGTCGGTGGCTTTCAGGGCCTGTCCCAGGATGCCGAACAGGCCGGCAAGGCTGTTGTCCTGGGAAAGCCGGCCGATGAAGGGCTGGGCATTGGCCAACTGTTTGGACAGATCCTGGAGCTCCGGCAGGCTCAGGTAAAGCATGCCGTTCTTGGCGAAGAAATCGCCTTCGTCGGGGATGTAGACGGACTTGATGTAGTCTTTCTGCTGCCGCAGTCCCTGGCCCAGCCGTTTGACCGCTTCCGAGGTTTGCTCCGGCGTTTTGCCTTCGACTAGCAGCAGGACGGTGCTCACATCCTGGGGAAATGCCGTCTCCAATTTGATGCGATTCTGCTGGAAAGGCAGGTCGATGGAAATCATGTCCGCCGTGTTGGTGTTCACGGTCAGATTGTCGTAAACGTATTTGCCGATGAAGCCCGTGGCGATCAGCGATAGTGCGAGCAGCCACCAGGGACGGTTTAGGACATTCGCCTCCCACCAATGGATGGTTTTGATCAATAGATTGTGGCTGCGTTCGCTCATCGGATTGTTCGGGGTTCGACCTGCGGGGGTCGGGGGATTCGGTTTACAGGCAAGCGAGCTCGGCGCCGGCCATTGCCTTGACCTCGCGCAGGGTTTTCATCGCGGCGCGGAAATGGCGGCCGAGCTGAATCAGGCCGAGGAGGTCGCCGGGGTTCAACAAGGCATGGCCCAGCACTTTAGGAATCCGTACCTTTCCGGTTTCATCCTGGGCGGCCAGTACCGAGGTGGGTACGGCCATTGCGGCGGGATCGGCGATGGTGCGGATGGCCAGAAAGGGAATTTCGATGCGGCGGGCGGCGCGGGCGATGGCGGCGCTCTCCATATCCAGGGCGATGGCCCCGGTTTCGGCAAAAATCCGCGCTTTTTCTGCGGGTGTTGCGATGATCGCAGTACTTTCGACAAGGGCATCTTGGTATACGGATAAGCGGCCCGCCAACCGGCTGAAAAGCCGGTTGCGCCAGTCGCTTGAGGTCTCCAGTAGCAGGCCGTCTGCGTCGATGATTCTGTTGGGAAGAATCAGATCGCCGGGTTTGAGGCGCGGATCCAGCGCCGCGGCGCAGCCCCAGCTGACCAGGGCACCGGCGCCCTCCTCGATCAGTAGGGTGGCCGCGCGTGCGGCGGCAGCGGCGCCCACGCCGGACAAGGCCAGCAGGCAGTGTTCGGATAGTGCCAGGCAAGCGCCTTCCGGCGCGCGCCGATGGGTGAGGCCGCGACATTCATCCCCGAGCGCGACCACGATGCCGACAGTCTTCACGCGGCGACGGCGTAGCGCTCGTTGCGGTAACGGGCCAGGGCCCAGAGCGGGAAGAATTTGTCGTAACCGTGATATTTCAGATAGAACACCTTGGGAAAACCGGGGGCGGTGAAACATTCGTCCTTCCAGAAACCATTGGCCTGCTGGTTTTTGAGCAGAAAGTTCACACCAGCTTCGACCTCGGGCGCATCCGCTTCACCGGCGGCAAGCAGAGCCACCAGCGCCAGGCCGGTCTGGAAGGCCGTGCTGGTGTGGAATTCTCCCCGCTTTTCAGGGCTGGCGTCGTGGTAGGTAAGGTTGTCCTCGCCCCAGCCGCCATCCGCGCGTTGCTTGCTCTTCAGCCAGGCGACCGCCTTGCGGATACTGGGATCGTCCTTAGGCACGCCGGCCACTTCGAATCCAATCAGCACCGACCAGGTGCCGTAAATATAATTAGTGCCCCAGCGACCGAACCAGGAGCCGTCGGCTTCCTGTTCCTTTCTGAGGTAGTCGACACACCGTTCAATTACGGACCAGTATTCCGGGTGTCGGTCTACCAGTTTGCTGAGGAACATGATGCAGCGACCGCTGACATCGGCAGTCGGCGGATCAAGCAAGGCGCCGTGGTCGGCGAAGGGGATATGGTTCAGATAATAATGGGTGTTGTCCGCGTCGAAGGCGCCCCAGCCGCCATTTTTGGATTGCATGCCAGCGATCCAGACCCCAGCGCGCTCGACGTGCTCATCGAACTCGCCGTCCCCGGACTGCACCAGTGCATGAGCCACAACCGCTGCGTCATCCACGTCGGGATAATAGCTGTTGCCGAACTGGAAGGCCCAGCCGCCCCCGGGCAGGTTGGGACGTTTGACCCGCCAGTCGCCCGGCTCATTCCGAAGTTGCTTGGTGGCTAACCAGCGCAGGGCATCTTTCAGTTGTTGACGGGTTTGCGGATCCTGCTCGTACTGGTCGACTTCCTGCAGGGCCAGGGCGGCGAGGCCGGTGTCCCAGATCGGCGATACGCAGGGCTGGCAATAGGCGCTGTCCTCGTTGATGACCAGCAGGCGGTCAATGGACTCACGGGCAATGCGGCGGCGCTCGTCGTCGGGCGGAATGCCGAGATAGTCCATCGCCTCGTAGGCGTTGACCATGGCCGGGAAGATCGCGCCCAGGCCGTCATAGCCGTTCAGGCGTTCCATGAACCAGTCCCTGGCCTTTTCCGTCGCCTTCTTGCGGACAAAGCCGGGGATCAGCGGTTCCAGCGAGCGGCCAAACCGTTCTACGGCCAGAATGGCCTTGCCCAGCGGCGTCTTGACATGGGAGAAGTAATTTCTTTCCAGCTCCGGCGGAGTGACGAACAGTTCGCGCACGTGCACTTTTTTCGGGTTACGCGCTTTGACCTTGTAGGTGCAGAGGATGAACAGCGGCACCATCACCGTACGCGACCAGTAGGAAACCTTGTCCAGGTGGAACGGAAACCACTTGGGCAGCAGCATGATTTCCACCGGAATGAAAGGCACGCCGCGCCAGGGAATCTGCTCGAACATGGCGAGCATGATGCGGGTGAAGACGTTGGCTTTGGCCGCGCCGCCCTGGGCCAAAATCCATTCGCGTGCTTTCTTCAGGTGTGGCGAGTCGATGGAATCACCGGCCATCTTCAGCGCGTAATACGCTTTGATGGTGCAAGAGATGTCGCCGGGGCCGCCGCGGAACAGGGGATAACTGCCGTCCTCGCTCTGATGGGCGCGCAGGAAGTTGGCGATCTTGGCTTGCAGGTCCTCGTCGATTTCATCCATGTAATGCATCATCAGGATGTATTCGGAAGGAATCGTGCAGTCCGCTTCGAGCTCGAAAACCCAGTAGCCCTCACCGTGTTGCAAGCTCAACAATCGATCTTTGGCGCGTTCGATTGCGCCATCCAAGGGCGATTGCTGGTAAGCGCTGAGAAATGCGGAATCGAGACCGGGAGTCGCTATGGCTTCTTTTAACATGAGTCAGGGTTCCTTTGTTTCACGTGGGATGGCTTCTCAAGTGTCGGTGTTTGTTCGAGGGCCAAGACGGGCCGATTGGCGGCAGGCAGCCCCCGTCCCGACAAATAAAACACGGTTTTCAAAAGCAAATCGCTGCGCCGGGTCAAGCGGCTGACGGCGATGGTGGCCTTGACGCTGCGCCGGCTGATCTTGACCTGGGCGGACTGGCTGAAGTAAGGGTTTTGATTGATCTTGCGCAGGGTCAGCACCGCCATGCCCAGTGCCCACAGGCAGAATTCACGCAGACCGGTTTCGTGGCTCGGAATCAGCAGGGTATATTCGAGGGCGTTGCGCAGATGGCCGTGGGCTATACCAATTAATTCCTTGAAGCCCGCACAAAATTTCGGATCGTCATGTCCGGGTTTCAATTGGCTCAAGTCGAATCCGACGTTCCGGAAAATATCCCGCGGGAGCCAGCAGACGCCGCGTGCATGATCGTCCCAGAGATCCTTAAGGATGTTGGTCATCTGGAGTCCTTGCCCGAAGGAGACCGCCAGTTTCATCAGCCTGTCGCGGTGGGCTGCGATCTCGGGGGAGTAATGGCAGAACAGACGGGTCAGCATTTCGCCGACCACCCCCGCGACGTAGTAGCAGTAATCGCTCATCTCGTCCATGCTGGACAGGCCGTGTCGCAGATCACGGTCCTGAAACTCTGCCATGCCCTTGCCCATGATTTCGACGCACAGCGACAGCGCCTCCCGCTGCGGCGGGTCGAAGCTGTGGGTGATGGCGATCACCCGGGGGATCAACCGGATCAATTCGTGTTCGGCGGGTATCGTCTGACTGGAGAGCAGGGGGGCGAGTTCCGTAACCAGGCGTTCCGGGGCTTCTGCGCCGGCGACGACGCGGACGAATTGCTGGCAAAATTTGCGTTTCTGTGCCGAATTTAGTGCTACTTCGTCTTCGATGGTGTCGACAATGCGGCACAGCAGATAGGCGTTCGATACCGGCTTGGCCAAGGCCTCCGGCAGCTGGGGGATGGTCAGGGCGAAGGTGCGGGAAACGCCGTCAAGCAGTCGCGTCTGGAGGGCGTCGTCCGTCAGGGCGTCGATCGCCGGCGACTCGTTCCCGGGATAGCTTCCGTTCATGTTGGCCGTTCCCTTCATGGTTTAAGACTTCGCAAACCCTTGAGTGCACATGGCCGAATGCCGCTTCCCCAAGCTGAACTAGAATGAGGTACTGGATGATCGGGGGCCGCCAACGCCGACTCGCGAGATGTTGTTAAGTCCATAAAAAAATCGGGGAGTCTATCGTGTTTGGCTCTTAGGTCAAGCCCTGTTGTATATTAACAAATAAATTTGAGAAAAATACAACTCCGTGTAAAATTTTGCTCTAACATATCTTCCCGCGCGCACGGCTCGGGGGATATGGCGGCAGAAATTCCGTGCGCAAAGGGATTTTTTCTGGGGCAATTCAAAAGGGCAATCCTCGGAAATTTTGGTTTGTCGGGTGGTATGGCCCCGCGGGGAAGGCCGCATGACATCGGACAGGAAGCGGCGCGAGGCGCCTTGATTCAACAACGTTCCAACCTGGAGATAGATGTATGAGCGTTCCATTACGTCAACAGATTAGCGTGGCGTCCTACCTGATCAAACAAAAACTGAAGGGTGCGAGCCGCTATCCTCTGGTGCTCATGCTGGAGCCTTTGTTTCGATGCAATCTGGCCTGTGCGGGCTGCGGCAAGATCGATTACCCGGACGAGATTCTCAACCGCCGACTGAGCGTCGAGGACTGCCTGGCCGCGGTGGACGAATGCGGCGCCCCCATCGTATCCATCGCCGGCGGCGAGCCTTTGTTGCACAAGGAGCTTCCGCAGGTCGTGGAAGGTATCGTCGCGCGCAAGAAATACGTCTATCTGTGCACCAACGCTTTATTGCTCAAGAAAAGGATGGACGACTACAAGCCTTCTCCCTATCTGACCTTTTCCATTCACCTGGACGGCAACCGGGAAAGGCATGACGCGTCGGTCTGCCAGGCCGGTGTTTTCGACCGCGCGGTGGAAGTGATCGAGATGGCCATCCGGAAAGGTTTTCGCGTCACCATCAACTGCACCCTGTTCCAGGGCGAGTCGGCGGAAGAGGTGGCGGAATTTCTGGATTACACCAAGCGCCTCGGCGTGGAGGGCGTTACCATCGCGCCGGGCTTCAGCTATGAGCATGCGCCGCTACAGAACATCTTCATCAAGATGCGGGAAAGCAAGGAGCTGTTCCGCAAGGTGTTCAAGACCGGCAAGAATCGCCAATGGAAACTGAACCATTCCAGTCTGTACCTGGATTTTCTGGCCGGTAATCAGAGCTATAACTGCACGCCCTGGGGCAATCCCACCCGCAACATCTTCGGTTGGCAGAAACCGTGTTACCTCCTCGTCGACGAAGGCTACGCGCCTTCCTTCAAGGCGCTAATGGATGAAACCCCCTGGCACAAATACGGTAACTCGAAGAATCCGAAATGTGCCAATTGCATGGCGCACTGCGGTTTTGAAGCGACGGCCGCCGAAGACGCCATTCGCAACCCCCTCAAGGCCTTGTGGGCCTCCCTGCGCGGTCCCCGCACCGAAGGTCTGATGGCGCCCGAGCCCACGCCGGAATGGGAAGCCCAGCCGGAAGTCGGGGTCAAGGTGCGTCCCGCTATCCGTATCGAAGCGGTAGAATAGACCCTTGCCCCGCTAACGCCCGCTCCCGCTTGCAGTGGGGGCGGGCGGTCTTGTTTCCAGAGCACAGACTTGCCCCCAGCCGAAACATCCCATTTCCCTCCCGAATTCCTCTGGGGCTCCGCCACTTCCGCCTATCAGGTCGAAGGTTCACCCCTGGCCGACGGCGCAGGGCCGAGCAACTGGCATCGGTTCGTCCGGCTGCCCGGTGTAATCGCCAACGGCGATACCGGCGATCTGGCCTGCGATCATTACCGCCGTTATCCCGATGACATCCGCTTGATGCAATTACTGGGGCTCAAGGCCTACCGTTTCAGCGTCTCCTGGAGCCGCGTGTTCCCGGCAGGCCGCGGGCGAGTGAATCCTAAAGGCCTGGATTTTTACCGGCGCCTGGTCGATGCGCTACTGGCGGCGGGCATCGAGCCTTTTTTGACCCTATATCACTGGGATTTGCCCGCGGCACTGGACGATCGGGGTGGTTGGGTCAATCGCGATAGCGCCGCCTGGTTCGCCGATTATGCCCACACGCTGTTCCGCGCGCTGGAGGGCAAGGTGAAACGCTGGTCGACCCTGAACGAACCCTGGGTGGTGACCGACGGCGGCTATCTGCACGGGGTTCATGCGCCGGGCCATTCCTCGCTAAAGGAAACGCCGCTGGTTTCGCATAACCTGCTGCGGGCGCATGCGATGGCAGTGCAGGCTTTCCGCGCCGACGGCCGGGGCGAGATCGGCCTGGTCGTCAACCTGGAGCCCAAGTACGCCGCCTCCAGCGCCCCGGAAGACAGGGCGGCGATGGCCCGTGGCCATGCCTACATGAACCGGCAGTATCTCGACCCGGTTTTCTTCGGCGCTTACCCGGAGGAGGTGGCGGAAATCTTCGGCGACGCCTGGCCTAAGTTCCCGCAAGAGGACATGAACCTGATCCAGGAGCCTTTCGATTTTCTCGGCGTCAACTATTACACCCGTTCGGTGAACCGGGCCGACCCGCTATCGCCACCGGTCTGCGCCACACCA
This sequence comes from Methylococcaceae bacterium, assembly GCA_035518875.1. Classification (GTDB taxonomy): domain Bacteria; phylum Pseudomonadota; class Gammaproteobacteria; order Methylococcales; family Methylococcaceae; genus DATIXD01. Next base: position 874 of record DATIXD010000103.1, on the reverse strand, counting down.
GTCCGGCAGGCGGGAGCAGAGTATACCGAAATGGGTTGGGAAGTGTTTCCGGAGGGACTCAAGGAAACGTTGCTCTGGATCAAGCGGCGTTACGGGGATATTCCCCTGTACATCACCGAGAACGGTGCGGCTTTCGCAGACCCGCCGGTGATTGACGGGCTAGTGGAGGATACCCGCCGGGTCGAATATCTGCGCAATCATCTGCGCGCTGCCCACGAAGCCATCCGAGAGGGCGTCAACCTGCGCGGCTACTTCGTTTGGTCGCTGCTGGACAATTTCGAATGGAGCTGCGGCTATTCCAAGCGCTTCGGCATCGTGCATGTTGATTTCGCCAGCCAGCAGCGTACGCCGAAGGCGAGCGCAAGGTTCTATTCGCGTGTCATTCAATCCAATGGCGCAGCATTGTGGCAATTGGGATAGATCGGGGCGCGCTAGTCCACAACGCCCTCGTAAATCTCGGCGATCGGCACTTCCAACCCGACCGACTCGAGCCTGACTTTGTCGTCCTCGCTGAACAGTTCCATGTCCCACCCCTCCGTTCCTCGGCGATAGACGCGTACTTCCGGCTTGTCCTGAGCGATCAGGACATATTCCTTGAGGCTGGGTAGGGTCTGGTAGGCGAGGCGCTTATCCATTTCGTCGAATTTGGCGGTCGAGGGAGAGGCGACCTCGACGATAAGGGTGGGCCGGCTGCTGTAATATTCGTGCGTGTCTTGGTGTTCGCAGCTGACTAGCAAATCCGGGTAGAAGAAGGCGTCGGCTTTTTCAACCCGCACTTTCACGTCGGCCACGAACACGCGGCAAGATGTCCCGCGCAAATGTTGGTACAACCTCACGTTCAGGTTGTTTGTAATCAGGTTGTGGGCAAGGCTGA
>DATIXD010000102.1:0-11027 GCA_035518875.1 Methylococcaceae bacterium | reverse complement strand
GCAGGTAATGCCTGTTCCATGCCCTTCAACACATGAGGGGTCAAATCGATGCCGATCAAATCGAGAAGACCGAATATCCCGGTTTTTGGGGTACCCATAGCCTTGCTGATGAGGGCATCGGCCTCTTCGACCGATATCTTCAGTCCCATGGCGTCGAGCAAACCGGTTTGGAGCCAGAAGATTCCGATGCGGTTCACGATGAAGCCCGGGGTATCCTTGCAGGGGATGCATTCCTTGCCTAGATGAACGTCGGCAAACCGTCGGACGGCTTCATGGAGTTCCGCTCGGGTATCCGGGCCGGCCACCAATTCCACCAGCCTCATGTAACGGGGCGGGTTGAAGAAGTGGGAGATCATGAAGCGCTGCCGGAAACCCACCGGCATGCCAGCAACCAAGCGATGAAGCGGCAGGCTTGATGTGTTGGACGAAATCAAGGTATCGGCACGGCAAACTTGATCCAGTCGCCGGTAAAGAGATTGTTTGATTTCGGGATCCTCGGTAACCGCTTCGATCACCCAGTCGACATCGGTCAACCAAGGCAGATGATCTTCGATATTACCCGCTGTGATCAGTTTGGCATTGGCCTTCCGCATGAATGGCGCAGGTTCGGCGGCCAACATTTTCTGGATGGCATTTTCCGCAAGCATATTTCGGTTCTTGGCCGCTTCCGGAACGATATCCAGCAAATAAACGGAAAACCCGGCATTGCTCACATGAGCGGCGATGGCGCTACCCATGACGCCGGCGCCGATCACGGCGACTTTTCCGATGTTCATGATATGGCCTCCAGAATGGTCGCCATACCCTGGCCGCCGCCGATGCACAGGGTCGCCAAGGCATAGCGTTTATTCTCTCGTTGTAGTAGACGAGCGGCTTTGCCGGTGATGCGAGCACCGGATGCACCTAGGGGGTGGCCAAGCGCGATGGCGCCCCCGTCCAGATTGAGTTTATGTTCCGGAATGGGTAAATCTTTCAATACCGCCAAAGTTTGGGCGGCAAAGGCTTCGTTGAGTTCTACGACATCGATATCGTCGAGCTTCAACCCGGCCCTTTGTAAGGCTTTGTGGGTGGCGCCGACCGGGCCGATGCCCATGATTTCCGGTGCGCAAGCAGAGACCGCGATGGCTTTGATGCGGGCGATTTTCTCCAAGCCGTAGCGGTCGGCATAATCTTCGCTGCACACCAACACGGCAGCAGCCCCATCGGTCAGCGGCGAGGAAGTTCCGGCCGTGACGGTGCCTGTCGCCTTGAATGCCGGCTGCAATTCGGCCAGTACCTCGGCCGTGGTGTTCGGACGAATACAACCATCCTCTTGTACGATCCCTTGTTTTGGGACATCGATGGGTGCGATTTCGTCGTTGAAGTGACCCGTTTGCTGGGCTTGGGCAGCTTTCTGCTGGCTGGAGACCGAAAATGCTTCCTGTTCTTTCCGACCGATTGCGTATTTTTCGGCCACATTCTCCGCGGTCTCACCCATGCTGATATACGCTTGGGGGAACGACTCGTACAGTTTCGGATTGGGCATCATATTGAAACCGCCCATGGGTATTCGAGTCATGGACTCGACGCCGGCACAGATAAAAACCTCGCCCGCATGCATTTGGATCGCACCGGCCGCTGCGTGGATGGCTTGCATGGAGGATCCGCAAAATCGGTTGATCGTCATGCCGGCGACCGAAATTGGCAGATCGGCCAGATGCACGATTAATCTGGCGATATTCAGTCCCTGCTCGCCTTCTCCGAACACGCAGCCGACGATAAGATCCTCGATGTCATTGGGATTGACACCGGATTTCTCCACCAACGCCCGCACGACTTGCGCCGCCAGATCATCGGGCCTCATGCGGACTAACTGACCTTTATGTGCCGGGGTAAACGGTGATCTCGCAAACCCAGCAATGACTACGTTTTTCATGATCCTGCCTCCGGTTTGATGGTCACGCGGGAGAGATTCGTTTGCATAAGGGCTAGGAATTGGAGATTTTTCAGCTTCGGCGGTGGCCGGGTAGATTGTTGTTCAGGAACTTATCGATGATTTGCCACGTGCCGCCTGTGTTGTCCATCAAGATGCCATGATGCGCGGCAGGAATGACCTGTAGCTGTCTGTTATTCCCGCCGATTGCGTCCATGAGGGTCGATGAGCTTTCGATCGAGACGATCGGATCTTTGTCGGCATGCAGTATCAGTACCGGCTGGGTTATCTGGTCAGCGGAATCTTGCAGCTTTCCGATCAACCTTCTTAACTCAAACAAACTTCTAACGGAAACATTGCGATAATTTATCTGAGGGTGTTCTGAAGTATTGTCGATGAAGGGCTTGACGCCTTCGAAAGATGGAACCCACGAGAGCAGCTTATTACTACCCTCCAACAAGGGAATCAACATAAATGCGGCATTCTTGAATTTGATGGGCACGGCGACTGCGACGACCGCGATTATCGCTGGCTTATGACTGGCCGCCAATACCAAAGCCAGCGCGCCGCCCGTGGAAAACCCGATGACAAAAATATTTTCGCAAAGAGCGCTTATAATGGAGTAACCCTTTTCCACAGAAGAATACCAGTCCTCGAAGGACTGTTTCTGCAAATCATGGGGTGATGTGCCATGACCCTTAAGGCGAACACCCAATACGGTATATCCCTGCTGAGTTAGGTATTCCCCATACTGACGCAATTCGGCTGGACTGGCCAGCAAGCCGTGAATCAATAAAATGCCCACGCCGTTTGACCGTGCTGGTTCGAATAGGAATGGAGTTGGATCTGCATTTGCCGTTTCCCTCTGGTTAATTTCGTCAAAGCGTGGCTGAGAATAATAACTACGCGCACATTGGAGTATTAGACATTGGTCCTCGAAATACCAGCGCGCCAATTGTTGTTTACTGACATGGTCGCATTCTTTTAGAGCTTCCGTGATCACGGAGTGGATTTCGTTGATTGGAGCGGCTTCGTTGTAGTAGACGGCAATGAGATTTTCCCTTCTTACGGTGTCTATGTCATAGTCGTCGCACAGCTTTTGCAGGAAATAATAAGTGTCCTCATCTTGGGTCAGCAAGCCGGCAGTTTCGGCCATGCGGATAAAATTTTCAAACCGTTTGCCTTTGCCGTGCAGCAGATTGTCGTAATCCTCCGGATTCAGGAGACTTCGGTGCCATAGAATCGCCTTGTTCCGCTGTAGTCGTTTGATGGCAATGTAAATCGTAGTGTAGAAGCAATGTTTCGCAATTTGTCTTTGCCCCGTGCCGATACACTGCATGATGAGCGTAGAGGCCAAATGGCTCAGGTTGATGGTCACGTTCCGATACATTTCCTCCATATACTCATTGCGTGTGATATCGGCGTTCTTTTTGAAATAATGGCGGAACAATTTCCGTTTGATGCTTTCACCCGATCCATAGAAGTCGAATACCTCATCGAGGTTGTTAAATCCGGACACTGTCGGCGCGAGGAGGAAACGATTCCACCAATGTCTAAGATGGTATGGATACATCGGTTGGCCCATGCGGACATCCATATCGGTATCTTTAAGGAGGATATTGCCCTCAATGATCAGTTCCTCGATTTGACGTTGAGTCAAGGCGTCAGAAAAAAACTCGGCGCCTTGGTGTAGCAAATTATCGGAGGAACGTATCGGATAGAAAGTGATGTTTGAAGGTATTATCAGGGTGGGCTTCAGTGCGGCAATCAATAATTGATCGAGATTGTCGAGCTTCAGGTCATCTTTCCAGCGCATCAATTGAGCCTGATCTTTGCTGCAATAAGCTTGGCGCACGCTTGTTTTGAATGCTTCTATCCCCTGCGCCAGCACGGCCGGACCGGTGTGTTGTTTCCGTCTTTCCCCGGTCGTTCTGGAGTATATGCTGTAGTCGCCTTGGCGGTCTAAGACCCGACGGTCTTTCACCATTTCCCCTTCCGGGAAGATGATGATTTTCCGGCCGCGCAAAATCTGCTCTGCGACGATCGGAAAAACGCGGGGGTGATCGTGTGGAATAACCCCGACCCTTGCCAAGTAGCGAGATAACGCTGTATCTTCTTCGAAGAACTCGCCGGATGCTATCGCACAACTGTAGGCCCCCGACTCTTCATAAATGAGATACTGGGGTATAAATGTTTCGAACCGGGAAAAATGGTTGAACAAGAAGATATCGCCCTGCTGAACTTGATCGGTGGCATGAAGCTTGATATTGACCTTCAGTAGTTTTCTTATCGTGCGAAAAAATGCTACCGACCATTCATAGATTTCCGGGTCAATGTCGTACCAGGCACCGTCGTAGCGTTTTCCGGTCATTACTGACGCTCGTTCAACTGACGTTCATTTAAAATCTTTCGATTAGACCCCCCTTTGTTACAAGAATTCAAACCGGATTTGAACTGGGTTCGGCTGTCCTCCGGTTCGGTCGCATCTTGCAAATTGACTCTTGCCCTGATGCCTGTTGACGCCTCTTCGGAGTAATGCCTCCGAGGCCATTCACCATGCCAGTCGCGACGGTCCGCCGTTCAATTTGCATCGCCGGGATTGACCGCGGGGTTGGCGGACTCGGCATATGCGAGACGGCGCGATTGTCCCGATCGGTCCGCACGAAACCGAGCCTTGTCCGACAGCCCATGCTACAATACCGCGCGTTATTGAATCCAAACGAAAAAGCGGAAAACCTGAGAGGTTCGATCGGATGTGTTCAAGAGTGATATACCCGTTTCTCTTCCTGTTGGCTTTGGTCAATCCCGCCTTGGCGGCAGACCAGATTCTGATTCCGGCCCCGCCGGAACTCGGCGCCAAGGCCTATATCCTGGTGGACCACAACAGCGGCCGCGTGCTGGCGGAGAACAACGCCGATCAGCGCCTAGAGCCCGCCAGCCTGACCAAGATCATGACCGCCTACGTGGTGTTCCGTGAACTCGCCAAGGGCAACCTCAAGCTGCAGGACATGGTCACGGTGAGCGAGAAAGCCTGGCGTACCGAAGGCTCGCGTATGTTTGCCCAGGTCGGCGCGCAGATTCCCGTGGAAGATTTGCTCAAGGGCATGATCGTGCAGTCCGGCAATGACGCCAGCGTGGCGCTGGCCGAACACGTCGCCGGCGATGAGGCGGTGTTCGCACAGCTCATGAATCAGAATGCCGAGCGGCTGGGCATGAAGAACACCCACTTCAAGAACAGCATGGGCCTGCCCGACCCCGATCATTACACCACCGCGCGCGACCTGTCGATTCTCACCCGCGCCATGATCGAAGAGTTTCCCGAATACTATAAGTGGCACTCCATCAAGGAATTCTTCTTCAATAACATCAAGCAGACTAACCGCAACCGCTTGCTGTGGCGTGATCCAACGGTCGACGGCGTCAAGACCGGCCACACCGAGGGAGCGGGCTACTGCCTGGTCACCTCCGCCGTACGCGAAGGCATGCGGATGATTTCCGTGGTTCTCGGCACCAAGAGCGACAACGAGCGGGCCAACGCGAATCAGGCGCTGCTCAACTACGGTTTTCGCTTCTTCGAAACCCGCCCCCTTTACAAGGCCAATGAGAAGCTGAGCGAGGCGCGCGTCTGGAAGGGCGACAGCACCGACCTCGCGTTGGGGCTGAGCAAGGATTTTTACGTCACCTTTCCGCGCGGGCAATATCAGAACCTCAAGGCCTCGATGGAGATCAATAACATGATCACGGCCCCTGTGCAGCAGGGCGACAAGCTGGGCGCGGTCAGGGTTGCCCTGAACGACCAGATCGTGGGTCAAACCGATCTGGTGGCGCTCAAGACCGTTCAGGAAGGCGGCATCTTCCGTCGCGCGTTCGATTCGCTCCAGTTGCTTTGGAAGTAACCTCGGAACCCGACATCGCTAGGCTTATGGCTCAAGAGACCCCCATTGTTTATCTCAACGGCGAATTCCTTCCCCTCGACCGGGCCAAGGTTTCCGTCCTCGACCGCGGCTTCCTGTTCGGCGACGGCGTGTATGAAGTGATCCCGGTCTACGGCGGCCGCCCTTTCCGTCTGGAGGAGCACCTGGAGCGGCTAAATAACAGTTTGCGGGGCATCCGGATGGAATCGCCTCTGACCACAGAGGAATGGAAGCCGATCCTTGCCCGCCTGATCTGTGGCGATCAGGACCAGTCCATTTACCTGCAAGTCACCCGGGGCGCGGCCCCCAAGCGCGATCACGCTTTTCCTGAGGGCGCCGCGCCGACCGTTTTCGTGATGTGCTCGCCCATTGCACCCATTCCCGCCGAGGGCGTTAGGGCCATTACCCTGGATGACATCCGCTGGCAGTGGTGCCATATCAAGGCCATCACCCTCCTGGCCAACGTGCTCCTGAGGCAGCTTGCCGTAGACCGGGGCTGCGCGGAAGCAATCCTGGTGCGCGAGGGTTTTGCAGTAGAAGGTGCGGCCAGCAACCTGTTCGCGGTGGTGGACGGGGTTTTGCTGACACCGCCCAAAGGCCACGCCATCTTGCCGGGCATCACCCGCGATCTGGTGCTCGAACTGGCGCTGACGAACGATATCCCCGCCGCAGAGCGCGACATCACGCTGGAAGAGTTGCAACGCGCCGGCGAAGTCTGGCTGACCAGTTCCACCCGTGAAATCTTGCCGGTAATCGAGCTGGACGGTCAGCCGGTCGGCGTCGGCAAGCCGGGGCCCATCTGGCGGCAAATGAACGCCATCTATCAAGCCTATAAACAGCAACTGCGCCAAGGCCTATGACGGACAATCCGGCACCGCTGCTAAATTTCCCCTGTGATTTCCCGATCAAGGCGTTCGGTCACAGCCGCGCCGACTTCGATCTGATCATCGCGGAGATCGTTCGCCGGCATGCCCCGGATTTGGGTGCCGACGCCATCGCCGTTCGCCCGAGCAAGGGCGGCAAATATACTGCGGTGACCATCACTGTGCGGGCGTCCAGTAAGGCGCAACTGGACGCCATTTATAGCGATCTCAGCGCTTCGGCCGACGTGATCATGGCGCTTTAAATGCCGGGGGATCGGCTCATGCAGCATCTATACGGACGAAAAGGCGAGGATAGTCCAATAAACTAAGCATTGCCTCCTTCTTCTTCCCGCCTTCGACCCCTTCGGCAGAGTCCAATCCCGGCGCATCATGGCAGATAACTACAACATCCCCAGCGACGATTTGCTCAAACAGCACCTGGAACAGGTCATCGAACTGCTCGAAAAGCAGAAGCTGGAGGAAACCATTCTGCAGCATCAGGAGATGCCGCGTCATGAACTGGTCGAAACCCTGCTCCACAAGCAACATCAGGCCGCGCTGAAAGCCAAGCTCGATCAGCTGCATGCCGCCGACATCGCCTATATCCTCGAAGCCCTGCCCCTAGCACAGCGACTCCTCGTTTGGAACCTGGTCAAATCGGAACTGGACGGCCAGATACTGCTGGACGTCTCCGACGCGGTGCGTCAGACGCTGATCTCGGACATGGACACCGAGGAGTTGTTGACGGCCACTGAGCAGCTGGAAACCGACGAGATCGCCGACCTTGCCCCGGATTTGCCCGAAGAGGTCATGCAGGAACTGCTGGAGTCCCTGAACGATCAGAACCGCGCGCAGCTGGAATCCGTGCTGGCCTATGAGGAAAACACCGTCGCCTCGCTCATGGATTTCGGCATGGTGACGATCCGCGACGACATCACGCTGGGCGTGGTGCTGCGCTATCTGCGCCGGCGCGGGAATTTGCCCGAGCATACCGACAAACTGTTCGTGGTCGACAAGCAGAATGTGCTCAAGGGCGTTCTTTCGCTCAAACGCTTGATAGTCAACAATCCCGAGGCCCGGGTTTCGGAAGTGATGTCCAGGGATGTCGTCAGTTTCCGCCTGCACGACGAGGCCGACGACGCCGCCCGCGCATTCGAACGCTACGATCTGCTGTCCGCACCGGTGGTGGATGACGAAAACAGACTGCAGGGCCGCCTTCGCGTCGACGCCATCGTCGACTACATCCGCGACACATCGGACGAGGAAATGCTGGCGCAGGCGGGCCTTTTGGAAGAGGAGGATCTGTTCTCCGGCATCTGGAAGAGTCTGCAGAACCGCTGGTTCTGGCTGGGCATCAACCTGATCACGGCATTCCTGAGTACTCGCGTGATCGGCTTCTTCGAGGGCACCATCGAGCGCATCGTCGCCCTCGCCTCGCTCATGCCCATCGTCGCCGGAATCGGCGGCAACACCGGAACCCAGACCAGCACCCTGATCGTCCGCTCGCTGGCGCTGGGCCTGATCAGCGCCGCCAATGTCCGCAAACTGGTCCTCAAGGAAGTCGGCATCGCCTTGCTCAACGGAACGGTATGGGGTTCGCTGATCGGCCTGGTCGCCTACGGCCTCTACCGCGACCCTTATCTGGGCACGGTCATGGCCACGGCGATGATGTTGAATCTTTTGGTGGCCGCCATCATGGGGCTGTCCATCCCGCTGATCAGACACCGCTTGAAGCTCGACCCCGCCGTCGGCACCAGCGTCCTGCTCACCGCCATCACCGACAGCATGGGTTTTTTCATTTTTCTGGGGCTGGCGACCCTATTCCTGCTTTAGCCGATAATGAAGCTGCGCATCGAGAGCCTCGGTCTAAAGGACTATGCCTCGGTCTGGAGCGCCATGCGCGAATTCACCGAAACCCGCGACGAGCACGCGACAGACGAACTGTGGCTGGTGGAACATCCGGGGATCTATACCTTGGGACTCAACGGCGATCCGGCGCATATCGTTCGTCCGGTGTCAATGCCCGTCATCCAGACCGATCGGGGCGGACAAGTCACTTATCATGGCCCCGGCCAACTCGTCGCTTATGCGCTGTTCGACTTGCGCCGACTGAATATCGGCGTGCGAACCCTGGTCAGCGGTCTGGAAAACGCAACGGTAGGAACATTGGGCCAGTACGGGATTTGCGCTGCAGCGCGCCGCGACGCTCCGGGCGTGTATGTGGAAGGAAAGAAAATCGCTTCCTTGGGGCTGCGCATCCGCCGCGGCTGCAGTTATCACGGACTGAGCCTCAACGTCGACATGGATTTGTCGCCGTTTTCAGCGATCAACCCCTGCGGATTTCAGGGGCTGAGAATCACCCAGCTGGCCGATCTGGGGGTCCGGATCAAGCCGCTGGAAGCGGCGGTGCCGCTAGTCGCCGAAATCGTGCGAGAATTCGGTTACGATGGCATCCAAACCTAACCCCCCGCGAGCCCGCATGTCTGACCTGAACGATTTACAAGCCCCTTCGCGACTGACTCCGGATACCCACCAGCGCAAGGCCGACAAGCTGTCCCGTATACCCGTCAAGGTTGTTCCCGCCGAAACGCCCCTGCGCAAGCCGGCCTGGATTCGCGTTCGCGCGGGGGACAGCGAGCAAACCCTGAAGATCAAGCGGCTGCTGCGGGAAAATCATCTGCACACCGTCTGCGAGGAGGCGGCTTGCCCGAATCTGGCCGAATGTTTCGGTCATGGCACGGCGACCTTCATGATCATGGGGGATATCTGCACCCGGCGCTGCCCCTTCTGCGACGTCGCCCATGGCAGGCCCAAGCCGCTTGATCCGCAGGAGCCGGCGCATCTGGCCCAGGCCATCGCCCGAATGCGGCTAAACTACGTGGTCATCACCTCGGTCGACCGGGACGATTTGCGCGACGGCGGCGCCGGACATTTCGCCGACTGCATCCGCGCCATCCGCAAAGCAACGCCGATGACCAAGATCGAGATTCTGACCCCGGATTTCCGGGGCCGCGTAGCCGCGGCGCTGGACGCGCTTGCCACGGCGCGGCCGGACGTGTTCAACCACAACCTGGAAACGGTGCCCCGGCTCTACCGGCAAGCCAGGCCCGGGGCGCACTATGGTGAATCGCTGGCACTGCTCAGCCGGTTCAAGAAGGCGAATCCCGGTATCCCCACAAAATCCGGCCTGATGTTAGGACTGGGTGAAACCCTGGAGGAAACCGAGGCGACTTTGGCGGACTTACGCGATCACGGTTGCGAGATGCTCACCCTCGGGCAATACCTCCAGCCCAGCGCGGATCATCTGTCGGTCGCCCGCTACGTGACGCCGGAAGAATTCGACCGACTAGCCGAGACCGCGCGGAAGCTGGGATTCACCCAGGTCGCCAGCGCCCCGCTGGTGCGTTCTTCCTACCACGCCGACCAACAGGCGGCAGCGCTTTTCGAAGTCCAGACGCCGGGGCCCATTCAGGCGTAACGATTCGATACGTTGCCCGCCTCTCTGTAAGCCGAAGATTACATTTGTCCACATTTGCTTACAAAGGATCATCGATGTCATTGGAAAAACAAAGATTTGAAAAAACTGTATAAATATCAATATGCTATAGCGTGATCAAAAATTGACCAACCTAACTCCCGTTCAGAAAAGACGGCGCTCGGAAGTTTTTGATTCACAGAGTTATCCACAGAATTTGTGAATATTTCAGGCGGCCTGTGGAGAACTCCAAACGCTTGGGGTGGGTGACTGCGCGGACCGGTTCACAGTTGCCGGATGACCTGCCGACTCCCCATGCGCCACAGACCATCATTTACGCGGCATTAACAAATTGGCTACGATCCATCGCGAAATCGCCGGGCAATAATGACAAGACCGCATAATCCGAACCGATGAAACCCGTAACCGGACGCGCCGATAACGAGGGCTTCACCCTCATCGAGGCCCTTGTGGCCCTATCGGTTTTCGCCTTTTCGCTGGTGGGCCTTGCCTACCTGATGAACTCGGCGGTGCAGACCGATGTGCAAACCCGGCGCATGACGGCCGCCACGACGCTGGCTCAGCAGAAACTGGAGCAGCTGCGCAACACGAGTTACACCGGCGTCGTCCGGTCGGCGAGCCCCGAATGGCTCAACGAGGCCGGGGAGACCACCGGAGATACATTTTACAAGCGCGAGTGGAATGTGGACGACGACATTCCGGCGGTCGGCATGAAAAATGTGACGGTTACGGTCGCATGGATCGACCGGTGGGGCTCCCATCAGGTCGAGCTGCAAACGATTCTGACGCCTTGACCCGGAGCCATCGTTGTTATGCGAGGTATTTCCATGATCGCCACCCTT
>DATIXD010000101.1:0-4471 GCA_035518875.1 Methylococcaceae bacterium | reverse complement strand
TCTTCTTCCACAAGATTTCGATCCGGTTCAACTCAGGGCTGTAAGGTGGCAGGAAGTAAAACCGCATGCCTTTTTCCTTCAGCAGTTGCCAATACGGTTCCAGTGCTTTCGCCGTATGGATGGAGGCATTGTCCAGGATTACCCCCTCGGCTTGTTGACCCGCTCGATCAGGGCCATCAGAAAACCGAAGAGCCACAATCCGTTCACGCTTTGCCACCGCTTGGCATTATAAGTCGCCCCGAAGACAGCAGCGCGCTGATGACATTCAGGCGTTGCGACCGCTTCGACACCACCGCATGGGTCTCGCCCACCTTGCTCCAGGCCGAGCGGTTTGGCGGTTGCGGCGCGAACCCTGCTTCATCCACATAAGCCAGCTCAATCTCGCCCGCCTGTGCTTGTTTGATCAACTCATCGATCTCGACCCGGGCTTGCTCGAATTGTTCCGGGTCCCGTTTTTTTTCAAGCTGTAGCGGGTGCGTTTCCACACATAGCCCAGTCGCTTCAGTTCCGTGTGCAATGTCGTTCGACCCATGACAACCTGGTATTCGCGTTCTAGCCGCGTCAGCAACTCCCGGGAGGACAAGGCCTCGCCTTCCACCCACGTTCCCAACTCCTGGCGTTGCTTGTCGGTCAGCTTGCTCGGCGCACCGCTTCGCGGCTGATCCGGCAAACTCGCCAGACCGGATTTCAGCCATTTGTGCCGCCGAATCCGCACCGCTTCGCGGCACAACCCCTGGTGTTCCGCCACGGCTTGAACGCTGTGCCCGGCGGCCAGCAATAAAATCGTCTCCGCCCGATCTCGCTCGCGCCAATCCTGACCTTTCTTGGCAATCGCCCTCAGGCAATCGCGCTCACTGTCCACTCACTCTATCGGTGCAACTCGTGCCACTATTCTGTCTTTCTTCCATGTCCCAGAATGCAGAGAATTTACGGCAAATCAACTTGGCGCGAAGCACTTATGCTCAGCGGAATGCGCGGCGGCTACTGGATCTTCCGACTTTTCAAGATTGACAGCTAAATCGCCGATCTCAAAGCGGGGACGAAGAAGCGCAGCGAATGGCCGAATATGTCCCGCCAAGGGAGAAATAATTTCATGCTGGACCGATGTTCTTGGTTATCGGTACTCTCTCGGAGCATTAACCGGATTTTGGCCACATCAACACAGGGCGGGAATTCTCGCGGAGAAAAATGCTTCAATTGCAAAGACACGGTTGGCGGTCTTTTCCATCGCCAAGTACGGTCAAAGGCATAGTTTCAGAGAGGTGAAGGCATTGTCAGCACTTCGGTTTTTGCCCGGTCTTATTATTATCCAGGTCGCCACGGCGGTGTTGGTCATTCATGCGATCGGTTCCTCCTTCGAGGCAACCTGGCAGCTAATTGGGGCGATAGCGATCATCCTCACTCTGCTTGTGGCCTTTTGGTTCCGATCCATCGCGAATCTCATCAACAAGGACTCGCTGGCAGAGGCGAAAGAAGCCTTTGCTCAAGAGCGAGAGAAGCTTCTTCTTGCCTCGGAAGCAGAGAAACGCACTCTGTTTGAGGAGAGTCACCAGCGCATCGTTAAGGAAACGAATCGGGCCCATGCCAAGGCCAACTTCAAGCTTGGCGCGATGTTTGTCGTCATCCTCTGCGCCGCTACCGTGATGCTCTATGTCGAGCTAATCACCCTGGGGCTGGTAGTGTTGGCCGCGGCCGGTGGCGCGTTGGCGGGTTATGTCGCCCGGGGCCGTCAGGATTCCCTGGCAAACAAGAAGAGAGCGGCTGAAGCTGCCCTTGCTCAGCCTTACCAAGTAAGGCTGATTAAAGCGGAAACCGCAGCGGAATCGAAGCTATACGCATCGAAAGATGACCTGCACGAGGAGTAGGTCATTTTGGCGCCTGACGGCGAGGTTCGATCCGCCTGTCATGCGGCACTCGGCATTTCGATGATCCTGAATTACTTGAGCAATTGCTGAGCACCGATGAGGCCGCATAGCCACAAAACTCCAGGTAAACAACGTCGACGGACCCCTTAACGCTTGAATTCAGATCGAGAGCGCGGAAGCGAAACCGGCCCGATGGAGAGCCGCGAACAGTGACTCCCGTTCCGCTTGGTTAAGCGGTAACAATGGCGGAAGTACTTCGGACCAGCCGTCGTCGTTCGTCTGGGCTGCACGTATGGCCTTGACCGAAGACACGAACGGGTAACGAAAGACGATCTCCACAAAACTCTGGATGCGGCTCTGGTCATCCGGGCTCACTTCGGGTTTGAGCAAGGCGGCGACCGCGCCTGGCAAGAGGTTGGCCACGCCGCAGATGGTACCAGCGCCCCCGGCGCGCCTCAGCTGCGGCAACTGTGGTTCGCAACCGCCCATGATCGAGAGCTGCGGCACGCACTTGAGTAGCGCAGCCGTATGCTCGAAGTCGCCGGAACTGTCCTTCACGCCCGCGACGATTCCCGGATACGCCGCTGCAAGACGGGCAACGACATCTGGACGGATCGGTACGGCCGATAATTGAGGGATGTGGTACAGATAGACGCGCAGGCGCTCATCGTTCACCCTGTCGATCAATGTCGCGTAATAACGGAATACCGCTTCGTCGGACAAATCCTTCCAGAAGAATGGCGGCAGGATCAAACAGCGGGGACAACCCATTTGCAGCGCATGTCGAGTCAACGCCAAGGTGTCTGCCAGCGCGGCGCATCCGGTTGCTGGAACAATGCGATCGGTAGAAATGCCAGAAGCCAGCAGCCCCTCCAAACCGCCGACGCGCTCCTCCACCGGGAAGGATGGTCCTTCGCCCATGGTGCCGAAAAGCACGATCCCAGCGACGCCCTCCGCAAATAACCCTTGCACATGCGTGGCGAGCCTGGCCTGATCAACACGGAGATCTTGACCAAGAGGCGTCAGGGTTGCACACCAAAGGCCGGATAAAGGTGCGGTTTCGGACATGGGAATATTGCTCCTTGATCGTCTGAACAAGTGGCTTTGCGTGTCGGGCCGTCCCGGGGCCAGCGCCAACGTCGCGTTCCTATTGAGCTCAACCCGTGATTGGCAGATAGTCATCGCAACAGATATGAATGCCCACCACAAGATTACGAGGGAATGATTGAGAAATCCATCGGCTCGGAAACTTTGCCAGCGATGGCCTTCATTACCCGCTCGATC
The DNA here is from genome assembly GCA_035518875.1 of Methylococcaceae bacterium. Taxonomy (GTDB): domain Bacteria; phylum Pseudomonadota; class Gammaproteobacteria; order Methylococcales; family Methylococcaceae; genus DATIXD01. The sequence continues at coordinate 1,322 of DATIXD010000101.1, read as the reverse complement.
AGTTTGGGCAAGGCTTTTTTCCGTCTTTTCAATCTCAGGCGAGTTTACCCCGCTCTGCCTTGCGGCCCTGCTGTTGCCGTGATCTGCGGCGAACGGCACAGGGCAAATCTGTTCTAGCGTCAAAACGCTTAAAAAGCGGGGAGGTTTTGCCGGCGAGATCAACCTATCCGCCATTTCTTCCCCTCAGCGGGTCAGCAACTGCGGCCCCGCTGAGGGTGTGAAGGGCACGCCGGTTACCAACTTGCGGTAATAATCGAGTCCGATTTGCCGCCGGGCCAACGCCCAATGCCAGTCATGGGAAAAATCGCCGAACGAGTGATGTCGCAGATAAAGGGGCAGCAGCCCGGCCAGCCGGTTGTCCCCATCGCGCAGGGCCAGATGCAACGGCCGCCCGCCCAAGGGCTCGCCCGCCGCGCCCGTATGTTCGGCCGCGCCCAGAAACGCGCGGCTGTTAAACGGGTCATCGCCCGCCTCCAGACCTTGCCAGTCCGCCTCCGGCAGATGCTGGGCGCTGGCCACCAAGCCCCCGCATGCTCATTCGCGTGCGCCCACTCGGCGCCAAACCAGACAGCGGTTATTGGCGGGCATGGCCCGGTCCTCCAGCAGTTCCAGGCCAATCTCTCCCGCCAGGGCAGCCACCGACTCGAAATCGCGGATGCCCTGATGATCGCCCTGCGCCTTGAGCCAAACATCGAACGCTGCGTTGCTCTCGCTGGTGTATTGCCCGCGGCAGTTGAAGGGTCCATAGATGACCAGTTTGCCCTCTTCGATCATGATTTCCCCCAGGCCAGCGAACAGGCGCTCCACCTCGGTCCAGCTCATGATGTGCAGGATATTGGCGCTGAAGACCGCGTCGTAGCGCTGGCGCGGCCAAGCCTCGTTCACGTCCAGTTCGAGGGGCGTAGGCGTGTTGGGCAAGGCCGCCTCGTCCAACCACGCCCGGATGCCCGCCAGATTTTCCCGGCGATCCGAGGCCTGCCAAATCACATGGGGCAGCGCGTTGGCGAAGAAAACCGCGTGCTGGCCGGTGCCGCTGCCGATTTCCAGCACTCGGCGGCGGTCCATGAAGTGGTCGCGCAGCACCGCGAGTATCGGCTCCCGGTTGCGGTCGCAGGATGGAGAGTAGGGTTTATCAGGCTGGTCCATGTCGCGATGCCGTTCATCTGGTAGTTTCAGCCTAGTATGTGATTGGCGCCGCCATTCTGTAGCCAGCCATCAGCTCCCTCAACCGTCACTTACAAACCCATGTCCGCCAGAATTTCCCGCAGGGAGATGGTGTTTGCCCCCTTTCTTTGGGGCAACCGCATGACCGACAGCCCGGC
>DATIXD010000100.1:0-9340 GCA_035518875.1 Methylococcaceae bacterium | reverse complement strand
GGGCCTATGCGGAACTCGAGGATGTCGGCGGACAGCCGGAATTTCGTTCGTTTAGAACGACTCGATTCGCTCAATGGCACCACTTCCACCGGCACCACAAGGGTAATATTTCGCGCCAGAACCCGGGCGCGCTCGTGTCGTCCAATGCCCCGAGCCGACGATTCAATTCACTCAACTAAACAGGCGTTCTTCCCGACAGCTGTCAGGGGCTGCGGTCGATCCGGTTGCTTTGGGATGCGGATCGGGGAACAGGTGACCGTACGCCGGTTTGCGTTTGAACGGCCGGTTTTGCCGCAGGCGCATGGAGATCGGCGTTGCGCCCTGTTCTGGGGATATAATGCAGTCGACCATGGCGCCGAAAGAGACTTTCATTCACGATCGCGCCGATTCGGCTTACCCAGAAAATCCACGGAACCTACGATGGCAGCTCATATCACCGAAAATATCCGCAACATCGCTTTAGTCGGCCATGCCGGCAGCGGCAAGACCGAACTGGCCGAAGCCCTGCTGTTTGCAGCCGGTACGATCACCGCTCGCGGCAGCCTGGACAAAGGCACCACAGTCTGTGACTTCGATCCTCAGGAGAAGGCATCGGGCCATTCCCTCGACCCGTCGATCTGCCATCTGCAGTATGAAGGCTGTCATGTCAATCTGATTGATACGCCGGGTTACCCCGATTTCCTGGGGCGTACCCTCAGCGTGCTGCCCGCCGTCGAGACCGCAGCGATCGTGATCAACGCCCAGACCGGCATCGAGTCGGTGACGCATCGAATCATGGAGGCGGCCGCTAAACGCAAACTCTGCCGCCTGATCATCGTCAACCGGATAGACGCCGGCGAGATCGATCTTTCCGGTTTACTCAGTCAAATTCGCGAGGCCTTCGGCAAGGAATGCCTGCCGATCAACCTGCCTTCCCAACAGGGACAAAAGGTGGTCGACTGTTTCTTCGAGCCCGTCCGGGAAATCGCCGATTTTTCCTCCGTCGAGCTGGCGCATGCGCAAATCATCGATCAAGTGGTCGAGGTCGACGAAGAACTCATGGCTTTATATCTGGAGCAGGGGGAGGAGTTGAGCCCGCAACAACTGCATGATCCCTTCGAAAAAGCCCTGCGCGAGGGTCATCTGATTCCGGTCTGCTTCGTGTCGGCCCGCACCGGCGCAGGCGTCGAGGAACTGCTTCAGGTCTTCGCCCGTTTGATGCCCAATCCCTGCGAGGGCAATCCGCCCCAGTTCCTCAAGGGCGAAGGAAGCCAGGCCGAAAAGGTCCGGGTGCGTCCGGATTCGGCCATGCATGCCATCGCGCATGTGTTCAAGGTGCAGGTGGATCCCTTCATCGGCAAGGTCGGTCTCTTCCGCATCCACCAGGGAACAATCGCCGTCAACGGCCAGCTTTTCATCGGCGACGGGCGCAAGCCGTTCAAGGTGAGTCATTTGTTTGCCGTGCAGGGCAAGGAGCAAATCCCTATCCAGCAGGGTATGCCGGGCGATATCTGCGCCGTGGCGAAAGTGGAGGACATCCATTTTGATGCGGTTCTGCACGACTCCCACGAGGAGGATCATTATCATTTGCGCAGCACCGACTTCCCACCGCCGATGGCCGGCGTGGCGATCGCCTCGGCGCGCCGGGGCGACGAACAGAAACTGTCCGACGCGCTGCACAAACTGGCTGCCGAAGACCCGAGTATTCGCATCGAAAACAACCCCACGGCCAACGAAACCGTGATGCGGGGGCTAGGGGACCTGCATCTTCGAATGTTGCTTGAGCGCATGAAGGAGCGTTTCCATGTCGAGGTCGAAACCCATACGCCCAGCGTCCCGTACCGTGAAACCATCACGCTGAATGCGGAAGGGCACCATCGCCACAGGAAGCAGACCGGTGGGGCGGGGCAATTCGGCGAGGTCTTTCTCCGCGTCGAGCCTCTTGAAAGAGGCGCCGGATTCGAATTCGTCAACGCCGTGGTCGGTGGCGCCATACCCTCGCAGTTCTTGCCCGCCGTCGAAAAAGGCGTGCGCCAGGTCATCTCCAGCGGGGCAATCGCCGGTTACCCCCTGGAGGATATCCGGGTGACCGTCTATGACGGCAAATATCACTCGGTGGACTCCAAGGAAGTGGCCTTCGTCGCCGCCGGCAAGAAAGCCCTGCTCGATGCCATTGCCAAAGCCAACCCCATCGTACTCGAGCCGGTCGTCAACATCCGCATCACCGCGCGCAGCGAGAGCACCGGCGATCTGAGCGGGGATCTTCTGTCCAGGCGGGGCCACGTCACCGGGACGCAGACATTGTCGGGCGATCGGGTGTGCATCACGGGGCAGGCGCCGCTGGGCGAGTTGCAGAATTATCAGTCCAGGTTGAAATCGATCACTGGCGGGGAGGGTTCGTTCACCCTGGAATTCAGTCACTACGAGCCGGTACCGGCCACCATTCAGCAGGGGTTGACAAAGCTGTACAAGGCCGCGGAGGACTGATCCCGCTTCGCCCCCGCATTTTCAAGCGGTGGAACCGGATGCCATCGAATCCATGTCATGACGCACGAGTCGAAAAACATGCGAAAAGGAGGGCGATTTGTGCGTCGACCAAGCCCGTCGATTGCAGGGACGCTGGATGAGTGAGCTGCCGGACTATTTCTGGGACGATTTGCTCGAGTATATCGAGGACGGCAAGGTCATTCCGATCGTTGGCCCGGAGCTCGTCACCGTTGCGGCGGGCGATGGCGAAATCCCGCTCTACTCGCACATCGCGAATAAGCTCGCCGAGCGCCTACGGGTTCCCGTTTCCGACCTAACGAGCGGCTACTACTCGCTCAATGACGTGGTGTGCCGGTTCCTCGACAATCGGGGCCGCAAGGAAGAAATCTACCCGCGTATCCGGGCATTACTGAAGGAGGCCGCATTTCCACCTCCGCCCCGCCTTTTGGACCTGGCCCGGATCCACCACTTCAAGCTTTTCGTGAGCGTCACCTTCGACTCGCTGCTGGCCGATGCCATCAATACGATCCGCTTCGGGGGAAACGCCAAGACCGAGGTAATCGCGTATTCCCCGAACGATGTCCAGGATCTGAGAAGCGAAAAGAAGAACCTCGATCGTCCCCTGGTGTATCACCTGCTCGGCAAACTGTCGGCCTCGCCCGATTACGTGGTGTGCGATGAGGACAGAATCGAATTCATGCAGGCCATGCAGCAGGACTCGCGGCGGCCGCACCTGCTGTTCGACGAGTTGAAGGACAATCACCTGCTCATTCTCGGTTGCAGCATGCCGGACTGGCTGGCGCGATTTTTCATACGTCTGGCAAAGAATCAGCCGCTGTCGATGCGACGTGACCAGATGGAAGTGCTGGTGGACAGCCTGGTAGTCAACACCAACCTGGCCGTGTTCCTCGAGCACTTCAGCTACAACAGCAAAGTTATTTCGGGCGGCGCGGCCGAGTTTGTGACCGAGCTGTCGCGTCGCTGGCAGGAGCGACACCCCGAAGCGGAATCACCGGCAGCGCCCGCAGCCGCACCAGTGGCCGGTTCGGATACCTATCAGATGGAGTCCGGGGCGATTTTCCTGAGTTATGCCAGCGACGACCTAGAGGCCGTCGAGCGCATCAAGACCGCGCTGGAGAAGGCCGGGCTGGACGTGTGGTTCGACAAGCGCCAGCTGGCGGCAGGTGATGATTGGGATCAGAAAATCCGCCGCAACGTCGCCAACTGCTCGCTGTTCCTACCGATCGTGTCGAATGCTACCGAGTGCCGTCTGGAAGGCTACTTCAGGCGGGAATGGGCTTGGGCGGCGGACCGGGCGCTGGGCATCGCGGACGAGATCCCGTTCATCATCCCGGTGACGATCGATGAAACACCCGCCTATACGGCCAAAGTTCCGGAGCGCTTCAGGCGCAGTCAATTTACCCAACTGACTGGTGGCCAGGTCTCGAGCGAGTTCACCGAGCGGCTGAAGCAGTTGGTGCGCGACTATCACCGGCGGCAGCGAGGGGGATGACCATGGACCTCAAGCAAACCCACCTCAACCCCGAGAATCCCTGGCCAGGCCTCGACTCGTTCGGCGAAGGCGACTCGGAATATTTTCACGGCCGGGACAACGAGACCGCCGAACTGCTGCGCCTGGTCCGGCGCGAGTCGCTCACAGTGTTGTTCGGCCGTTCCGGATTGGGCAAGACCTCGCTGTTGAACGCGGGTCTGTTCCCCGCGCTGCGCAAGGAAGGTTTCGTTCCCGTCTACATCCGCCTGGACTTCTCCAGTGGCGGCCCGCCTTTGCGCAGCCAGGTGATCGACAGCTTGCTGACCGAATGCAGGAACAGGCGTATCGAAGCCCCCCTGCCCACCGACTCGGAGACGTTGTGGGAATACTTCCACCGGGTCGACTCCGAATTCTGGAACGAAAGGAACCGTCCAGTCACGCCGGTGCTGGCATTCGACCAGTTCGAGGAGGCTTTCACCCTGGGGCAGGAGGATGAGTATACCAGGGACCGGAGCAGGGAATTCCTCGCAGAATTCGGAGAACTGATCGAGAACCGGCCCCCGAAGCATCTCAAGGCGACTCTGGACGAAAGCCCCGAGGCATCGGGGCGGTTCGACTTCCGCAAATTGGCCTTCAAGCTGATCCTGAGCTTTCGTGAGGACTATCTCGCGTACATCGAAGAGCTCAAACAGCAGATTCCGTCGCTGACTTACAACCGCCTGCGTCTCACGCCCATGAATGGCCTGCAGGCCCAGGAGGTCGTGGTCAAGAGCGGAGGCCATCTGGTGGATCAAGTCGTCGCCGCCCGCATCATCGCCATAGCCGCGGGTTTCGGCACGGCCGCACTGCCGCCCGAACCAACCGAGTATGGCGATCTCGAGGTCGACCCGGCGCTTCTCAGCATGATCTGCAGCGAGCTCAACAGCAGACGGCAACGGGCCGGCCAGTCCCGGATCACGATCGATTTGATCTCGGGCGCCGAGCACGAGATTTTGTCCGATTTTTACGAGCGCAGCCTGGCCGGTCACGATGCGCGGGTGCGCGTGTTCATTGAGGACGAACTGCTCACCGACAAGGGCTACCGGGACAGCTACGCGCTGGACGATGCGCTCGGGCTTCCTGGCATTTCCCAAGCGGCGGTCGATGCCCTGGTGGCGCGACGCTTGTTGCGGGTAGACGACCGCTTCGGGGTGAAGCGGCTGGAGTTGACTCATGATGTGCTCACCGGGGTCGTGCAAGAAAGCCGCGATTCCCGCAAGGCGCACGAGGCAGAGGCGGCGGCGCAGGCGCGCGAGCGCGAGGCCGCCCGTCGGCAGCGGCGCAATCGGCTCGTCTCCCTGCTGCTGGCGATAGGCGTGGTGATCGTGCTCGGCGCAGGTGGCGTCGTCGCCCAATTGTGGCGTCAGGTCGACGAGCTCAACGTCCAAATGGTGCAACGCGTGAAATCCCTGTTGGTGGCTCAGGCCAGATGGTTCCAGGCGACCAACCAGTACGATCTGGCCTTGCTCCTCAATGTGCAGGCCTACCGCTTGGCGGAGGAGACCAAGGCTGTTCCGAGCCTCGACGTCAGCGCGGAGTTCGTGAACGGCTTTCTGAGCCATCCGCGTCTGGATGGGTTTCTGGGGGGCGATGACAGCGTCCTGTCGGTCGCTTTCAGCCCTGATGGCCGCCGGCTGGCCTCGGCGAGCGCGGACAAGACGGTGACCCTATGGGATGCAAAGACGCGCAGGGCGCTTGCGGTTCTCGCCGGACACACCGAAGCCGTCTTGGCCGTCGCCTTCAGCCCCGACGGCAAGCTGCTGGCCTCAGCCGGCGAAGACAGGGCGCTGATCCTGTGGGATACGGCTGCGCAGAAACCGCTGTTCCCTCCATTGACCGGACATGGGGAGCGGATTTTGGGCGTCGCCTTCAGCACGCAGGGGGGGACGGTCGCTACGGCGAGCTATGACGGAACGGTCATCCTGTGGGATGTGGCCACGGGGGAACGGCGCAGGACCCTTTCCAGGCAGGGGGGGCAATTCCTCGGCGTCGCCTTCAGCCCCGACGGCAAGCTACTGGCCGCGGCCAACGCCGACAAGACGGTGACTCTGTGGGAGCCAGACACGGGGCAACTGCAGGCCACGTTGACGGGTCACGGTGACCGGGTTCTGGCGGTCGCTTTCAGTCCGGACGGAAGGACCCTGGCCTCTGCCAGCGAGGACTGGACGGTCATTTTGTGGGACGTGAAATCGGAAAGCCGGCAAACCACTTTCACGAACGATCAGGGGCCGGTGTTCGCAAACATCGTGGGCGTGGTTGACCCCAGCCGCGTGCGCACCACACTCGCGAAGCACCGGGGGGCGGTCTGGGGCGTCGCCTTCAGCCCGGACGGGAAGCGGCTGGCCTCGGCCAGCGCGGACCAGACGGTGATTCTGTGGGACCTGTCACCGGGCAGGCAACCCGAACCCCTGGAGACGGAAGCATTGGAAGGGCACCGGGAGGCGGTCCGAAGCGTCGCCTTCAGCCCGGACGGCAAGACGGTGGCTTCGGCGAGCGACGACCAGAAGGTGATCCTTTGGGATTTGACGGAGCACAAGCCACTAATCGACCTGGCGTCGCAGCAAGGAAGGGTGTGGGGCGTCGCTTTCAGCCCGGACGACAAGTTGCTGGCTTCGGCCAGCGAAGGCGGCGCGGTGATCCTGTGGGACCTCGCGACGGGCAAGCGGCTATCCATGCTTCAGCAACACCTGGGACCGGTACTGGGCGTCGCCTTCAGTCCGGACGGCAAGCTGCTGGCCTCGGCCAGCGAAGATAAGACGGTGATCCTGTGGGATCTCGCGGCGGGCAGGCCGACCGAAACACAGTCAGGGACGGTGTTGGAAGGCCATGGGGACAAGGTTCTCGGCGTCGCCTTCAGCCCCGACGGCAAGCTACTCGCCTCGGCGGGCGCCGATGGGGCCTTAATGCTGTGGGATGCCGCAACTCGCATGCGGCTCGCCACCCTGGAAGGACGGCAGGGGCGAGTTTGGGGTGTCGCCTTCAGTCCGGACGGCAAGCTGCTGGCGTCGGTGAACGAAGACCACACGGTGACGCTATGGGACGTGGCGAGCCGCCAGCGCCGGGGCATACTCGGCGGTCATCGACAGCGCGTTTTCGGCGCAGGCTTCAGCCCGGATGGTCGGATGCTGGCCTCGGGGAGTCAGGACGGGACGGTGTTCCTTTGGGATGTGGCGGCGCAAAAACCGCTCGCTACGCTGGAGGGCGATCGAGGCCCCGTTCGGAGCGTTGCCTTTAGTCCGGACGGGCAGGTGCTGGCCTCGGCAAGTCAGGACGGCACCGTGCTTCTCTGGGATGTGGCCGCGCGCAAGCCGCTCACGCCGCTGGTGGGACATCGCGGCCGGGTCTTGGGGGTCGCCTTCAGCCCGGACGGCAAGACCATCGCCTCGGGAAGCGACGACGAAACGGTCATTCTGTGGAACTGGAATCTCGAATCGCTGGCGGCGCTCGCCTGTCGCGTCGCGAACCGGAACCTCGATTGCACGGAATGGGGTGGGTATATGAGCGGTACGCCTTACCGCAAAACCTGCGATCAGCTGCCCGCTCCGGTATGTCGATAGCGGCGCGCTTCTTACCTCACCTTCTATTGCTGAGCGCCGGCGGTCCGTAATAGCCCTGTTCGCCGGCCAGTCTCTTGAACTTGACGGCCTTGGCGTAGCTGACCGGTTGCTCGGCAAAATAACGGTACAGCTTGTAGCTGGCCAGTCCGTTGCCCAGGGAAGACGATAGCACCAGCCAGCGCATCATCTCCCCGACATCCTTGTCCACGTCGTGGGTGCCTCTCTCGTAAATGAGGGCCACCCGGAACATGGCATTCATGTCGCCCTGCTGGGCCTTCAGCAACTCGGCCCGGAACTCGTCGTCTCCGATCTCCCGCCGGGACGCGGCCGAGGGGGGCGACTCTTGAGCCACCCGGAGGTTGGGGAAAGGGGATCGCTCCTCCGGGCCCACCGTCCAGGCCGAGCGTTCGGCCACAAAGCGCTCTCTCGCATGGCCTGTGGGATCGACCACCGCGCGTCTCTCTTTCCGTTCTCCGGTCGTCCAGACTGCGTAACTCAGCCTTGCTACGCCGGGATACTGTGGCCGACTGAATCCATCCACCCAGCTGCCGAGCCGGCGGCGCATTTCAACGAAACGGAGCAGGGCCTTGGGGTCGGAAGTGCTCTTGCTTATGTTGCGCCCACAACGCGCTTGGGTCTCGGCCAGTTCCTTCTGAAATGACTGGGTTGCATGCGCTCTCAGTACTTGGGGCAGGTCGCCAAAGGCCCGCCGGGCGACTTGGTTCTTGCTCTGGATCGAACTGATGGTAGCGCGGGCGCTGTCTGCGAATTCACCATCGGGATATTGTTTGAGATATTGCTCAAAGTCACACGCGGCGGCGCTTTTTTCGATGCGCCGCCATAACGCCAATTCCTCAGCGGAAACCTGGGTCTTGGCGCTTTGCGGCGCCAGGGAAATCTTTTCCGGCATGGCGGGCACGTTGGCGGAGGTCATGACCCTCGGCTTCTGCTTCCGGTTCGAAGCCTCGTAGACGTTGTTCCCGACGATATTGAAGAATTGTTCGAGATCGATTTCAGGGCTGGGCTTCTCCAGCTTCTGCAGCAGTTGTTTGGTGTAAATGCTGTTGCGCTCCGGCGCCTTGGGATCGAGGGTTTCGATCGCTTGGGTATTGGGTGCGGCGGCCAGTCCGATCAGGGTTCCTGGGGGAACGTCATCGACCTGAGCCAGACCCGTCCGCTGACCGAACGGGTCGTCGCGGCAGGCGTCCAGTATGATCACATTCGAACCCGCTGCCCGGCCACCCATGGCCTTGATGATTTCACCGTCCAGCGCTATGGCCGCCTTGTCCAGGTCCTGCCGGTCGCGCTCCGCGTCAAAACCGGTGGGCAGCAGGAAGTTGCGCCCGTCGCTCTGAAGCCCGTAGCCGTCAAAATAGAACACCGCCAAGGCGTTGAGGAAAGGCTCGCTCCGGAGCTTGTCGGAGAACTCACGCAGCCCGTCCTGCATCGCGCCCAACTCGGCATCGAACTTGGGTATCACCTGGAAGCCCAGGTTGACGAGAGCCTTGGCGACGTCTTCCGCATCGTTTCGCGCGGTGCGCAGCTGGCCAAGCTGTTGGTGCTTCGAATTGCCGATCACCAGCGCAATCCGGGGCGCGGCCGGGGGGGCGTACGCGTCGGTCGCAGCGGTGAGCAAGGCTGTGCCGCAAATCCAGGCGGCGAACGATCGGTGCAAGAGATTGCGCATGGCGATTCCTCGAGTCCCACGGGGATACGTGGATGCGGGAAACTTTGGTAAGTCAAACCGTTTGTAGCAAAGTGGGGCCGGTTTTTCAATTGCGCCTAA
>DATIXD010000099.1:0-4967 GCA_035518875.1 Methylococcaceae bacterium | reverse complement strand
ATGGCATTGACCTTGTGCGCCTCGGGCGGGTATAGAGGCTCAGGGCCGGCCCCTTGCTACCGGCGCGCCCGATGCGATGGATATGCACTTCCGGATCGTGGGCCAGCTCGTAGTTGATCACCGCCTGCAAATCCTTGATGTCCAGGTCATGCGCCGCGACATCGGTAGCAATCAGGATGGAGCAGCTCTTGTTGGCGTACCGCACCAGCACCTGGTTGCCGTCTTTCTGCTCCAGATCGCCATGAAGGCCTAAGGCGTGGAAGCCTTGCGCCTGCAGTGCGTCCGCCACGTCCTGGCACTGCTGCTTGGTGTTGCAGAAAATCACACTGGATTCCCGGCGGTAATGGGCCAACAAGGCCGTCAGGGTTTTGGCGCGGGCGTCTTTTTCGATTTCGTAGAACAACTGCTCGATGTCGTTGCCGTCGTGCAGCGATTCCGCGCTGATGCTCATCGGCTGGCGCTGAATCGACGCGCTAATCTTGCGGATGGTGACGGATAGGTGGCGGAAAACAGCAGGGGCTGCCGCCTGCCCGGCGTAGCCGCGATCACTGCCAGGATGGTATCGTGAAACTCCGTGTCCAGCATGCGGTCGGCTTCGTCCAGCACTAGCATTTTCAGCCAATCCAGCTTGCGAGAGCCCTTTTGCCCAGGTGTTTCAGAATCCGTTCAAAAGAGCCGTGTACGGGTCCGTACGCACGGTTCTGTGGGTAGACGGAGGCCCGCGCGGCCTTCCTCTGACCCAATGTAGCGGACGAGCGGTGTGCGACGCCCCCAGCGTATCTATTCGGACTTCAAGTTGAGCATTTTGTTGCTCTGGCATCTCTCTAAATAATGCGATGTGCGCGTCGAAACCCTGATAGCCTTTCGGCCTTCACTGAATCGATCATTCGCTACATTTTGCCATCCCGAAATCTGACCATTGACCTCCGAACGTGCTCAACCGAAGATTGTCGGGACCATCGGAGCCGCTGCATTCAGCACATTGCGGGTCAAAATCGCTCTGCCGCTTAGGCGACTAGGCATCCTCGATAGGCCGCGTGGGCGCTTCATTTTGCTCATGAGCACTCGCCACTGGACCGTCTGTTGAGGAGGTCCCGTTTTTCAGCGATTTACGCTGTTGTTTCTCCTCCTTCTTTTTTGCTTCGCCAGGTCCCTCTGGCGCTTTTCGTATTGATAGTTCGGTTGAGCCATTGCTTTATCCTGTCGCGGATGTCAGATTGCAAAAGCACTGCGGAGGGTACAGGCTTGGCACAGTGACCCCACGTGCAGGGTAAACTAATAACGCTTCCCGCCGCCGGAGCCCCCGTAACCGCGACCGCAAAAGCCACCCTTTCCGCCTCCCTCTTTCTTTGGGAGCGCCTCGTTGACAATCAGCGTTCTTCCTTCGACCTCTTTGCCGTTGAGCGCTGAAATGGCGGCTTGTCCTGCTTGTCCGTTGTCCATCTCCACGAAGCCAAAGCCATTGGATCGGCCATTGTCGCGATCCTTGATCACCTGTGCAGAACGCACGCTACCGTATGGCAAAAAGGCTTTTCCAGGTCGCTGTCGCGGAGTTTCGCCCAACCGATTCGGCGAAAGACAAAGTGGAGTGCCTTTATCGGTTGTTGGTGAAAGACAAACTCATCGTCCCGTTGCCGGCCGATCAGGAAAACGGGCAAAAACACGAAGCATAGATTGGCATTATGGGTCGCGCGCCAATTACCCAAGGATCATCCGCAACCTCAATAATGATAGTGAGCTGGCATCGGACATTTATACAGTCACTTGCCCTTGGCGAAGCACTCGACCCTGGCGAATTCCTGGCCCAATTGGAAGAAAAATTCGCATTCTAAGGCCGTCCGCTCTTGGCCGGCTATTGCAGGCGGTGCTTCTCGTTTGCCGACCTTCGGGCAAATGGTGGCTTTGAGGCTCAGCAACGTGTCCGAAGGTCTGGCCCAGGCGCTCCGTCAGTCATCGGTGGCTATCACGATAGCGGACAGCCCGGAACGCGGCCGTCTTTCGTTCCATATTCCTCATGATTGACAATGGATCTGTCCGGGCGCATGCTTCAAACGGAACGAGCAATAAAGCCCGTCTTTATTACATCCACCGTTGAGGTTATAAAATGGAAAAAGAAAAAGACAACTTCTGGCTCTACATCGGCGGCATCATTGTGGCAGCCATAGTTCTCGTGTTCTTGCTGAAGGGTCGCGAAATGGAGAGCGTACCCTACAAGGCTTTCGAGGAAACTAAGACTCAGGTCGAGGGCCAGATTCAAAAGCAGCACACGATGCAGAATAAGTGAGAGCTCTTTAGTTTTCGGCGGGGCAGGAAGACATAACGAAAAAACAAGATGAAGCTGCCCCGCGCATTTGCCGCAGATACGGGATAGATCAGGGTAAGGACAAGTGAAAGAAGTGCAAACCTGACATCAAGGGCTAGGTGGCATTTGAGCAAAGCGAGCCATGGGTTGTGCCCTCATAGTTACCCAAGATGCATGGTAATGGTGACTATTTCGCTAGCACCGAGCACCCTTCGGCGTTTTCGAACTCCTGCTACATTTACCCCCGCAGTACTTCTCAAATACTTGCAGCCTTACCCGCCGCTGATCTCATCGGGGTGAGCCGGTTGCGGTCGGGTTGGCGTCGCCGCTACTCACATGGTCTGGGTCCATGCCGAACTGCAATGCCGCCAATCGGGCATAGAGCCCGCCCTGTCCGACCAGTTCCGCGTGCGCGCCGGTGGCGATTCTACGACCTTCCACCAGGACGACGATCCGATCGGCCTTGCGCACCGTAGCGAGCCGATGGGCAATGACCAGCGTGGTGCGGTGTTGCATCAGGTGTTCCAGCGCCGTCTGCACCAAACGCTCGCTTTCGGCATCCAGCGCGCTGGTGGCTTCATCGAGGAGCAGTACCGGCGCGTTCTTGAGGATGCTTGAGGATGGCCCGAGCGATGGCGCTGGCCGCCGGAGAGGCGCACGCCGCGCTCGCCGAGAAAGGTCCGGTAGCCTTCCGGCAGGCGCTCGATGAACTCGTCGGCCAGGGCGGCGCGGGCCGCGGCCTTCACCGCGGTATCGCTGGCATCGGCGCCGCCGTAGCGGATGTTTTCCAGGGCGTCGGCGGAGAAGAGGGCCAACACCGAGGCCACGGCGAACAGCAGCAGGAAATACTAATTGATGTGCTCCGCATTGGCACGCGAGAAGCCGAGGTCAATCGCCCGGCGCACGACTAGGGGCAACGCCAAAATAGCCGCGGCGGCCAGAGTCAGCGCGATGAACGCCAGTACCAGCCCGCCCCGATAGGGCGCGAGAAACGGCCGTAATCGGGCGAGAGGGCGGATGCTCGGTCGGGAGTCAGTCATTCCGGGGATAAGCCGAATCGTGTCCGAAGCGGCCGGCAATGTGAGCGCCGGGTCAAGTGCATCAGGGTAGCACCGTTATCTGGCACTTTTCAGCGAGGGGGTCGATCTTGAGTGATGCGGCCTCCGGAACCCCGGCGAAGACAACGGCGTCCACGGATGAGACGTCCACAGGAAACGACGGAGAATATACCATGCTCAATGGCAGCGATCGCCCTGGTCACCGGTTCCATCCGTGTCATCGGTCTTGGCATCGCCACCGAACTCGCCCGGTCGGGCTGCCATATCGGTTTGATTGGCTTCAGTGAGCTCGAGGAGATCGAGCGGGAGTTGAAAGTGGCCGGCAAAGTGGTAGTCGGCGACTCGGTGGGAGTATCCTGGCCCCTGATTCTCGAATGGCAACTCATTTACGAAAACCTGCCGTTCAATCAAATTAGGCGGCCGGCAGCTATTGGCCGACGTACTAAACCACTCGCGCGGTATTTGGATGGTGACGTGATCGCAAGTCCTTCCTGATTTCGACTCGCCAAGTGGCCAGTTGGGTTTGACCTGTGTTGATGTTGTGGTGGCGATCTGCCAACAACCCTCAACACAGGAGATCGGCCCATGAGTCAGTCTACCCGCCCCATCAGCCCGTTGCGCCAACGCATGATCGAGGACATGAGGTTGCGCAAGTTCTCACCCAAGACGCAGACCGCCTACATCCGAGCCGTTGCCAATTTCACCCGTTTCCTCGGTCGCTCTCCGGATACGGCGGCAGCGGAGGATCTGCGATCCTATCAGCTGTACTTGGTTGAGCAGGGGGTTTCGAGCACCACCCTGAACGCGACCCTCACCGGGCTCAAGTTCTTCTTCGAGACCACGCTCGATCGGTCCGGGGCCCTAAAGAAGATGCGCCACGTCTATGAGTCGCGCAAACTCCCCGAGATCCTGAGCCTCGAGGAGGTCACGCGATTGCTCCAAGCCGCCGGTAGCCTCAAGTACCGGGCGGGCACTCGGTGTCGCCTACGGGGCCGGCTTGCGTGCCAGTGAGGTCGTGCATCTCACGGTCACGGATATCGACAGCGAACGCATGATCATCCGGGTCGAACAGGGGAAAGGCCAACGGGATCGCCAAGCCATGCTCTCGCCGACCCTGCTGGCGATTTTGCGTGCCTGCTGGCGGGAGGGTCGAGGACAACGCAAACTGCTCCCCGGGGGCTGGCTGTTTCCGGGACAGAACCCGGTGAACCCCATGTCGACCCGGCAACTCAATCGGGCCTTCCACCTGGTACGCACCGCCGCGGAAATCGACAAACGGGTCTCACTGCATTCGTTGCGGCATGCGTTCGCCACGCATCTTTTGGAGCATCACGAGGACATCCGCCTCATCCAAGTCTTGCTCGGACACATCAAGATCGAGAACACCGCACGGTACAGCTATGTCGCTACGAGCCTCCTGCGCGAGGTGAAGGGTACACTGGAATATCTCAGTATCCAGCCGCTCACCTGAGAGGCTGTGAATAAACCGCCTGAAAGGGAGAAATGAGCCGGGCGGGTGGGTAAAATAGCGGGAATGGAACTGGAGTGACGGTATTCCCGATGACAAACGAAGTCCCCACCTGTTTATTTTTTGAAGAAGAGCCAGA
>DATIXD010000098.1:0-13196 GCA_035518875.1 Methylococcaceae bacterium | reverse complement strand
AGCGCAGGCGAACATAAATGGCGATCGGTCAATGGCTTAACGCCGACGCAGTCACGGCATTATCGAACGCCTTCGACGGTGACTGCCCAGCGTCGCTAGGGTAACGTGGGCGGTGCGCACGATCAAGCGAACTCGCCCGGGGCGGGGTCGCTCAGATGAACCGGCTCTTCTTCCATTCAATTTTGAGGATCAGGAATCGTCGAATCGATCCGATCAAACAATGCATTCAACAGACGGGCCAGATCGGCCATGCCGCGCGCCAGATTGGCCTCGATTTCGACCATTGTGATTTCTTCACGGCTCTTGCCCGCCGCCCAATTGGCCACTACGGCGCAGCAGGCGTAATCGATTCCCAACTCCCGCGCCAGCGCCGCCTCCGGCATCCCGGTCATGCCGACCAGATCGCAGCCGTCGCGCTCCATCCGGGTGATTTCCGCAGGGGTTTCCAGGCGCGGCCCCTGGGTACAGCCGTAGACACCGCCGTCAATCACCCGCAGTCCGCAGGCGGCACTGGCGTTCAGCAGCGTTTCGCGCAGCTTGGGGCTGTAAGGATAAGTGAAGTCGACGTGGGTGACGTGGTCCAGTTCGTCTTCAAAAAATGTGTGCGCTCGTCCGTAGGTGTAGTCGATGATCTGGTTGGGCAGGGCGATCTTACCTGGCGCCATGTCTGAGCGGATGCCGCCCACGGCGGCGACCGCCAGAATGGCTTGCGCGCCCGCCTGCTTGAGCGCCCAGAGGTTGGCGCGATAGTTGATCCGGTGAGGCGGAATGTTGTGCTTGTCGCCGTGGCGGGCCAGGAAGACGATGGAGTGTCCGTGCAATCTGCCAAAGCTCAGCTCCGCCGAGGGGGCGCCGTAAGGCGTCAGGATAATTTCCCGCCGGCTGATTTCAAATCCGCTCAGCCTAGTCAGACCAGTACCCCCGATGATGGCCACACTCGCCATGCTCTTTTCCCCTCAGGCTTCTTTGCAGGCGAAAATGCCCGGTGCGTTGCGCAAATAGCTCTTGTAATCCATGCCGTAGCCGAACAAATATCGATTTTCGGCCTCCAGTGCCACGTGATCGGCATGGCATGGCTTCTCGCGCGCGATCTTTTTGTCAATGAGAACGCAGGTATACACTGTCGCTGCGCCCTGTTGCTTGCAGTAGTTGACGATCTCGGCAAGGGTGAAGCCCTCATCGAGTATGTCATCTACGATGAGTACCGTGCGCCCGGCCAGCGGCAGGGCAGGTTTGAGTAGCCAACGGATCAGGCTACCCTGGGTTTCGCCCCGGTAACGGCTGGCGTTGATGGCATCGATTTCGAAGGGAAAACGAAAGCGCATCATCAATTTGGCGGCGAAGATCATGCCCCCGTTCAATACGGTGAGCACGATAGGATCTTTGCCCGCCAGACGGGCGGAAATCTCTTTAGCAACCCGGTCAATCGCCGCTTCCACCTCGCTCTCGCCGTAGAGCTTATCGGCTTGGCGTTCGACCCTCGCGATTTCATCCAGTTTGTTCATCCGATGATCCGATTTTCGTTCAAACGGTTGATTCGGTCGGCCGCCGCTCGCCATTCGGTGCTGGCGAGCAAGTCTTTCCGGTCGACGGCAAAGCGTCCGCGCATCCGATCCAGACGCGCTTGTCGCATCGTTGCCTCGGCATCTGCCAGAGCGTCCAGCACGATCCCAACGGCTTCCGGCTGATTACACACCAGCACCATGTCGCAACCCGCTTCCAGCGCAAGCCTGGCGCGATCTGCGTAACCGCCGGCGAAGGTGGCACCTTGCATGGAGAGATCGTCGCTGAAGACCGCACCGTTGAAACCCAACTCTCGGCGCAGCACGTCTTCGATCCAGTAAGAGGAAAAGCCGGCCGGTTTGTCGTCCACAGCGGGGTAAACCACATGGGCGGGCATGATGCCTTCGAGTCCGGCTTCGATCAGCGTTTTAAACGGCAAAAGGTCCTTGCCGGCGATTTCCGCGTAGGTGCGGGGGTCTTCGGGAAGCGTGAGATGGGAATCCTGAGCCACGCCGCCGTGTCCAGGAAAATGCTTGCCCACCGCGGCCATGCCGGCGCGATTCATGCCCCGCGCGAACGCCAAGGCGAAGCGACCGGCTGAATCGGCGTCTTGTGAAAACGAACGATCGCCGATGATCTCACTGATGCCGCAGTCTACGTCCAGAACCGGCGCGAAACTGAAGTCCACGTCCACCGCGCGCAGTTCGGCCGCCATCAGCCACCCTGCAGTTTCGAGCAACTCCAACAGTTGCTCGAGTTCGTAACCGGAAGCTTTGGCATAGGCGGCAGCGGGCGGCAGGCGCGTGAAGCCCTCCCGAAAACGCTGCACCCGGCCGCCTTCGTGGTCGACGGCGATTAGCAGTTCGGGGCGTATGCTGCGAACCGAGGCGATCAGCGCTATCAACTGGGTGGGCGAGGCGTAATTGCGGCTGAACAGAATGATGCCACCGGCTGCAGGGTGGGCGAGAAGTTCGGTTTCTTCGGGGGTTAACGCTCTTCCGCGAAGATCGAACATCACTGGGCCGAGGGGAAGGCTTGGTTTCATAGGGGATTTGGTGGCTGGTGACTAGGGCAAGGTATTTTAAACTATAATCTGCCCATCTCGACGGGCTAACCGTTTCGATTCGGCTGCGTTTTTGGAGTTTGACGTGCGTCATATCATGTTTGCCTTGCTGTTAGGTTCCCCGTTGCTCATGTTGAGTCCTGCGGCCAACGCGAACGAAGGAGGGGGGGGAGGGGGCAAGGACTCGCAATATCTGCCCTTGGAATCGGTGCTGGTCAATCTGGAAGGCAAGCGCCATTATCTTAGGGCGGATATCCAACTCCTGGTGGATAGCGCCGAGCATGCTGAAAAGATGAAGGTTCACATGCCCGCCATCCGCCATGGTCTGATCATGCTGTTCAGTGGCCGCAATCCCGAGCAAATCTCGGCGATAGATGAGCGGGAGAAGCTGAGGCAGAATGCCAAGGAGGAGGTCAAGAAAGTGCTGGACCGTTACGGCGCCGGCACGGGTTTGGAAGACCTGTTTTTTACCGACTTCATGATTCAATGAGGAAACAACCGCCATGCCCTACTTGAAAATCCAAATCAACCGGGAAGTGGTTCCGGAAAAAAGCAAGCAAGTGCTGGCCTTGGCTTCTCGGAAAACGGCCAAGGAACTCAGCAAACCTGAAAGTTACGTGATGGTCGAAATTACGTCCAACCCGGCGATGCTGTTCGCCGGAACGGACGAGCCGGCGGCCTATCTCGAACTGAAAAGCATCGGGTTGCCGACCGTCCTGATCCGGCCGTTGTCAAAGATGCTGTGCGGGTTGTTGGAAGAACAGCTCGGCATCGATCCCGCGCGGATTTACATCGAATTCACCGATGTGAAGGGTAGCTGCTGGGGCTGGAACGGCAGCACCTTTTGACGGGTAGTGCGCGGCCCCGCTTCGGGCCGCGATCATTGCGCCGGCGATGGCGCTACAAATCAGATCAATGCCCACCGGCGTCTTGTTTGCGGCGCTGTGTTTCTTCCATCGCCCTGAGCTGTTCTGGGCTTGCGTCCTTCTGGTATTTTTGCTTCCATTCGGAATAGGGAATGCCGTAGATGATTTCCTGGGCAGAGGGATAATCGAGCGCCACGCCGCGCTCCTTGGCCGCGGCGCTGTACCATTTCGCCAGGCAATTGCGGCAGAAATCGGCCAGGATCATTAGGTCGATGTTCTGCACCTCGGTATGCTCTTGCAGATGGCGCACCAGCTGGCGAAAAGTCGCCGCTTCGAGTTCGAGTGTTGTTTGTTCGTCCATAGCGTTCGCGTGCTTGCGTAAGGTTGCGGCATTATTTGGCTTGGCGGCCGCGATGTCAAAGCGGATGAATGACAGCGGTTCGCTAATTGAAATATTCTGTATCATGGTTAAAAATGCGGTAAAGTTGCTGCCGAGTATTGGCCGTTTTCATGGAAATTCATAAATCCCCAGTTTCTCCGGCAATCCAGGCGGTTCTGCCCGGGCGGCGCGAAATGGCGGTCGCTGCGGACAAAGCTGATCCTCGGCGGGTCGGGTCTTCGCAGGCGCCGGTCGAGCGTGACGATAGGATTTACGCTTATGACCGCGGCGAACTTGAACCGCTCATCCGTCAACTTGAGGAGCGCCATGCAATGGCCGGGGAATACCAAGCCCGACAGCACTCCGGCATGCTCCCTAATCGCACCAAGCAGGCACTGAATGCCTACCAGATGCAGCAAGACCTACCGCACGATGAATCGCTCAGAGCGCTGCGGCAAATGCTGGGCGTCGATGACTACGCCTAACCTAAGGCCGTACCTTACCATTCTGCTTTTGCCAACCGCTTACAACCCCACCTGAAATCATGAAGCTGCTTTTTGACTTTTTCCCCATTTTGCTTTTTTTCATCGCCTACAAGTTTTATGACATTTACGCGGCCACGGCGGTCGCCATCGCCGCCTCCTTCCTTCAGGTGGGCGTTTCCTGGTACAAAACGCGCAAGATCGAGCCCATGCACCTCATTACGCTGGCGATCATCGTGATCTTCGGTGGCGCGACCCTGTACTTGCAGGACGAGCTGTTCATCAAATGGAAGCCGACCGTTATCAATTGGCTGTTCGGGAGCGCTTTTCTAGCCAGCCAGTTATTCGGCGAGCGCACCTTTATCGAGCGCATGATGGGCGCCAACCTAACCCTGCCACGGCCCGTCTGGCGCCGGCTCAACCTGAGCTGGGCATTGTTTTTCATGCTGTTGGGCGGAGTGAATTTGTTCGTGCTCTACACCTTCGACACGGACACTTGGGTCAACTTCAAGCTCTTCGGTATGTTGGGCCTGACTTTCGTCTTCGTGTTACTGCAATCCGTTTACTTGTCCCGTCACATTCCCGAACCCAACCCGGAGGAGTAAGTCTCTTGCTCTATGCCATTATCTGCGAAGACATTCCGCACAGTCTGGAACTTCGCAAATCAACCCGGCCAGCCCATCTGGAACGTTTGCAAGCTCTGCAAAACCAAGGCCGACTGCTTCTCGCCGGACCGCATCCGGCCATTGATAGCGACGATCCCGACGTTGCCGGTTTCACCGGAAGCCTGATCGTGGCGGAATTTCCGAGTCTGGAGGACGCCCGGCAATGGGCCGAAACCGATCCCTACCGCCATGGCGGCGTTTATGCCAGAGTGACGGTCAAACCGTTCAAGCAGGTGTTCCCGCAATGACCTCCCGCGCTGAAAAGATCAGAAGCCTCTTACAAGCGGCGCTTACACCCGAGCGTCTCGAAATCTTTGACGACAGCAGCAGCCACGCGGGACACGCCGGCGCAGTCGAGAGCGGCGGCGGTCATTTTTATGCGACAATCGTATCCAGCGCTTTCGAAGGCAAGACGCCGGTCCAGCGCCATCAGCTCGTCTATGGGGCGCTGGGTGACTTGATGCGGACGGATATCCATGCACTCAGCATCAAAGCCTTCTCTCCCTTTGAATTTAAACAACAGGAAAACCAGGACTAGGATATGAAACAACGCTCACTTATCGCCGCGGCGGTTGCCAGTGCGCTGCTGCTGGCCGGATGCAACGAAAACGCCGGTGGCAAGAGACAGGCCGCTTCATCGTCGAAACCCACGCCGGAAAATACGGTTGCCATGGTCAACGGCCAGCCGATCAGCAAGGCGGCGGTGCAGGCTTTGACTGCCGAAATCGAACAGCGGCGGGGTGGCCAAGGCATACCCGAGGAAAAGATCATCGACGAACTGGTCTCGCGCGAACTGCTGAAGCAGGAAGCCGAGAAGCAGGATCTGGCCAAAGACCCAGCCTACGCGGCCCGTATCGAAAACTCCCAGCGCATGCTGCTTTCCCAGATGGCGGCGGAAAACTATGTGAAGAACGTCGCCGTATCCGATGAGGATGTGAAGAAGGAATACGATCAGCGCGTAGGCGAGATGAAGCTGACCGAATACAAGGCGAGACATATCCTGGTGGATACGGAAGACTCTGCCAAGGATATCCTCAAGAAATTGCAGAAGGGAGAGAAATTCGAGGCCTTGGCGAAAAAGCTCTCGAAGGATCCCGGCAGCAAGGAAACGGGCGGCGACCTGGGGTGGTTCAACCCTCAGCAGATGGTTCCGCCTTTCGCCAGCGCCGTGGCTTCCCTAAAAAACGGTGAAACCACCCAGGCTCCGGTAAAAACGGACTTTGGTTGGCACATCATCAAGCGCGAGGACTCTCGCGATCAGGCCCCACCGCCGTTTGACGAAGTGAAGGAACAGATTCGCAACATGCTGCAAACCCAGAAGCTCCAACAGCACATTGCCGACCTCAAGAACACCGCCAAAATCGAGCGTATGGCTCCCCCGGCCAAGAAGGAAGAAGCGCCCGCGCCCGCGGCCGCAACCCCGGCTCCGGCAGAACAGGGGCAGAAGCGGCCCGATACCGGTCCGGAAGCGGGCAAGCCCGAACCGGCGGACGCGAAGGCATCGGCGAAGCAGCCCGAACCGGCAGACAAATCGGCGCCGGCGAAGAAGCCCGAACCGGCAGACAAATCGGCGCCGGCGAAGAAACCCGAACCGGCAGACAAGTCTGCGCCGGCGAAGAAGCCTGAGCCAGGCAAATAGACCCGGGGTTCGGATCAATCAGCCGGGGATGAAGGTCCCCGGCGTTTTCAAGGTCTCGCCGCGTAGTGCGGTTTTTTTGTTTCCGTGTGAACCAGCCCTGCGCTCACGACGCGGTTTCTGCCGCCGTTTTTCGCCTTGTACAGGGCCTGATCAGCGAGCTCGATCAGACGCTCGGCGCCAAACTGGGCGTCCAGTTCCCCCTGGGCGGGGTCAAGGGTCGCCACGCCGATCGACAGACGCACCTGGATGGGACTGCCGTCCCTTGCGCTCATTTTGCAGCTGGCGATGCTGTGGCGAATACGCTCCGCAACATCGATGGACTTCTGTTCGGTACCGACCGCCAGCAAGGCGACAAACTCTTCTCCGCCATAACGGGCAAGCACATCATTGCTGCGCAGCATCGAGCGAATGTTTCGGGCCACCTCGATCAAAACCTGGTCGCCGGCCTGGTGGCCGTAGGTATCGTTGATGCTCTTGAAATGATCGACATCCAAAAACAGGCAGGACAGGCACTCCCCGCTGCGCATCACCCGGTCGATCTCCTCGTTGACACGCTGGTCGAAAAAACGCCGATTGTTCACGCCGGTCAGCGTGTCGATCAGGCTGGTGCGACGCAGAATCTCGAAGTTCAGGGTATTTTCCAGGCATACGCTGAGGATACAGCTCAGACGGTCGAGAAAATCCGTCGCCATCCGTTCGCTGAATCGCTCCGGGTCGGCGCTGGCGAGGTTCAGGCTGCCGAGGAGCTTGCCGCGACGGCATAAAGGGAGCATGGCGACGCTGGCGGCCGGGTCGGGGCGTTTGAGCAGAATGGGGCCACATTTTTCCGGGTTGAAGGCGCCCAAGTAAGGCCGCATGGCCTTGCCAAATGCGCGTTCCATGGGCTCCGGACTGGCCAGCAGAACCAGCCCTTCCACCTTGTCCACGTTGAGTCCGTCTTCCTGGAGACATTGCCGAAGTTCCTGCTTTTCGTCCACCAAAGTCAGACTGACTCGTTCCAGTTCGAAAACGGCGCGAGTATCTTCGAGCGTCTGTTCGACCAGTTCACGCAGGGAATTCAATGACAGCAGGTCCATTTCCAGTGTTTGGAAACGGTGCAGTTTGATGTCGTTCTGCCGGATGCAAGCGACTAGATTTTCCAAATGACTCTGCAGTACACGCAAATCGGTATGCAATTCGTCCAATGCTGATAAGTCCGATATATGAAGTGGCGGGATAGCTATATGTTAGCGGGAAAGAATAGCAGACATTGCAGACTCGGGATGTGTGGAAAGCCGATCCGAATAGTGCGTTTCTCCGGACACACCGCGACGGCGCCGCGAATTCTCGAGCGCCGTCAAATATGCTTCATCTTGATGTTGAGGATTCTGACCCGGTAGGCGATTTGCCGGGGCGTCATGTTCAACAGCCGGGCGGCTTTGGCCTGGACCCAGCCGGCTTGTTCCAGGGCGGCGATGACCTGTTCCCGCTCGTCCAGTCCCTCGGCGACGAACTCGGGTTTCGAAGAGCTCGGCGCGGCGAGCGGGAGCTCCTCTTCCAGGCCGGTCAAGGCGATCACATTGCGGTCGATGATTCCGTCCGGGCTCATGATGGCGGCCCGCTCCAGACAGTTTTCCAGCTCCCGCACATTGCCCGGCCAGTCATGGCGCATCAGTAGGCGGATCGCGCTTTCCTTGATTTCCAGGGGGCGTTCGCCCTGTTGGCGCGAGATTCTGCCAAGCAGGAAATGGGCCAGGTCTGGAATATCCTCCAAACGGTCCCTGAGCGCCGGCATGAAGATGGGCATCACGTTCAGGCGGTAATAAAGGTCTTCTCGAAAGTTTCCCTCCTCCACTTCCTCTTCAAGATTGCGGTTGGTCGCGGCGATGATGCGCACTTGCACCTTGATCGTATGGGTGCCGCCGACACGTTCGAACTCGCCTTCCTGAATGACGCGCAGCAGCTTGGCCTGAAACGAGGCGGAAATTTCTCCGATTTCGTCGAGGAAAATGGTGCCATGGTGGGCCAGCTCGAAACGTCCCTTGCGTTGGCTGATGGCACCCGAGAAGGCGCCTTTCTCGTGACCGAACAGTTCCGATTCCAGCAGATTGTCGGGTAGGGCAGCACAGTTCAGTTTGACGAAAGGGCCGCCGGCGCAGGCGGAGTTGTAGTGAATGGCATTGGCGATGACTTCCTTGCCGGTGCCCGACTCGCCGCGAATTAGCACCGTAGTGTTCCATTTGGCCACTTGCCGTACCAGTTCGAACACCCGCAGCATTGCAGGGGTGTGGCCGACGATGTTGTCGAAGCCGTAATTCTTGCGCAGGCTTTGCTTGAGCTGGTCCCGTTCGGTCATCAACTCCCGCTGTTTCTGCTCCATGCTGCGCAACGAACCCACGCTTTGCGCGATCAGATTGGCCACCATCTCCATGAACCGGCCTCGCTCCCCCAGCCATTGAGGGTCGGCCGGTTGTGCCGCGAGCACGCCGACCAGTTCGTCGTCGCCCACGTGGATGGGCGCCCCAATGAAGGGCAGGTCCGGGTCGTAAAGGCCGAGTCGGCCCAGGAAACGCGCTTCGTCGGCGATACGCTCCACCACGATGGTGCAGCCCGCATCCAGGATGGCACCGATCAAACCTTCACCGGGTTCGTAGCGCACTTGCTCGTCCGCGCCGTTGCCGCCGTTGTTTCGGCGCACGGCACAGACCACTAGGGCGTCGCTTTCCATTTCGCGCAGAGCCAGCATGCCGGAACGCATGCCCGCTCGTTCGTGCAGCACTTGCAACACGCCTTGCAATTTGTCCTTCAGTTCGAGGGTGCCGTTCAGGACCTGGCTGACCTGGTAGAGGGCGTCTAGTTCGTTCTCGATAAGTACGGTGCGTTCAACCATGGGCGAAAGGGCGTTCCGTGACGGACTGATCCGTACGGATATTGAATTGGATATGGATGCGGCATCCCTCGTGGTAATCGGGATCGATCTGGATAATCCCCAGGTGTTGGTTGATCACCTCCTGCGCCATCGCCAGCCCCATACCGGCGTGATGTTGCGATCCCCCCGTCCGGGTCGAGAAGAAGGGCTCGAAAACCTTAATGTGCAGGTTTTCCGGGATTCCCGGGCCGGTATCCTCGATGCGCACGTGGATCAGTTCGGCGTCCGTCCCGGTGGAAATGCGCAGCTCCCGTTTGGCGATGCCGCTTTGATTCATAGCGTCGATGGCGTTTTCCAGAACATGTTTGAACATGGTCCGCAGACGGTTTTCCCGTCCCACGAGGGTGGGCAATACAGGTGTCGGTTTCCAGTCCACCACGATGCCGCTTGCCAATAGGCGATCGGTGAGGAGAATGATCGCGTCGTGCAGCAGTTGGTTGATATTGACCGGCCGCACGGCCGATCCGTTCGATTCGGGGATGCAGTGTTTCAGTTGGGCGATGGATTTGTCTCCGGCGTCCAGAATTTGCCCCAGGATGTCCAAGAGCGCCGTGTTCTGCTGTTCCTGACCCCGACGCAAGAGCAGGGTCTTGGCTGCGGTCAAAAGATTGAGCGGTCCCTGGATATGATGGATCGCGCCCGACAGGGTTTCCGTCAGGCTCTGGATTTTTTCCTCCTCTGCCATCAGCGCCTTGAGTGCATTGATGCGGCTTTCCTCATCGTGCTTTTTCTGTTGCGTGATGTCGCTCAGCGTCAACAGCAGATAGGTCTTTCGGGTTTCCTTGAAAAACGCGTCGACGCTGTCATCGCCCCGGGTAAACCAAGCACCGGCGCAAGAAAACCAGCGCGGCGCATGATGTCCGCCCCGGTCGAAACGCACCTCGCGGTTACGGAAGCTGGAGCCTTTTCGCTTGAGTCGCTCCCATTCCTCGCTCATTTCTTCCCTGAGGATGGATAGGAACGTCCGAACCGGTTCGCGCAGACCGAGTTCGCTGGTCAATCCCTTGTACATCCGGTTGTCCAGTACGACCCGGTCGGTTTCATCCAGCAGAACCGCAGCAACCGGCATGGAGTCCACCACGGTTTCAATCAGCACCTTCTGGTTGAGTACCTGTTGCTCCAGGCGATAGACATCGGTGATATCGCGGTGCATGCCAATGTAGTGGGTGGTTTTTCCCGCCTCGTTGAGCATGGGTGCGATGGTCAGGTCGGCCAGATAACGGCGTCCGTTCTTATGACGATTGACGAGTCGCCCGTGCCAGGTCTTGCGGGCCCGAAGAGTGGCCCAGAGGGCGGCATAGACTTCCTTGGGCGTGCGCTTGTCCGAAAGCATGGATTCATTGTGACCGACGCTCTCTTCCGGTGGGTAGCCGGTGATCTCGGTGAAGGCCGGATTGACGTAAAGAATGTTGGCCTGTGCATCGGTGATGGAGATGGCGACTGGGGCCTGATTCACTGTTTCGGCGAACAGACGGTCCGCTAGCGGGCTGGCTTGAGTGGGTGCTGCCTGGCAAGCGGTCTGTCTTGGCTTCGGGCCTTCAGGATGGTCGGGGTGATTTGGCATGAGGGATCATCTCTCGTAATTCCGGTGCAATCATGCAAAAACTGAACCTACTGGTGAGTGAACGAAATCTGCCCGAGCGATGCTCTAGACTTGCGGTGGCCGGTTTGTCGCAAATGCGACAAACCGGGGTAACCGGATGGCCTGTGTGCCTTTCCCGACAACGCAGTTAATCCGTCCCCGCGGCGGTAGCCTTTAGCGAACAAGGGCTTGAGTCCGGTGCGACCGGGTCTCGGCCCCTGACACAGCGCGTGCTTTTCCTAAGTCAAATGGCTTGAAGAAACCTAGGTCAACGGCTACC
Organism: Methylococcaceae bacterium; assembly: GCA_035518875.1. Lineage (GTDB taxonomy): Bacteria > Pseudomonadota > Gammaproteobacteria > Methylococcales > Methylococcaceae > DATIXD01. The sequence goes on along the minus strand of DATIXD010000098.1, from coordinate 1,829 downwards.
GGATCCTGTTTCGGGGCACAGCCCTAGTCAATAACGTGGTGCTGGTCAAGCTTTGGGGCTATGTCCGTTCACGGGCGCTTCCAAGAAGCTCGACTCCGCCATCGGCTTTGCGACGACTTTCGTGCTGACCCGGAGCGCGGTGGCGAGTCGGCTGCTCGTACGTTATTTGCTCATGCCGTTGGGGATCGGCTTCTTGCGCATCCTGGCGTTCGTTTTACCGATCGCCGCCGTGGTGCAGTTCACCGAAGTCGTCGTGCGCAAAACTTCGCCGGTATTGTATCAGGTACTGGGCATCTTTCTGCCCCTGATCACCACGAATGGTGCGGTGCTGGGCGTTGCTCTGCTGGACATCCAGCAGGAATACGATGGGCGGCGTCGCGTTACCTGAAAGCGGAGACAGTCCGCTTGTCGACGAGATCGAGCAGCAGCAGGCCGGAAGAGATGCAGACGACATTGGCGCAGGTGGTGCCGGCCGATTTGCACGATAACGGCCCTCTCGGCAGTGTGGTCACGATTGCGGAGGAGTGGGGCGAAACACCGGTCTACGTTGCCCGCAGTTGCCGGGAGATCACGTCGGTCGCGTTCAAGATCAATGCGCTTGGAGGCTATTCCGGCGCGATTACCTTGATGATGGGCGTGAGGCGGGATGGCACGATCCTGGGCGTTCGGGTCATTGCCCACACGGAAACGCCCGGACTGGGCGACAAAATCGAAACGGCCAATTCGAACTGGATTCTGGCCTTCGAGGGGCGCTCGCTCGATCACACCGCAGCCGAGCGCTGGCGGGTGAAAAAGGATGGCGGCGATCCGCGGTGGTAGGGGGCGTGGAAGCGGGGTTGAAGTTTTCCGGCAGCATAGGGCGGAACTAGTGAATTAATTGTAGGGCGGGTTGGACACGCATACTCCCTATACCGGGACTGTCACCAGAAAAGCTGGCCAAACTCGATGCGCCGGTCAAGGAAGGCGACCGCATCGAGATTTACCGTCCGATCATCGCCGATCCCAAGACGGTTCGCCTACGCCGCATAAGCGATGATGATGACGACGACGAGTAGGGCCATGTAACATGTATCTTTGCATCGGCAAGGCGGTGACTTACGGTCACATCAGGGAGGCGATCGGCAGAGATTGCGGCAAGTGCAACGGCGTGGTTCGCGAATTAGTGGACTCGTGCACCCCAAATCGAAGCCACGAACCGGCCTTGCTTGGAATACGGCTCATGGCAGTCGGTTGAGCTCCATTTAACCAATCAACAACAAAGAGCGAACATTATGAAAGGCGACGGCAAAGTCATTTCCTACCTGAACCGCGTGTTGACCAATGAACTGACCGCGATCAACCAATATTTCCTCCATGCTCGCATGTTCAAGAACTGGGGTTTCCACAAGCTGAACGAGTACGAGTACAAGGAATCCATCGACGAGATGAAGCATGCCGATGCGCTCATCGAGCGCATTTTGTTCCTCGAGGGCCTGCCCAACCTCCAGGATCTCGGCAAGCTCAAGATCGGCGAAAACGCCGAGGAAATGCTGAGTTGTGATCTGCAGCTGGAGCTGGAATCCCTGCCGATGCTGAAAGAGGCCATCGCCTATTGCGAACAGAACGGTGATTACGTCAGCCGCGAGTTGTTCGAAAAGATTCTGGAGAGCGAGGAAGAGCACATCGACTGGCTGGAAACCCAGCTCGAATTGATCGGCAAGATCGGACTGCAGAACTATCTGCAGTCGAGCATGTAACAACGGCAGCTTTTCAGACGGTTTCCAAGGGCGAACCGATGAGCGAAGACAAGGGCAAGATCACCGTGTATTACGACGGTGCTTGCCCGAGCT
>DATIXD010000097.1:0-27324 GCA_035518875.1 Methylococcaceae bacterium | reverse complement strand
AGGGTTGTCCCTGCCGTACCTGATCGCGGTGGTGGGCCCGTTCATGATTCTGCCGAACGTCGGCCTGAATGAATGGGGTCACACCTTCTGGTTCATGGAAGAGTTGTTCGTGGCGCCTTTGCACTATGGCTTCGTCATCTTTGGATGGCTGGCGCTGTCGATCACGGGCGTGCTGCTGCAGGTCTTCGCGAGCTTCGCCGGTCTGATCAAGAAGGACCTCTGCCCGGATCTGTAAGCCCGGGAAGAGAAAGTGTGGTGGTTTTGACTTAAACCCAAGCCACCGCAGGAAGACGATTTTCCCTACCCACGCACGGTAGGGATAGGGTGAGGGTGCAAACCCTCGCCCGAACCTCTCCATTAGGCGGTCCGTTCGACCGACCATCCCAGATCGCGATGCCGGCTGAGCACGGCGCCGCATGCGTCCCATTCCGCCAGTACGAAGCGCCGCGCGGGGATTCCGTCAATTTCCAAGTCATGAATATTCGGCCGGTGGGTGTGGCCGTGAATCAGTTTCCGCACGCCGAAGCGGCGCATGATTTCGACCACCGCTTCGGGATTGGCGTCCATGATTTCCTGGGATTTCTTGCGTTTGTCCAGCCCGCTTTTGAGGCGATACCAACGCGCGTAGAGCTGGCGGATAAACAAAGGCTTGGAGAGCGCGTTGCGTTTCCATGCCTCGGAGCGGACGCGGACTCTGGCGACCTGATAGGGCACGTCGTCAGTACACAGGAGGTCGCCGTGGGTGAGCAGTGCAGGTTCGCCGTAAAGGTCGATGAGGGCATGGTCGCCCAGCAGACTCGCGCCGGTCTCGCGGCAGAAAAGTTCCCCGACGAGAAAGTCGCGGTTGCCGTGTTGGAAGAAGATCGCCGTGCCGGATTCGCTAAGCTGCTTCAGCGCCGCTTTGACTTCCCGGTTGGGCGAGGAGTTGTCGTCGTCGCCAATGTAGGCGTCGAACAGATCGCCGAGGATGTAGAGCCGCTCGATCCCCTGCGCCCGATTCCGGATAAAGGCCAGAAACCTTCGCGTGACGTCGGGGCGCGTGGCGCCGAGGTGCAGGTCGGAGATGAAGAGGATTTCCGGTCGCATGATGTAAGCTGGCTTAGACGCGCATAACGCCTCGCATTGATATTCTCCTCGGCGTTTGTGCGCGTCCTAACCCACCAAAAACGCCTTGGGCGGACGAAGGCGGACTCCAGGCCGGCCTATTGACTGACGACCGTAGCCTTGTTGATCACAATCGGCGTTTTCGGCACGTCGGTTGGCATCGGGCCGCCGGAACCGGTGGGGATCTTGGCCATTTCATCGACCACGTTCATACCATCGACGACTTCGCCGAACACGGCGTAACCCCAGCCCTGCGGCGTCGGGTTCTTGTAGTTGAGGAAGGCGTTGTCCACGTAATTGATGAAGAACTGTGACGAGGCCGAGTTGGGATCCGGAGTGCGTGCCATGGCGATGGTGCCGCGTTTGTTCAACAGGCCGTTGTCCGCCTCGTTCTTGATCGGTGTGTGGGTCGGTTTCTGCTTGAAATCGGCGGTGTAGCCGCCGCCCTGGGCCATGAACCCGGGGATGATGCGATGGAAAATCGTGCCGTCGTAATGGCCTTCCCTCACGTAGGTCAGGAAGTTCTTGCTGCTGATCGGCGCTTTCGCCTCATCCAGCTGGATGACGATGTCGCCTAGGGTGGTTTCGAGTTTTACTCGGGTGCTTGATTCGGACATTTTTTTCGGGGTTTCCGCGGCAAATGAAAGGGAGGTTGCAGCCAACAGGCTGAACAATCCGGTCGCTAGCAATCGCATGAGAGGTTTCTCTAAGGGTTCGGTCAGACAAGGAAATTTGCAGTGAGCGTCCCGCAGCTTCCGGGCGGGAATCATTCTAAATCATATTGATAAAGAGGGTCGAGCTGTACATCGGGGGTTAGGGTAATCAACTCTTTGATGATACCGTCGTGTAGACCGTAGATCCAGCCGTGCAGCAGAGGCTGCCGATCGCCCTTCCAGGATCTCTGAATGATTGCCGTGTGCGCGAGATTGTGGACCTGCTCAATGACGTTCAGTTCGACCAGCCGGTTCCAGCGCCCCTCCTCAGTCCCCTCCACGTCGATTTCCTTGCGGTGCAGACGATAGACGTCCTTGATGTTCTTGAGCCATTTGTTGGCGAAGAACAGCGCGGGATTCGGCCTCTGCATCGCCGCCTTAATGCCCTTGCAGCGGTAATGCCCGCAGACAATGACATGTTTAACTTTCAGGATATTGACCGCATATTCAAGGGCGCCGAGCATGTTGAAGTCAGAGTGGAAAACCTGGTTGCCGGTGTTGCGGTGGACCAGGATCTCGCCGGGTTCGCTATTGGTGATCTCGTCGGCGTGGACCCGACTGTCCGAGCAACCGATCCAAAAGATTTCACAGCAGCGGTCCTGCCGCAGGTGATCGAGAAAATGGGGGTCTTGGGACAGTTTCTCCTGCACCCATGCCTTGTTTTCCAAGAGCAAGCGTTCGGTAGCCTTCATGCCTGTTCCTCCGCTCTAATGGTGGTTACCGGCCGGAACGAATCCGGGGCGTACCTTCAAGTTCTTCAGTTCGACGGTGATATTATCGTCCTTGGCTGCGGCGACGAAATCGAAGATCGTTTCCATGATGTCATCGTCCACGAATTGTGCCCGCGTACCGTCGATGATCACGTAGCCGCCCTCGTCGATGCGAGCGAAACAATCGCGCAGCAATGCTTTATTCAAGAAAGAAACGTCTTTGTGAAGGCGAAGCAGGTAGTTGTCGCCGTCCCGGGTCAGCGAGATGGACGCGTGGTAGTTGCCGCGGATGACGAAATAAATGCCCACGACCATGCCGACGGCAATACCTTTGAGCAGATCAGTCAACAGGATTGCAACAATCGTGATCATGAAAGGTGCGATCTGATGAAAGCCGTTACGATACATTTCCTTGAATAGCTTCGGTTTGGCGAGCTTGTAGCCGGTCAGCAGCAGTATGGCGGCCAGGCAGGAAAGCGGGATGAAATTAAGGTATTCCGCTAGGAACATGACGCTGAGCAAAAGGAGTACTCCGTGAATGAAGCAGGACATCTTGGTCCGGCCGCCGGCGCTGACGTTGGCGGCGCTGCGGACAATGACCGCGGTGATCGGCAAGCCGCCAATCAGTCCGCTGATGAGATTGCCGAAACCCTGTGCTTTCAGTTCCCGGTTGGTAGGGGCAATGCGCTTCATCGGGTCGATCTTGTCCACGGCCTCCAAACTCAATAGGGTTTCCAAACTGGCGACGATCGCAACGGTCACGGCGATGGTATAGATATCCATGTTCATGTAGTGATTGAAATCCGGCAGCCTAAACTGCTGGAGGAAATCGATCGGTCCACGAAGAGCAGGAAGATTGACTAAGTGTTCCTTGGCGATGGCAAGGGCGGGGTAGAAATTTTGCGTCGTCAAGTTGAAAGCCACGCCCCAAATGACGGCCACCAACGGTCCCGGCAGGAGTGAGAAGATCGGATTGCGTTTAAAAAGCGCTGTTTCCCAAGATAACATGATGAGGATGGCGACCACACTGACGATGACGGCGCCGGGGGAAATCGCACCTAAGGCATAGACAATTTCCGAAAACGTCGTGTGCGTGTCGGACTGCAGGTAGGTTTCGTCCCCCTCGAAATCGGCATCGTAGCCCACGGCGTGAGGAATCTGCTTCATGATCAGAATCAGGCCGATGGCCGCAAGCATACCCTTGATAACGGACGCCGGAAAAAAAGCGCCAATCACGCCGGCCTTGAGGAAACCCAAAGCCATCTGGATGATCCCGGCGAGCGTCACGCTGAAAAGAAAGGCATCAAAGCTGCCCAGTTTCTCGACGGATGTCAGCACGATCACGGTCAGGCCGGCTGCGGGTCCGCTAACGCTCAATTGCGAGCCGCTAGCCCAGGCGACCATCATTCCGCCGACTATCCCGGCGATGATGCCGGAAAAAAGCGGTGCCCCCGAGGCCAGCGCGATCCCTAAGCAGAGAGGCAGCGCCACCAGAAACACCACAATACCAGCGGGAATATCATGGCCGATGTTCTGAAGATAGTAGTGCAGGTGTTTGTGAACCATTCAGTGAGTTCCTCCAGGGTCGAATAGTCAAAGAGTTTGACATCGAAAAGCGTAACCGAGATATTATTAAGTTTCGAGTCAAAAATATACCTGCGTTTTACCTCTTACTTTACGTTGTAAGGCAGAGAGGAAAGAGGCGGGAAGATTGCCGCATAGGCGGGGGAATGAGCGCCGGGGCCGGACTAAAGTTTGCCCGGCCCTGGGTGACGGCGGGGTGTGACGGCTTTGACTAGAACGGATGCGGTGCTAACCCGGTGGCCAGTCCATGCGACGGCCGCCCAAGACATGGAGGTGCAGGTGATAGACCTCCTGCCCGCCGTGAGCGCGGCAGTTGATCACGGTGCGGTAACCGTCTTCCGACAAACCTTCCTGAGCGGCGACCCGGCTGGCCGCGAGCAATAATTCTCCACTGATGGCTAGATCGTCCGGCGAGAGGTCGTCGAGGGTGGCGATGTGGCGCTTGGGAACGATTAGGACATGCGTTGGCGCTTGTGGATGAATGTCTCGGAATGCGAGGACATAATCGTTTTCGTAGACCACCGCCGGTTTGATCTCGCCGGCGACCATCTTGCAAAACAGACAGTCGGACATTGCTTGGCTCCTTTGCTCAGAGGGATCGAACGTAAGTTTGCCGTCAGGCCGCCAATCGGCTTGTGCGAACGGGCCGAAGCCGTCCTGCCCGTTCAGAATTCTTTGCGGCCGTTGAAGGCATGCGCCAAAGTGGTACCGTCGACGTACTCCAACTCTCCGCCGAACGGCACCCCATAAGCAATGCGGGTCGCCCGCACGGCGAATTGCCGCGCCATTTCACTGATGTAATGGGCGGTGGCTTCGCCTTCCACCGTCGTGTTGGTGGCTAGGATCAGCTCCTTGACCTCTCCCGATTGCAGGCGTTGTTCCAGCAGGTCCAGCCGCAGTTCGTCGGGGCCGATGCCATCCAGCGGCGAGAGTCGGCCGTTGAGTACGAAAAACCGACCCTTGAAGCCGGTGGACTGGTCAATGGCATAGACTTCGGCGGGTGTCTCGACAATGCACAGGAGTCCGCCGTCGCGTGAGGGGTCGGCGCACGCGGCGCACAGGTCACCCTCGGTCAATGTGCGGCACTCGCGGCAATGGCCGATGTGCTCGACCGCCGCCAACAGCGCTTCGGCCAGCGCGCGCGCGCCCTGACGGTCGCGCTGGAGCAAGTGGAAGCTCATGCGCTGGGCCGATTTCGGGCCGACCCCGGGCAGGCAGCGCAAGGCCTGCATCAGTTGGGCGAGGCGTCCAGTTTGCCGCATCGCGCCCTAAAACGGCATCTTGAAGCCGGCCGGAAACTCCAGTCCGCCAGTCAGGCTAGCCATCTTATCCTGCTTGAGCTTGGCCACCTTGCGCACGGCATCGTTGACCGCGGCGGCGACCAGATCTTCGAGCATGTCCCGGTCGTCCTTCACCAGGCTATCGTCGATGCTGAGCTTGAGCACCTCCCGGTTGCCGTTCATGACGATCTTGACCAGGCCGCCGCCGGATTCTCCTTGGACTTCCGCCGCTGCCAGTTCTTCCTGGGCCTTCTTGATATTTTCCTGCATTTGTTGAGCCTGCTGCATAAGGCTCGCGAGTGGGTTTTTCATCGGGTTCTCTCGGCTTCTTGGATTAATTCAGCGGTTTGACGGAACCGGGGACGATCCGCGCGTCGAAGCGCTCTCTCATTGCCCGCACGTTTTCGTCCTGCTCGATTTCCAGTTCGGCGGCTTTCTGCCGCTCCTGCTTCTGACGCTGGATTTGCAAAGCGGGTGTTTCCTGGGCCGGAGCCTCGACATTGATCGTCAGCTTTAACGGTTTACGGAAATGATCTTGCAAGGCCTTTTCCAGTTTGGCTTCCAGCTGCGGCGTGCGAATGCGCGCGAACTGCGGATCCAGCGCCAGCACGACGCGGTTTTCCTCGAGGGTCACCGGCACACAGTTCTGGGCGAGCTGCTGCGTCAGGCCGGCAAGGCCCATCGCCCGAATCAGGTTCGGCCAATCCTGGTTGGAGGAGGGGGGTAATGAGGGTTCGGTGACGACGGCAGGTGAGGAGATGGGCGGGCGTGTCGCATAAACAGAGCCGGCGGGCCTCGAGTCATCCGCTTTGGATTTCTGCGGAACGGACGGTGGAGCCGCTTCGAAAGCCTCGATAGCGACTGGCCGAAAAGCCAGCATGCGCAGCAACACCATCTCGAAACCGCTGCGCGGTTCGGGCGCCAGGGGCAGATCGCGCTGCCCGATCAGGCCGATCTGATAGAACAATTGCACATCCTCGGGGCTGAGTCGGCCCGCTAGCGCCATGATCCGCTCCCCGTCGTCATCCTGCCTCATCGTTTCAGGCGCCCATTGGGCAAGGGCGATGTGGTGGAGGATGATCAGCATCTGCTGGAGCATGTCGGCGAAATTCGGCGCGTGTTCGGCCACATCCGAGATTGTTCGAAGCAGTGCCTCAACATCGCCAGCCGCGAGCGCCGCCAACAATTCGAACACCGGTTTTCTTGCCACCGTGCCCAGCATGGCGCTGACGGTGGCTTCGCCCAGGCTGCCGCCGCCGTGTGCGATGGCTTGATCGAGCAGGCTCAGGCCGTCGCGCATGCTGCCGTCGGCTGCGCGGGCCAGGGAACGCAGGGCGTTCTGCTCGAAGGCAATGTCTTCCTGCCGGAGGATCGCTTCCATCTGTGTCCGAATTTGCTCGGAGCTCAGGCGTTTGAGGTTGAACTGGAGGCAACGGGACAGGACGGTGACCGGGATTTTTTGCGGATCGGTCGTCGCCAATAGAAATTTCACGTGCGCCGGCGGCTCTTCCAGGGTCTTGAGCAAGGCATTGAAGCTGTGCCCCGACAGCATATGCACCTCGTCGATGATATACACCTTGTAGCGGCCCTGGCTGGGCGCGTACTGAACGTTTTCCAGCAGGTCGCGGGTATCCTCGACCTTGGTGCGCGAGGCGGCGTCTACCTCGATCAGATCGACGCAGCGGCCTTCGTCCACTTCCCGGCAAATCAAGCATTCTCCGCAGGGGTTGAAACCCTGGCGCGATTCGCAATTCACCGCCTTGGCCAAAATGCGGGCGAGGGTGGTCTTGCCTACGCCACGCGTGCCGGTAAACAGATAGGCGTGGTGCATGCGGTCGAATTCCAGGGCATGGGTAAGAGCCTTGACCACATGCTCCTGGCCGACGACTTCGTTGAAGTTACGCGGACGCCACTTGCGGGCGAGCGCCTGATAAGCCATGGGCAGCAGTCACTGGAAGGTGGGGATGAGCGAAAAATAGGGTGGCAAGCCGCGAAAGCCGCACCCCGGCACACGAATCCGCTACTACCGTTGCTCCCTTCCGGGCCTGGCGGGGTTCGTAGCGTATCATTGCGAGGGGACCAACACGACTCGCCATTGAAACTCGGCGTTTATGCTAGAGATCGCTCTAGTCAACGAAAGAACCAATAGTATCCGGCATCTTGGGCGCGGATTCAAGCGATGCGAAGGCTCATGTGGCCGTCAGTTGCGGGTATTTGCGCTTGTGGCGGATGGACGACCATAACGACAGCAGGATGAAGCCGATACCGGTCAGCCCGGTGACCAGTTCGGAGACATGCACGGACATATCCGCCAGCATGAGGACTGCCAGCGCGCCGATGGCGTAATGGGCGCCATGTTCGAGATAAAGGTACTCCTCTAGCGTGCTCTTGTGCACCAGAAAAATCGTTAGGCTGCGCACGAACATCGCACCGATAGTGAGGCCCAGCATGATCACCACCACATCCTTGGAGATGGCGAAGGCACCGATCACCCCGTCCAGGGAGAAGGACAAATCGAGCAGTTCCAAGTACAGGAAAGATATAAAGCCGGCCTTGTGGAAGGTATTTTCTGCCTGCTCCGCGTGTTCAAATAGATTCGAAACGCTCTTGACCAGCACGTAAAGGATCACACCCGCCATTCCCGCAATCACCGCTGAAAGTCTTTCCTCGACGGGCAGAAAATGCTGGGCAATCAAGAGGGCGCCGAGGGCAAGCACGATCTCGATGGATTCCAGCTTGCCCATCCGTGCCAGTTTTCTTTCGATCCATCCCAGCCAGTGCAGCGATTTGCTCTCCTGAAACACGAAGAAAAAAAACACCAGCATCAAATACATGCCGCCGAAAGCGGAGATTTGCACATGTGCCGACTCGATGTGACGGGCGTATTCGTCGGCGTTCTGCAAGGCCATGAGGGTGACTTCGCGCAAACTGTGGCCTGTCACGACGGCGACGATCAGCACGGGAAACAGGAAGCGCACGCCGAAGACGGCGACCACCATGCCCCAGGTGAGGAAGCGCCTTTGCCAGGGTGCGCTCATGTTCTTAAGCACGGTGGCGTTGACCACGGCGTTGTCGAAGGACAGGCTGACTTCCATGACACCGAGAACGGAGGCCATGAACAGTCCGGTGAGGCCGGCCCAATAATAAGCCGTAGCCAAACCGAGCGAGGTGATCAGAAGCGAGGATTTGAAATACCGCACGCGCGTCTCCGAAGTTGAATGCGCGGGCATTATATAAGGATTGGGCGCTTTGATGGCCGTCTTCCACGCGGCATTGGGTCTATCGATATGGCTTCAGGGCGCCTTTTCCGCCAAGGTTTCCAGTAATTTCGTCGCAAACCCGATCTTGCTTTCCGCTGAGGCGAAGTCTTGGACGAAGCGCAGCTTGTCCGGACCGTCCATTCTGTAGACCTGCGGCTGGGTCTGAATGAGGTGGATTACTCGAATTGGGTCGATTCTGGGATTCGTCTTGAACAGAACGCGACCGCCATTGACCCCAGCCTCGAGCTTGCGGATTCCGAGCTTTTCGGCGGCGAGTTTGATTTCGGTGACGGCGAAAAGGTTCTTCGTGGCTTCAGGCAGGAGGCCGAAGCGATCGATCATTTCCACCTGGAGCGCGCGAAGGTCCTCGTCGTCTTTGGCGCTGGCGATGCGCTTGTAGAGCATTAGGCGTTCGTGCACATCAGGTAGATAGTCGTCCGGAATCAGGGCTGGGCATTGCAGATCGATCTCGGAACCCGCCTCTAGGGGAGCATCGAGTTCCGGCTGTTTGCCGGATTTCAATGCCTCGACCGCGCGTTCCAGGAGTTCGGAATAAAGGGTGAAGCCGATTTCCTCGATTTGGCCGCTTTGGTCCGCACCCAGGAGTTCGCCCGCTCCGCGGATCTCCATGTCATGCGTGGAAATCATGAAGCCGGCGCCCAATTCGCCCGATGCCTCGATGGCTTCCAGCCGCTTGATGGCTTCGGAGGCCATCAAACTTTTCGGCGGCACCAAGAGATAGGCGTAGGCACGATGATGTGAGCGTCCGACACGGCCCCGCAGCTGGTGCAGCTGCGCGAGTCCGAGCTGGTCGGCACGATTGATCAGGATGGTGTTGGCGCTGGGCACGTCGATACCGCTTTCGATGATCGTGGTGCACAACAGCAGATTGAAGCGCTGATGATAAAAATCAAGCATGATGCGCTCCAGTTCGCGTTCCGGCATTTGGCCGTGGGCGATTCGCACGCGCGCTGCGGGGACCAGCTTTTCCAGTTCCCGCCCGGTCTTTTCCATGGTTTCGATCTTGTTGTGCAAGAAATAGACTTGGCCGCCGCGCTTGATCTCGCGCAGGATAGCTTCCTGTACCAGGGCGTCGCTCCATTCGCTGACGAAGGTCTGGATGGCGTGACGGTTGGGAGGCGGTGTGGCGATGATGGAGATGTCTCTTAACCCCCCCAATGCCATGTTCAAAGTGCGCGGAATGGGGGTGGCGGTGAGGGTGAGGAAATCCAGTTCGCTGCGAAGCTTCTTGAAATGCTCCTTTTGGCTCACCCCGAATCGGTGTTCCTCGTCGATGATGGCCAGTCCAAGGTTCTTGAAGCGGATGTCTTTCTGGAGCAGTTTGTGGGTACCGATCAAGATATCAATCCTGCCGTCGGCCACATCTTCTGCGAACTGCGCCTGCTGTTTCTTGCCCACGAAGCGGGACATGACCTCGATGCGGATCGGCCAGCCGGCGAAGCGGTCGCGAAAATTCTGTAAATGTTGCTGGGCCAACAGGGTGGTGGGTACCAACACGGCCACTTGGCGGCCGTTCTGCGCGGCAATGAACGCCGCGCGCATCGCCACCTCGGTCTTGCCAAAGCCAACGTCGCCACAGACGACGCGGTCCATCGGACGCGGTGAAGTCATATCCTTGACGACGTCGAGGATGGTGCTTTCCTGATCGGGCGTTTCCTCGAACGGAAAACCGCCGGTGAAGGCCGTATAGTCTTCGGTGAGTGCTTGGTAGGCGTGGCCTTGTTTGGCCTCGCGCTTGGCATAGATGTCCAGCAATTCCGCCGCCACGTCGCGCGCTCGTTCCAGCGCCCTGCGCTTGGCTTTTTGCCATTGTTCGCCGCCGAGCTTGTGCAGTGGGGCAGTCTCTGCGCTGGCTCCGCTGTAGCGGCTGATAAGATGGAGGGCGGAAACCGGCACGTAAAGCTTGTCGTGGTTGGCGTATTCCAGGGTGAGGAATTCCGTGTCCATGCCTCCGACGTTTAATCTTTGTAGTCCGAGATAGCGGCCAACGCCGTGATCCTGGTGGACGACCGGCGAGCCGATTTCCAGCTCCGCCAGGTTGCGCAGCAGCGTGCCCAGATCGCGCTCGGCGCTCTTACGGCGCCGCCGGCGTTGCTGGGCTCTTTCGCCGGACAATTGGGTTTCGGTGACGATGACGAGCGGCGGGTCGGTGAGCCAAAGACCGTGATCCAGCGGCGCTACTAGCAGGCAAAGGGGCTCGTCATGTGCCAGGAAATCACGCCAGGTTTCTACCACTCGCGGCCTGATGCCGTGTTTGGAAAGGTTTTCCAGAAGGGCTTCGCAGTGGCCGGCCGTTTCCGCCACGAATAGGGTCCTGCCGGAAAAATCCGCCAGAAAAACGGTCAATACCTTTGCCGGCTGCTTTTGTTTGGGATCGAGCGCTAGATCGGGCAGAGGCCGGCAGGCGAACTCGATGACGGGTGCGGAACTATCGGGTTCGACAGCCGTTTCCTCGCCGGGAATGCGAATTTGCGGAAAAGCCTCGAACCGTTCGAGAAGGCTTGAGGGGTCCAGATAAAGCATGTCTACCGGCAGAGGCGGATGGTCGAGATTCCCCTTGCGCTGGTCGTGACGGCTCCGCGCCTCTTCGAAGAAATTGTTCGCTGCGGCATCGATCTTCTCGTGCAGAACCAGCGTGGTTTGGCTCGGCAGATAATCGAACAGCGTTTCGGTGCGCTCGACGAATAACGGCAGGTAATACTCGATGCCGGCGGACGGAATTCCCTTGCTGACATCCTGATAAAGCGCATTGTGCTGCGGCAACTCAGGGAACCGCGAACGGAAGGCGCGGCGAAAGTGTTTGATTGCGGCTTCGTCGAAAGGAAATTCGCGGGTAGGGAACAGGCTGATCCGGTCCACCCTTTCATGGGAACGCTGGGTGTCTGGATCGAAGGTGCGGATCGATTCGATCTCCTCGTCGAAAAGCTCGATCCGATAGGGAACCGAGCTTCCCATGGGAAACAAGTCGATGATGGAGCCCCGGATGGCGAATTCCCCATGCTGGATGACCTGGGAGACGCATTGATAGCCCACGCCTTCGAGCCTTTGCCGGGTTTCCTCCAAGCGCAGACGACTGCCAAGCGTTAGCGCGAAGGTGTTGGCCAAAATATGCGCACGGGGCGCCAGCCTTTGCATGAGCGTCGCCGCCGTTACGACCAATACGCCCCGTTCGATCTGCGAGAGCAAAGACAGGGTTTTAAGTCGTTGGGAAACGATTTCGGGGAGGGGCGAGAAGACATCGTAGGGCAGGGTTTCCCAATCGGGAAACTGCAGTACCGGCATGCTCGCGTCGAGGAAAAATCGCAGCTCATGCTCTAGCCTGAGCGTGGTCTGCGTATCGGTGGTGACGATTAGGAAAAGACGCCGCTCCTTTCTGACCGCCTCGCCCAAGGCTAATGAATCGCCGCAGCCTTTCAGCCGCTGCCAAATCATCTGGTCTCCTGGTTGCGTAGGTGTTATCGGACTAAAAAGCGAGATTCCAGTGCGGTGTTGGGGTTGATCGGCAATGGTCATGGTTGGTTCGGCAACTCGGTTGATGCGGGAAGAGGTGGGGTTCAACCGGCAGTTGATTGGGGACGCTCAAAGGATGTTTATTTTACCCAAGCGGACTCGATTTTTCCCGATTAATTCGCCGAAGACGCCTCTTGTACGTTTCGTTCTTAGACATGCGTTCGGGATCGGCTTGAAAGTCGCGCGGCAATATGCTCATGCCGAAGGCAGAGGGCTGTCAGTTGGCCAGATATCCGATTACTCACCTTCCTATCTATATTAAGCACTTTCCTGTCCGATGCGTCGGTTTGAGTTTCCCCGAACCTAATATGGTTCGAGCATTGCTCCGGCCGGGATCGATTATTTTCGAATGCCAGCGTAGAAAGATGCATAATAAAAATGGTTTATGCGCCAAAGACATTCTACTATAATAACCTCGTCTTTGAATCAGACGCATTTTGAAACCATTGGTAAGAGGTAGCTCATGAAAAGTAACTTGGCTGAACTTTCCGAGGCCGAATTGGCCGCGATGATCGAGAATGCGCGCAAGGCGCTTAAGGACAAACAAGAGAGCAAGCGTAAGGAGGTTATCGCGCAAATCAAGGAGTTGGCGGTCTCGATTGGCGTCAATGTTGAAATAACCGAGGCAACCAAAGCTGCGGCTAGAAAAGGCAGTCGGGTTCCGGTGAAATACCACAACCCGGCCAATCCATCGGACAAGTGGACGGGGCGCGGCATGAAGCCAAAATGGCTGCGGGAACTTCTGGAGCAGGGACGCCGTCTAGAGGAATTCGAGATTTAAGGAGAAGAAAAGTCCCGGGCTAGATATCTTCGCCCCCACAGCATCAAGTGGGGGCGATGACTAACCGGTCTGTTGGTTCCACTGTTTCCGTATGCAATCCGGTATCTCCGCCAACCGATTGCAGCTACGTTTTTTTGCCCTTTATCCACCATTATGCAGAGCCGCAAATTCTCGCTTCTATGTTTGGTTTACTGTCGCTTGGCGGCACAGCGACGTGAAATGCGGGCATATTGTCGTGAGGTTTCCGCGACTTCCGCGTGGGCACGACGTTAACGAGCTGATAATCAGCGCCGTTGAATTTTTTCAATTAGCGAAGAAGAGAACGTCTATGAGTGGCAAATCTAAATCACCGCCTACCGGCAGGCTGCGAAGTCCGGTCGCCCGGCATGCACATAAGGTCAACCGGGCAATCGTATTTCATGATCGCACTCGCTACAAGCGAAAAGCCAAGCATAAAAATCTGGAGCCCTTCCCAATGGCCGTCATTTCGGTAGTCCGGGTATCGGGAAGGGCTTCGGAACCCCCATCTAAAGGTCACGCTATGCCGGGATGATTTTAGAAACGGTCGGATTTGGGGGTTGATGATAGCCTGGATATTGTGCGATTCAGATTTCAAGCTTCTCGCAGTTTCGACCGCCCCGACCAATCCCGCGCGAATTGCCGAGCCACGCGGCCACTGCGCGAGCCCCGCGCCAACGCGAAGTGCAATGCTTCCTCCCGTACCTTTTCGAAGTCTGTCGGCAAGCTGTCCAGCTTTTCCAGCGAGTAATGCACGATCTCGAGGTATTTGGGTGAACAGGTGAAAGGAAAGCCAGAGTCCCAAACGTTCGGACAGTGATGTTTTCTCCTCGACGCTGTCCCCCCGGTGGATTTCGCGTTGAAGGTGTTCACCTTCGTAATAAGGAGCTTCCTGATTTTCGCATTGGAATTCCGGGAGCAGGCGCCGACAATTTGAAGTGGCATAGATCAGCGTGTTGCTCGCCAGCCCGCTGAGCGAAACCTTCCATCACAGCTTTCAGGGTTTTATAGCTGCCGTCGTCCGATCCAAAAGAAAGTCGTCGCTTTACAGGATGAATTTTTCCTCTCGCGTTTCCAGCAATTCGAGGAGATCCGGCAATTCGGCCAGATGCTGGCGATCGACCTCGATCATCCGCAGTCCTGAGGCTGCATATTCATTCAGCAGGGCTTTGATCAGCGAGGATTTGCCGGTGCCGCGTGCACCCCACAGCAGCACATTGTTCGCAGGCCTACCTCGAATAAACGGACGGCTGTTGCGGTCAATGATGGTCTTTTGCCGATCTATGCATCGGATATCGGCCAGCTTCAATGTTTTGGGATGAGCGATGCGCGCAGGCGCTCTGGTTGATCGCGGTGCCGCGCCAGCGGAAGGCGATGGCAGTGTGCCAGTCCGGTTCGGCGGGAGCGTTGGGCAGGAGCCTTTCCAGGCGTTGCAGGAGCATTTCGTCTCGGGTAAGCAATGACGTGAATGGGTCGCTCATGCAGTGTCGGCGGCGGACGAAGCGGCAATGCGGGAGGAGCGCTGTTCTGCGCGATCGCTCGCCGAGGCGCTCAGAACATAAAACGGACGGCGCAAGCCGTCCGTTATGCTGTGACGAAAGGTCGGATTATCTGCCGGCCAGCTTGATATGCTGAAGGGCTTGCTCCGCGTGTTCTGTAGCGATATCGGCGTGGCCCATTTTGCCGTGTTCAATAGCGGCCTTCAGGTGGGTAATGGCTTCCGCCATGTGCGGGTTGGGCTCAGCCTTTTGCGCCGCTTCCGCGTGGGTTAGGGCGGCTTCGGCATGTTCGACCAGAACCGAAGCGTGGCCGGCCGCGCCGTGCGTGACGGCGGCGCTGGCGTGCTGCAGGGCTTGCAGGGTGTGTTCGGTCTCGGCGAGCGCGAGGGAGCCGGCTAGTAACAGGGCGCTCGCAAGGGCTATCAGAATCTTCTTCATGGCAAACCTCTTTATCTGTTTAGTTGTGGTAAATGAGCAGCCCGTAAAATAGGGGCCCGGTACAGTATTTTTGCCGGGCACGTGGATGTCAAGAGAAGGTTCAGGCCATGCCTAGGACGGGGATTCTGCCGGCGCTTTGGCCTGTTCGCGTAATTTCGCTTGGTCGATTGACAGGCTCAACCTTCGGCAAGATTAGAGCTTGTTTCGGCTGCCGCGGTTTAGTATAGTTCGCGGTTTTTAGGCGGCAGCTCTGGCTGCCACTCCTTGCTTTCGGCTTCCGGCCGAAGGCTGTACAAACCGTAAGGAGCAATCATGCGTCATTATGAAATCGTTTTTTTGGTCCACCCGGACCAGAGCGCCCAGGTGCCGGCCATGGTCGAGCGCTACCGTTCTATAATCGAATCCGCTTCCGGCACGGTTCATCGTCTGGAAGATTGGGGGCGGCGCCAGTTGGCCTATCCCATCAATAAAGTGCACAAGGCGCATTATGTGCTGATGAACATCCAGTGCGACCAACCGACTCTGGACGAGCTGGAGAGCAGCTTCCGCTTCAACGACGCGGTCCTGCGCAGCCTGACGATCCTTCGTGACGAAGCGATCACCGAAGCGTCGCACCTGGCGAAATCCGGTCACGGAGAGGCTGAAGCGGAGCGATCCGAGGACGATACCGAAGATGCTGAAGTTTCCGAGAGTTCGGAGCAATTGGCCGAAGCTTCGAGCGACGTCGAAGAATTAGCGTGAGCCGCAAGCGGCTAGTCATCGCTCATCCCAATTTTATCGAGAGATTCAACAGATGGTTCGTCAATTCAAGCGCAGAAAATATTGCCGTTTTACCGCCGAGGGCGTCAAGGAGATCGATTACAAGGATCTGGACACCCTACGCGAGTATATTTCGGAAACCGGGAAAATCGTTCCCAGCCGCGTGACCGGTACGAAAGCGAAATACCAGCGACAGCTCGCCACCGCAATCAAGCGGGCGCGCTTCCTGGCGCTGCTGCCGTTCTGCGATTCTCACTCCCAATAAGGTGGCATAAGGCGGCCCCCCGGTTTGTGGGGGTGGCCGCGGGAGGACAGCGGGGTGTCATGAGGTCTTTGGCTGCTTTTATCATGCGGGGCAGAGCAGCGGCCGTCATTGCCGTCGCCGGACTAGGGCTTGTCTCGCTGCTGATTCCGCTGGTCAGCCTGTTCAGTTCCGCGGCCCTGGCCTTGGTGGCTCTGCGCAAAGGTGCGGCGGAAAGCGCCTGGGTTCTGGGCTTGTCGGCGCTGGCCGTGGGCGTGTTAGGCACGGGATTCACCGGCAACGTATATCTGACGATCCTCTATGGCCTGTTGTTATGGTTGCCGATCTGGCTGACGGCGACTCTGCTGCGTGAAAGCGGGCAGCTGGCGCTGGCGCTGGAAGGCGCCCTGGGACTGGGCATTCTGGCCGTGATGGGGATTTATCTGCTGGTGCGGGAGCCGGCACAGATGTGGCAGGAGAACCTCCAACGACTGATTCAGCCAATGTTGGAGCGGGCTCCTCCGGGATTCGATCCCGACCAGGTGGCGCAAAGCGTGGGGTTTTTCGCCCATTACATGAGCGGTATCGCGGCGGCCGGTTCAGTCATGAGTCTGATCTTGGGTCTCCTGATCGCCCGCTGGTGGCAGGCCACGCTGTTCAATCCGGGCGGATTTCGCGCGGAGTTTGTGAACTTGCGGCTGCACCGCGCGGTCGCATATCTCGGCCTGGGTTCGCTCGCGGCGGCTTTGGCGGGCGTCGGAAGCATTGCAGAAATCGCCTGGAACATTAACCTGCTGTTTTTCGCCCTTTTCCTGGTCGGTGGCTTTGCGATCCTGCATGCACTGCTGGCTACCGGCCGCGCAAAAAAATTCTGGTTGGTGGGTATTTATATCGCGGCGTTTATCATCCCGCACATTCTCCTTCCTGTGGCCTTGCTCGGCTTGAGCGATATATGGCTGAACTGGCGCAGACGGATGCCGCAGGCTTGAGCGGTGGCGTTTTTTTGATTATTTCTAAAAAGTTTCGGAAACGATTGAGGCACAACCATGGATATCATCCTTCTTGAGAAAATTGCAAACCTGGGCAACCTTGGCGACAAAGTCAGCGTTCGCCCTGGCTATGGGCGTAACTATCTGATTCCGCAGCGCAAGGCGGTTGCGGCGACGGCCGAAAAGCTGGCCGAATTCGAGCAACGGCGTGCGGAGCTGGAGAAAAAGGCGGCCGCGGAGATGGACGCTGCCCAGGCCCGCAGTGCAGCGTTCGGTCAGCTCAGTGTCACGATCAAACAAAAGGCGGGCGATGAGGGCCGTTTGTATGGCTCCGTGGGTACCAAGGATATCGCCGATGCGGTAACGGCCGCTGGCGTCGAACTGCATAAACATGAAGTGCGGCTACCGACGGGCCCCATTCGCCATGTCGGCGATTATGAAATCAAGTTGCAGATCCACAGCGATCTCATTGCCACAGTTGCCGTGAAAGTCGTTCCGGAATGATGGGTTCCCTTGTTCCTGTCCTTAACCGCGGCGCGCCTTCGGCATAAATCATCGACCGCTCCCGAGTGGTTTGATTCTTTAATCGGTCGATAGCGGCGCGTGCGGTTAATCTATACCGCCCTTTTTTATGGGCTGACACCTCTCATCCTGGCGCGTCTGGCGTGGCGCAGCTGCAAGGCGCCGGCTTACCGCCGGCGCTGGGGGGAACGTTTCGCACTCTATTCCAGTACGCCAGCAAATGGAGTTCTTTGGTTTCACGCCGTTTCGGTCGGTGAAGCCGAGGCGGCTTTTCCGCTGGTCCGCGCCTTGGGCCGGCGATTTCCACACCACCCCATCCTGGTGACCACCACCACGCCGACGGGCTCTGCGCGCGTTCGTGAGGTATTGGGCGAATCGGTGCGGCACGTATATCTGCCCTATGACTTGCCAGATTGCGTAGCACGCTTCTTGGATCATTACCGGCCGGTGCTGGCGGTGGTGATGGAGACCGAAATCTGGCCCAACCTCTACCGGGCCTGCGGCGCACGGGGCATCCCTTTGGCAATCGTTAACGCGCGTCTATCCGATCGATCGGCGCACGGTTACGCACGTCTGCGTTCGCTAGCCGGACAAAGCCTGACACCGGTGAACAGGATCGCGGCGCAAACCAGCTCAGACGCTGAACGTTTCATCGCCATCGGGGCGAAGCCGGAAACCGTCGTGATCAGCGGCAATATCAAATTCGACCTGGAATTGCCGGAGGATTTGTTCTCTCGCGCTGCCGCGATTCGGACGGAATGCTTCGGCGCGAGGCCGGTCTGGATCGCTGCCAGCACCCATGAGGGTGAGGAGGCCGAGGTGCTGCGCGCGTTCGAACAGGTTCGTCGCCTGTACCCCGAGTTGCTGCTCATGCTCGTACCGCGTCATCCCGAACGCTTCGACAAGGCCGCCACACTTTGCCGAAATCGAAGTCTTACCGTCGTGCGTCGAACCGAAGGCGTTCCCTGTGCCGGAGCGGATGTTTTTATCCTTGATACGATGGGCGAGTTGCGGACGTTTTATGCGGCCGGGGACATCGCCTTCGTCGGCGGCAGCCTCGTTCCGGTCGGCGGGCACAATGTCCTGGAGCCGGCACTGGCCGGGTTGCCCGTACTGTTCGGCCCGTACATGCGCAATTTCGAGGAAGCGGGCCTCAGGCTACGAGAAGCGGGTGGCGCAGCGCAGATTGCGGATGCGGAAGAGCTGGCCCACTGGGTTGCCAAATTGTTGGAAAACGCCGGGTTGCGGGGCGAGATGGCTGGAAAAGGCCGGCTGTTCGTCGAGTCGGGACGCGGTGCGTTGGGGCGAGTGGAAAGCCTGCTGGCGGACCTATTGGTAGGGAGCCAGGCGTGACACGAGCGGCCCGCGTTGGCTCAAATTAGCCGCTCGGCTATACTGCCAATCGTGCGCGGGATTTCTCTTGTCACTCCCTCATAATGCAGTGAGTATCTTCGGAACATGACAATCACCGTCCAGCCTGTAATTTTATCCGGTGGATCTGGCACGCGCCTGTGGCCTTACTCCAGGGAAGCCTACCCCAAACAATTTTTGTCCTTCAGCGGCGATAAGACCCTGTTTCAGCAAACGGTGGCCCGAATCGAGGGCATGAAGCTCGATCCCGCCCGGTTCGAACTCGGCTCTCCCCTGGTAGTCTGTAACGAACTACATCGTTTCCTGGTTGCAGAGCAGCTCCGCCAGATGGGGTTCGAACAAAGCAGCATCATTTTGGAACCGGTCGGACGGAATACCGCTCCGGCCTTGACCCTGGCGGCTGCTCATGCGGTGGAGCAGGGCGACGATCCAGTACTGGTCGTGATGCCCTCCGATCACCATATCGAGGATGTGGAGGGCTTTCGGCAGCGCGTGCTGGGGGCTGTGTGCCGGGCGGCGGATGGCGCCATGGTGACTTTCGGCATCGTACCGACCAAACCCGAGACGGGTTACGGCTATATCCTCAAGGGACCTGGAATTGGCGATGGCGCTTTCGAACTCGACAGTTTCGTGGAAAAACCCGACGCCACCAAAGCCGCGGGCTATATCGCCTCGGGGAAATATCTCTGGAATAGCGGCCTGTTCGTCATGCGGGCTTCCGTCTGGCTTGAGCAAATCGGCTCGCAGCGTCCGGACATCGCCGAAATTTGCAGGGATGCACTGGTTCATTCCAAAAGCGACGGCGATTTCGTCCGCATCGAAAAGGGTCGTCTCGAAAGTTGCCCCAGCGATTCCATCGACTACGCAGTCATGGAAAAGCTCGTCAAACAACCCAGAAGTTCAGTGGCCGTGGTCTTGTCGTTGGACGTGGGCTGGTCGGACCTGGGTTCCTGGTCAGCGCTCAGCGATATCAGGCCGCAGGATGGCGACGGCAACGTGAGATTAGGCGACGTCTACGCCAAAGACTCCAAAAATTCGCTATTGTATGCTCAGAGCCGCTTCCTGGCGGCGGTGGGCGTGACCGATCTGGTGATCATCGAGACCACGGACGCTGTTCTGGTCGCGCATAAGGACAAGGCGCAGGACGTCAAGGCCATTACCGAGCATTTGAAGCAGTCATCCCGGCAGGAACATGTATATCACGCCAAGGTGCATCGTCCCTGGGGCGATTACGAGGGGATCGACCACGGCCCGCGCTATCAGGTCAAGCGGCTGACCATCAAGCCGGGCGCAACGCTGTCGTTGCAGATGCATCATCACCGCGCCGAGCACTGGATCGTCGTCAAGGGCACGGCCCGGGTAAGCCGAGGCGAGGAATCCTTTCTCCTCGGCGAAAACGAATCGACCTTCATCCCCCTAGGGATACAGCACCGCCTGGAAAATCCGGGTGTCATTCCGCTGGAAATCATCGAAGTGCAGTCCGGCAGCTACTTGGGCGAGGACGACATCGTGCGCTTCGAAGACAAATACAATCGCATCGAGTCCTGATAGGGCCGTCCCGCCGTCAGGAGACGCGCGGGATCGGTCTGCTTCTTTATAATTTACACCTAAGGATTAATCCGCTCATGGCGCTTTCTTGTGGTATCGTCGGTCTGCCGAACGTCGGCAAATCGACTCTTTTCAACGCCCTGACAAGAGCGGCGATCGCCGCCGAAAATTATCCCTTCTGCACCATCGATCCCAATGTGGGCGTGGTGCCGGTGCCGGATCCCCGGCTGGACGCTCTGGCCGAAATCGTCAAGCCCCAGCGGGTCGTGCCCACGACCATCGAATTCGTCGACATCGCCGGGCTGGTCGCCGGGGCTTCGCAAGGCGAGGGCCTGGGCAACCAGTTCCTCGCCCACATCCGGGAAACCGACGCCATCGCGCATGTCGTGCGCTGCTTTCAAAACGACGACGTGGTGCACGTCGCCGGCAAGGTGGATCCGGTTTCCGATATCGATGTCATTCATACCGAACTGAACCTGGCTGACATGGCTACGGTGGAGAAGGCGCTGCAACGGGTCGGCAAATATGCCAAATCGGGCAACAAGGACGAGATGGAGAACAAGAGAATTCTGGAAGAGCTCGCCGCACACCTCGATTCGGGCAAGCCGGCGCGCACCCAGGCGTTGGATGAGGAATCCCGCGCGCTGATCTACGATCTGCACCTTCTGACCATGAAGCCGACCATGTACATCGCCAACGTGCAGGAAGACGGCTTTCACGACAACCCTCTGCTGGATCGTGTGCGAGCCATCGCCGGAGAAGAGGGCGCGATGGTGGTTCCCGTCTGCGCGGCCATGGAAGCGGAGATCGCCCAACTGCACGACGCCGACAAAGCCGAGTTCCTGGCAGACATGGGCCTGGACGAGCCCGGTCTGAACCGTGTCGTGCGCGCCGGCTACCAGCTCCTGAATCTCGCCACCTATTTCACCGCCGGGGTAAAAGAAGTGCGCGCCTGGACCATCCCGGCCGGGGCGACCGCACCCAAAGCCGCCGGCGTCATCCACACCGATTTCGAAAAAGGGTTCATCCGCGCCGAGGTGATCGCCTACGATGATTTCATCGCCTACAAAGGCGAGCAGGGCGCCAAGGATGCCGGCAAATGGCGACTGGAAGGCAAGGACTATGTCATGCGTGACGGGGACGTGGTGCACTTCCGCTTTAATGTCTGACGGACGGCTTCGCTATCGAAACGACCCGACGTGTCCGGCGGGGCGTGAGTATCGCCGACACGGCCGAGGTCGTTGGTTGCAGCGACGCACATGAAGGGCCAGCAAACCGAAACCAATAGCTGTCCGATCGCGCCCTTCTACTAGACAAGCGCAATAGTAATGGTCGACCTCAGGAATCAGCGTGACGACATCCACGTTTGAGTGATTAAAGGGTCATACACACGCCACGGCTCTAGGGCGGAACGATACGGAAGTCGTCTGGTTCCGGATGCGGTTCGCACATCGCGCCGTCCGGCGTGAGCTTGGCACGGCAGCGCAATTGCGAATCCGCCCGCGCCGTTCCCAACAATGCCCGCCGCACGGTTAGCTCGATCGGGCCACCGACGCGGTTCGCCAGCAGGTTCGCCTTACCCTCAACGGGTTCGGCGCGCTCGACCTGGAGTGTGATAACGTCGTAGTCAGCAAGGCGCGGATGCGGCTTGCGGGAAAGCACCTTGCCGCTGATCCGCGTGAGATTCTCGATTGCCTGAACCATAATCATCCTCCATCCACTTCCCATCGCTGCCGATCAACAGCGCGGCGAGCGCTTGGCTGATCGGCAGACCGGTGTGGGATTCATAATAAGTGTACGCGGGCATCGGGTTCACCTCGAAGCAGACAAACTCGCCGTCCGGCCGCCGGCGCAGGTCGATGCCGGCCAGCGGTAGCTCCATCCGCTCCGCCAGCGCGACACAACGATCTGCCACCTCGTACGGCAGTTCCATCGCCGCGAGACTGGCCTCCGCACCGACGCGTCCCGCGTAGCGGTAATCGGTGACCGGGCTGCTGATCTCCGCCGTGAACGTCCGCTTGCCGACGACATGTACTCGCACGTCTATCCCCGGCACATACGCCTGAAACTGCGTCGGCAGCAGCGCGAGGCGGTCCAACCGCTGTGCCGTACGCTCGTCGAGCTCTTGCACGATCGAACGCACGCCGCTCACCGACTTGAAGATGACGCGGTGGTGTGCGCGCCAGAACGCCCGCGCCTCCGCTTCGTCGTTCGTCACCAGGGTCTGCGGCACTGCAAAGCCCGCCTCGCCAATCAGCTGTGCCTGCAACGGTTTAGACGCATTGAACTGCATCGCGCGTGGCCGGCTGACGACGAGGGCGCGTGCGACGTCGAGCCACTCGAGGAACTGCTCGTGCAGGACACGTACCCGGGCCGCTGCTCCCGGCGTCGACCACCGCCTCTGCAACTCCAATGGCCGGGCGTACACGCTGCGAACGCTTGCCAGAGGAATTTCCTGACCCGCGACGACCAGGCATCCGTCGACGCCCTGCGATCCGATGTCGATTCGCAAGTGTTCCCGATCGAGCACAGTGAGCTCAATCAGAACATACTGCGCGCCGGCGTCCTGCAGCGCCTCGATCAGGCGTTTGATCGGCGGGTCGTCCAGACGGCCATAGACGACGATCATGTCAGGCCCACTCCAGTTGAAGTCGCGAAACAATGAGACGGTACGTCGCCTCGACCTCCGTCGGCCGTTCGATCGGCGGCAGCGGGTCGACATCGACGAGCGCGGCACCTCCCGCCACAAGGGCAAACCGGAATTCGAGCAATGCGAAACCCAGCGCGCGCGCCGCCGCTAGGCACTGCGTTCCAAATTGACGCACGAGCGTACCCTCAATCTGATCGCCCGCCACAAGCACGCTGCCGGCAAGGGTCATGTGTCGCTCGTTGTCCTCGTACTGCAGCCGCGCGTGTTCGTCATAACATGACGTACTCGCGGACGGAAGCGGGCCGTGCATGGATTCGCCCGGCAATCGCCAACGCTCCGATGTCGTGATGCTGCGGCGGGCGACGGGCAAGCCGCACGCCGCCGCCGCGCTCGCCCAATGCTGTGCCGGCAGTGACGGCGTCAGCCATGGATGGCGTCGCACCGCGTGAATCGCGCGCTCGCCCAATCCCGCAAGCCAACTCGCGATCAGCGCCTGCAGTTCCGCGCCCGCATAGTCACGATCCTTCGGGGACGAGCGTTGGAATCGTGGCACGGGCAGATAGCGAATGCGGTTCAGCGCCGCGCCGATATCGCCCGAATATATGGGGGGCCTGCCGGGCAACGTCATGTCGGTCGACGCCCGCCCGTGCTCATCGACCCGGTGGGACCATCTTGCGAGGCTCAGCACTTCCGGGCGCACTACGTGCACCGCCTCCGCACCGAGGCCGCTGCGAAGGCGGGCCGCCACCGACGCGGCGCCCGCGTCGGTGGCATGCGCAATCACCAGTGCCTGTCTCATCCAGGTGGCATCGTATCGAACGCGATCTTGGCATCACGATCGCCGATGGCCATCCGCTGCTGCAGGTCGGCCTTGGCCTGATCGTACTCCGGACCGCCCACCAAATCGGGCCTTTGCTCGGCGCCGATGAAGGGTTCGGCCTCACCCGTCATGCCGACGATCGCCTCCAGCGCCGCCATGCGGGCCTCGAGATCGGCAATCACCTGGGCGAAATCTTCCGTTGGCGCCGCCTGCCCGAAACCGCCGGGTCGCTCGACCATCTCCTTCGGGCTCTTACCCTCGCGGGTGAAGTCCTTGTCAAGCCACTTGGTCTCGACCCGGTCCTTCAGGTCCTTACGCTCCTTCCCGCCCTCCTTGACCTCCTTGACTTCCTTGACTTCCTTCGCCCGTTCCTTGCGGTCCTTGATATCCTTGCGTTCCTTGGACTGCTCCTTGGTCGCGTCTTTGGCGTCCTTGCGGTCCTTCGTGAGTTCCTTCTGATCCTTGGACCTGTCCTTCAGGTCTTTGGCATCCTTGACCATGCTCTTGCCGCATTGGACCGATACGCTCGCCGACATCGTCGGCCCGGACGCTGAAATGCCCGTGACGGAGACGCAGGTGCTTTGATTGGCGTACGAGTTGGAGCTCGGTGTCGACGTCGCGTTAAATGCCGAGTTGCCCGACGAGCCTGGATACGGATCGCCCGCGTCGCCGCGATTGCGATCGAGCTCCATGTCGCGCTTGCTGTCGGCCTGCATCAGGGCGACCTTGTAGTGGTTTTCGTCGGTGTTACCGGGTTGCGCTTCGTCAATATGCCAGATCAGCAAGCCGTCGCCCGGCAAATTAGCGTCGTAGCCGGTGCGCTGCCGATTTTCCAGCAGGAAGTACTCCGAGCCGCCGGCGCCGTCCTTCCACATCCGGTGCACCGTGCGGCTCGTCTTGACGTCCGGAATCGAGATCGCGCCGCTGGTGGTGACGTTCGTGACCGTCGCCCATCCCTGGTTGATCTTGCACCAAGCCGACGGGTGGGCCGGGACGTCGCCGCCGCCGTTCCATGAGCCACCGGCCATCAGGCACCAGTTGCCGATGCCTTCCGATGTGTCGTCGGTGTCATAGAGATCCGGGAATCCGAACAGCAGGTGGCCAAGCTCATGCGCACAGACGCCGATGCGCGCGTCCTCCGGGATCGTCAAATAGGCATAGATCTGCTTGCCGTCCGCGCTGTAGGCGCTTGGCAGCGTCCACTTGTGCGACCAGATGTCGCCCGGGTTGCCGGTTTGCTCGCCGCCTTGGCCCGCGTGAACGACAATGAACGCATCGATGTAGCCGTTCCCGTCATTGTCGTAGGGGGCGAAGTTCACGTGCGGGTCGGCGGCCAACGCGGCATCTTGCGCCATGGTATTCGCGCGCGCCTCGCCGCTGGGCCGGCCGATGCCGAAATTGTTGTTAGCGTACCACGCCAGCGTCTGCGGCAACTGATACGGCCCGACAACTTCTCCGGTGATATCGACGAGTCCGCCCGTGACCTCGCGGTAGTACTCCTTGACGCTCCCGCGAGGCAGCACACCCGTCGAGAAGAACAGGTCGTTGAAGTGGGCCGCCGTCTGCCCGATCGCACGGTCGGAGAACTGTACGAGCACGACGATCACCCGTACGGCACCGCGCAGCGGCGCCCGCTCGGCCGCAGCTGCCCGAATCGACGCATACGGCGTTCCCACCGGAAACTGGTCCGGCGGGATGATGACGCCGTCATCGAATCCCAGACGACGGGGGCCGCGCGCGATTGCGAAAGCACCGGCAAGCGGCGACTTCGATTTCTCTCTGGCGTCGGCGAGGTCCGCCTTCATTTTTTCCTTCAATTCCGGACTCGGCGCCACCGCGCAAAAGTCCGACCACACCGCCACGGCGCAGCGGCCGTGGTCATGCTTGCAGTCACTGCGATCGTTCATGGCTCTTCCCCTGAATTCCAAGCACTGATAAA
This sequence comes from Methylococcaceae bacterium, assembly GCA_035518875.1. Lineage (GTDB taxonomy): Bacteria > Pseudomonadota > Gammaproteobacteria > Methylococcales > Methylococcaceae > DATIXD01. Next base: position 1,567 of record DATIXD010000097.1, on the reverse strand, counting down.
TAAGCAACTCTGTCCTTCGCGGCCCGTTGAACCCGCAGCGTGCGCCCACGCTCCGAGGCTGTCAACTCGGTTGAATCTATGACTTACGGTCGCTCTCCCAATTTAAGTCACAAAACTGACCTTCGCTCTTTGGGAGCGGGGTGAGGGTAAGAAATACATGACTTTGCTTTCGAGACGCGCTGCACACGATGCTTCCATGTAATGAGCTTCCCTTTTTGTCATTAGATTCGGTTCGAAGGGCCCTGTCCCTCAAAATGAACCGATCCTCATGCCCGATAGCAGGTTTTCCCTAGAGACTTCCTGTTTCTGGACAGGGTAGGTACAGGCTAAGCAATCGCGCATACGCGCGCTGTGAACTATTACCCAATCGGCCCGTGACATATTCACTAGGCAAGTTTTTACGCGCGGTGACTTGGCGGCAGCACTTTGCTAGCATATCGATCCTGCAACGGGGTTCGACCGGCAAGCGATTGTTTTGTAGGGGTTTACGCGGACCGATTTTGCGCGCCCCGAGCTGGTTGAGCGTATGTAGTGACCAACAACGATAAACGACGGGAGCATCCGCTATGGGTAGACCGCTGATCCAACTGGCTCTTGATTCGCTCGACGTAAACAAAACCTTACAGCTTGCGGCCCTGACGGCCCCTTATGTCGACATTTTCGAAATCGGAACCCCATGCATCAAACACAACGGGGTCGATCTGGTCAAGGAACTCAAGAGACGATTCCCCAACAAGCTGATCCTGGTCGATCTCAAGACCATGGATGCCGGCGAGTACGAGGCGACGCCGTTCTACGCGGCAGGCGCCGACATCTGCACCGTACTCGGCGTGGCCGGTGTTCCGACGATAGCCGGGGTCGTTAAGGCGGCCCGTGAGCACAACGCGGAGGCGCAAGTCGACCTCATCAATGTTCCGAACAAGGTTGCGTGCGCCCGCGAATCCGCCAAACTGGGTGCCCAAATCATCGGCGTCCATACCGGACTCGACGCCCAGGCTGCCGGCCAGACACCGTTTGCGGATCTGCAAACCATCGCCAGACTGGGCCTGCCGGTCAGAATATCCGTCGCCGGTGGGATCAATCAGGCTACGGTCACCCAGGTCGCCAAGGCCGGCGCCAACATCGTCGTCGTCGGCGCGGCGATCTATGGCGCGCCTTCACCCGCCGACGCCGCGCGTGACATCCGTGAACTGGTCGACTCGAACCATCACAAATTCATCATGAACAAAATCGCCGGGGTGCTTTCGGCCACAGATCGGACGGCAGACAGCAAGCTAACCCGGTTGCTCGATAGGTCACCCCGCATATTCGTCGCCGGCGCGGGGCGGTCTGGCCTGGTCGCTCGATTCTTCTCCATGCGACTGATGCACGCGGGCTATAACGTTTTCGTCGTCGGCGAGATCGTCACCCCGAGTGTCCGGAAAGGTGATTTGCTAATCGTTATCTCCGGATCCGGAGAAACGGAAACCATGATCGCCTATGCCAAACGCGCCAAGGAACAGGGCGCCTACCTCGCCTTGATTTCGACGAGGAGCAGCTCAACCCTCGCTGATATGTCCGATGCGGT
>DATIXD010000096.1:0-10774 GCA_035518875.1 Methylococcaceae bacterium | reverse complement strand
CCACCGAATCGGAGCTTGCCGGCTGGGTGACCAACACACCCGAGGGCGTCAACACCGAGGCCAAGGGAGAATCTGGCCAGCCGCAATCCTTCCTGGCACGGCTGCCGCGCGCCTCTTCGAAGAACGGGCGGTAACGTTAAGGGTTGCCGATCGCGAAACTCCCACTGGATGTCTGGAGTTCGGACAAGGCCACGGCTCGAATTCGGCACTCCCATCACAAATCGGAGATGACACAACAGTTTTGGTTTGTTGTATTCAGTTACCGAGCTACCGAATTTACTTCCTTGCTCAACTCGGCCCACTCCGCATCGCTGAATACCCGCGAGCGCGTATGAAATGCCTTGCCTTCGGGACCTTCGAGCGAAAAGGTGCCGCCGTGGCCTTCGATCACGTCGATGATCAGCTGGGTATGCTTCCAGTATTCGTATTGTGACTTGCCGATATAAAACGGGCAGCCACCGATGTCGCCGAGATAGACATCGCCGGCACCGATGGTGATTTCGCCGGGAAGAAAGCAGTTGGCGGCGCTATTGTCGCAACACCCCCCTGATTGATGAAACATCAGCGGGCCATGTTTCTTCTTTAGAAACTCAATCAGTTCGAGGGCGGCTTCCGTGGCAATGACTTTTTCAACCATGTCTGTCTCCATGCAAAGGGGGGCGGTCGCCCGCCCCCAGTGGTGGCTCGCAGAATGGCGAGCGGAGGATCAGAAGAAACCCAGCTTCTGCTCGGCATAGCTGACGAGCAGGTTCTTGGTCTGCTGGTAGTGGTCGAGCATCACCTTGTGCGTCTCGCGGCCGATGCCGGATTCCTTGTAGCCGCCAAAGGCCGCGTGGGCGGGATAGGCGTGATAGCAGTTGGTCCATACGCGACCGGCCTTGATGGCCCGGCCCATGCGATAGGCGACGTTGCCGTTGCGGGTCCAAACGCCTGCGCCCAGGCCGTAGAGGGTGTCATTCGCGATCGCCAGGGCTTCCGCCTCGTCCTTGAAGGTGGTCACGGCAAGCACCGGCCCGAAGATTTCTTCCTGGAAGATGCGCATCTTGTTGTGGCCCTTGAAAAGTGTCGGCTGGACATAGTAGCCACCGGCCAGGTCGCCACCGAGTTGCGCCTGGCCGCCGCCGACCAGCACTTCAGCGCCTTCCTGCTTGCCCAGATCAAGGTAGGACATGATCTTGGTCAGTTGCTCCTTGGAGGCCTGGGCGCCGACCATGGTGTCGGTATCCAGCGGGTTGCCTTGCTTGATGGCTTTGACACGGGCCAGGCAACGTGCCATGAACTTGTCGTAGATGGATGCCTGGATCAGCGCACGGGAGGGGCAGGTACAGACCTCGCCCTGATTGACGGCGAACATCACGAGACCCTCGATCGCCTTGTCGAGAAAGCCATCGTCAGCGGCGCACACATCCTCGAAGAAAATGTTGGGCGACTTGCCGCCGAGCTCCAGCGTGGCCGGGATCAGGTTGTTGGCGGCGGCCTGGGCGATAACACGGCCGGTGGTGGTGGAGCCGGTGAAGGCGATCTTGGCGATGCGCTGGCTGGTCGCGAGTGGCATGCCGGCTTCGCGGCCATAGCCATTGACAATATTGAGCACGCCGGGGGGCAGCAGGTCGGCAATCAATTCGGCCAGGATCAGAATGCTGATGGGCGTCGATTCCGCGGGCTTGAGCACCACGCAGTTGCCGGCGCCGATGGCGGGGGCGAGCTTCCACGCGGCCATCAGGATGGGGAAGTTCCACGGAATGATCTGGCCGACGACGCCGAGCGGTTCATGGAAATGGTAGGCGACGGTGTTCTCGTCGATCTCGCTGACGCCGCCTTCCTGGGCACGCAGGCAACCGGCGAAGTAGCGGAAGTGATCGAAGCTGAGAGGAATGTCGACGTTCAGCCCTTCACGTATCGGCTTGCCGTTGTCGACGGTCTCGGCATAGGCTAGCAATTCAAGGTTGGCCTCGATGCGGTCAGCGATCTTGAGCAGCAGGTTGGCACGCTCAGTCGGCGAGGTCTTGCCCCACTTGTCGGCGGTGGCGTGCGCGGCGTCCAGCGCCAATTCGATGTCTTCGGCACCTGATCGCGCGGCTTTGGTATAGGGCTTGCCATTGAGCGGGGCGATGACATCAAAGTACTCGCCCTTGACTGGGGCGACCCACCTGCCGCCGATGAAATTGTCGTATTTGGCCTTGTACTGGACTTTGGCGCCAGCGGCGCCGGGTGATGCGTAAATCATGGGTGTTTCCTCCTGATTTAGTGTTCTGGCGCGGTAAACGACCGGCCTGCCCTTGTAGCGCAGGAGACGTGCCATGACTTTGAAACATATCCAACTCTATGATTTGAAATAACTTCTTCCTGCAAGGCGTCGCCCCAGGCATGATCGCGTGACGTGTCATTCCGATACACTGTCACAAAATGACACAATGGCGTGCTCGAAACTCACGGAAAGGCGTGGAAATTTTGTGGCTATAGCATGGTCGAGGAGTATAGTGAAGCTGAAAAGGGGCGGTGTAGCGAACCGAACTGTAGAACCGGACGAGGTGCAACATGCTGACCAAGTCGACCGGCGCGGCTTTGCGCCAGGCACGACATCTGCTGATTGAGCGCGGCGAACTGCCGCCCGCCGAAATAATCGGCGCGACTGTCGCGCGATCCTGGCACCGCTGCCTCGATGCCGGCCTCCCGCCCATTGGCGGCCTGCCGGACGCGCCTTCCCTTGATGGCTTCGAGTTCGCACGCGCCGCCGACCAGCGGCGGGAACTGGTGACCTATGCCCGGCCGGTCATGGAATACTTGTATACTCTGACGCGCGACTCGGGCTCGATGATAATCGTCTCCGATGATGGCGGCGTAATTCTCCATACCGTGGGCGATGCCGATTTCCTCGACCGTGCCGAGCGCGTCGCCCTGATGCAAGGCGCTTCCTGGGACGAGCAACATCGCGGCACCAATGCCATCGGCACGGCCATAGCCGAAGCCCGTCCAGTGGTGGTGCATGGCTCCGAACACTTTCTCGAACGGAACGGCTTCCTGACCTGCTCCGCCGCGCCCGTGGCGGCGCCGGATGGCCGGTTGCTGGGCGTTCTGGATATTTCCGGCGACCATCGTGCGCGCCATCCTTACACCTTCGGGTTTGTGCGCGCGGCAGCGCAGATGATCGAAAACCGGCTGTTCGAGGCACGCCATGGTGACGCGCTGCGCCTGCGCTTTCATCCGCTCCCCGAGGGTATCGGCACCATAGCCGAAGGTGAGATCGCCCTGTCGGAGGACGGCTGGATCGTCGGCGCCAACCGGTCCGGGCTTGCCCTGCTGGGCCTGTGCCCCGCCGATCTCGGCACGACGCCGATTGCCCATGTGTTGCAATTACGCCCGACGGATCTGATCGACTGGGGGCGGCGACACGGCAGGGAAGCGATGCCGGCCCTGCGGCGCACCGGCGAGCGCCTCTTCGTTCGCATCGAACTGGGCCGCGCGACTTACCGCGCCTTCGTCCCGCGTGAGCCGGAAGCCAAGGAAGACGCGCTGACCCTGCTCGACTGCGGCGACCCGCGCATGAAAGTCGCCATCGACAAGGCGCGCCGGGTGGTGGGGAAACCCATCGCGCTGCTGTTGCGGGGCGAGTCGGGCGTGGGCAAGGAACTCTTCGCCAACGCCTTCCACAATGCCGGGCCGCGCCGGGGCAAGCCCTTCGTGGCCGTCAATTGCGCCACGCTGCCGGAAAACCTGATCGAGGCGGAGTTGTTCGGTTACGTCCCGGGCGCGTTCTCCGGCGCGCGCAAGGAAGGCTGCCCGGGCCGCATCCGCGCGGCGGACGGCGGCACCCTGTTCCTCGACGAGATCGGCGACATGCCGCTGGCGCAACAGGCGCGGCTTCTGCGCGTGTTGCAGGAGCGCGAGGTGGTGCCGGTGGGGGGGGCCAAGCCGGTGACGGTCGACTTCGCCTTGGTCTGTGCCACGCATCGCGACTTAAAGGCCGAAATGGAAGCCGGTCGCTTCCGTGACGATCTCTACTACCGCATCAATGGACTCACGCTGATGTTGCCGGCCTTGCGCGAGCGCAGTGACTTCGAGGTGCTGGCATCGTGCATACTGAACGAAATGGCGCCGAATCGGGACGTGGCGCTCGATGACGACGTTGCGGCGGCCTTTGTCAATTACGCTTGGCCCGGCAACCTGCGCCAGCTGGCTAATGCCCTGCGCACCGCCTGCGCCCTGCTTGACGAAGGCGAGACGTACATCGGCTGGCAACATCTGCCCGACGACCTCACTGAAGAACTGCGACGACTGGCCCCCCGCACGATTGCATCGGCCGACGCATCTGTTGCGGGAGAAAACCTGCAAGAACTGACCGAAGCCGCCATGGCGCGTACCATCGCTGCTAGTCACGGCAACATGTCCGAAGCGGCGCGGCGCCTCGGCATCAGCCGTAATACCCTATACCGACGGCTGAAATAAATACGGCCAATGCAATCAACTTGGCGGTTTATGCACCGATTCGAAAGAAAAGCCAACGCCCCCATGTTGAGTGCTCTATGTAAAACGGCGAATGGCTGATTTGGGTCGCGCATGAGACAGTGCTGAAATCTTTCTGAATTTCCGCTCAGGGCACGACCGCTCCCACCATTTTGATGAAAGCGGTCGTTCGTGAACGGCAGGTATCGGTCAGTATGAATGGACGCTGAGGCCGACCACTTGCCCTTCGGTTCGCGGGTACGGATGACAGCTCGACCCGGAAAGCTGCCGTCGAGCCTGCGCAGGGTCGAACGGCCGCACCGGGCACGGACCGTTCGTCCGAGCCCGAATAAAGCAGCCATTCATGACCGGCAGGTGTTGGTCAGCATGAATGGCCGGTGAGGCCGAGCTCCGGTAAGTTACTGTCAAACTGATGAATGTGAGCTGTTCGGCCTGAACAGCCATTCGACTTTGCCTTCACCGGCCAATCATGAACGACCACTCGACCTCAGAAGCCGACGTTCGCCTTGTGCGCGACCGAAGGACCGGATTGGGTACTCTGCGGTTAAGCCGGTGGCAGGCTGATAATAGCGAGGACCGCCCGGATTGATGCGATGTGTTGGCGCGCAACAAAATTGATTGATTTGCTCAATTTGTACTGACCATGCTGGGAAGTTATTAGCTTGAGTCGCACGCTACTTCCGACTAGCGTAGCAGCCGCGGTCAGCCGAAAACACCCAATGTGGTCAATTGTGAGTGAGCATCATCCATCAGTTGACCTTGGTCCGCAGACGCAATTCGGGAAGTTGTTTTCGGCCAAGTCCTCAGTTCCGCGCTTTCGAGAGCATCATCTTTTCCGGATTATCCTTTAACACCGTGACGGGAACACCCAACGAAGCCCAGCTATATAACCATCCTGCATTCTCTGCAACATTGGGCCAGCGCTTGTTCATTTCCCGGGTGGACATGTTGACGCAGCCATGACTGGCTGGCCGACCGAAACTGTTGTGCCAGAACGCGCCATGCAAGGCCATGTCTCCGTTGAAGAATTGCGTGTAGGGAACGTCTTCGATCAGATAATAACCAGGCTGACCTTTCCGTACACCCCTGCTGCGCATGGTTCTGTGAAGGTAACGGTCGTAGATGTAGAAATTGCCCTCGGCGGTCGGGGTCTTTTCCTTTCCCGTGCTCACCCTGAAGGTCTGCACTACCTGTCCGTTTTCGACAGCGGTCACCCGCTGGGTATCCAGATACACAAAGATTCTTCGATCGGTCCCCGTGGTGAAGCTACTCAAAATCGGATGATCCATCCATCCGCCTTGCAGGGTCCGCAAACCGGTTGCGTCGACGCTGACCTGTATGACGCTGGAGGGAGGCCAGGTCGGCCGTGGAGTGAATTGCAGGCTGCGTTGCCCAGTCCATCGCCAAGTGCCTTGCACATCCTGACCCGCGCCGGTTTTCACGGCGACCTGCTGAAGTATCTTTTCCCGTTCCATCAGGGGTTCGCTGAAGGTCAATCGCAGAGGCAATAGGAGGCCCAGATTGGCCAGGCCCTCGGTATTGACTGCAACGGAGAGCGGAGGCGGCGTTGTCACCTGCAGGTTCAAGGGGGGGTATGGTTCTCCTGTGGCGGCCCTCCAGATCACTTTCACAGGATATGTCTGACCTTGTGCGTAGTTCCTCGCCACCAACCGGAAAACCCGGTGGGAACGATCCGCATTGACGGTGAATTGCACTTGACTGGCAACCTGAACTTTGCCAACCGGCTTATCGAAACGTAAGGTCACGGACGCGTCGGGTTCCAGCATGCGCTCAAAGCTGCCCTCGAGCTGCGGAATCGCTATTGTGGCATGCTCCCGGTCCTGTTTTCGCCACGCCGATGATTGGTCAGCGGTGTCCTCCATATCATCGAAGACGTCGAATCCCCTAACGTCCGTTAACAGCCGAAAAGATCGTCCGATCGAGTCCGCCAGAAATGTGCTGCGATTCTCATCCACCCACTCATCGCCAAGATCGGCATGAAGTTCTATCGCCTCGGATGCAGTGGGAGGGGTCGCGCACGACAGCATCGGTTGCCAAAGCAATACTGCGAACGCGATGGCTGACACCGACGCCCCCACACGGCCGACAAGAGTGTTCGCGAAAGCAAATCTAGAAAATGTCTTCAAGGTTCGATCAACCCGATTCATAGGATCAGGCCAGCCCGGGCCGCCAATCGCGGAGGACACCGGCGCGAACATGACGGGATCCCAATCTCGCCATCACTGAACCGGCACGGCTACGTATCCATCCGAATTCATGAAGGTGACACTCAATGGACCTTCACCGTTGCCGCGATTTCAAAAGCTTCGACCGTTAATTGCAGACTCAATTCCCGGGACTCTATCTGTTGCCATGTCGGCCGCTCTGCCAGAATACTTCTAATGTTCGGGCACTCCGTTGCGGAATATCCCGTTGGATTCAGGTTGAGATTTTAGATGAAAGCCGGTCAGTGTCATCCAGCGCCACCAATATTTTGACGGGGCACAAGCGCAGGTATCAGTATCGAAAGCGACCGTGCCGATTCTTGGAAAAGGTGGAACGATCGGGCACTGGGTCCTCCAAACCTAATCGGCAAAACCAGCGATAGGCCAAATTGAGGTGCACTTCTTCGCACAAACGACGTTCGGAGCGAATGCGAAAGCACCACCAAAGCAAGCCCCAAAATTTGCATCCGGATCATCAGGATGGGATCAATCGAAGCGCGTCCGATTGGACTGTAGTAATCCGCCAAGTGCTGACGGAGATCGAGAAACCGGTCGATCCCTCGAAGAAGATGATCCTTGGGAACGTATTTTCGAGGTTGAAGGAATAGAACAGCTGCTCCTGTCCCACTGTCTACTGCCCCATCATGGCCTCACCCCGCGATCCGTTAGGTGTCAGGCATATTACACCCGGGTAGCCGTCAGCAGAGAGTGTTTTTCAACAGAATCGGCCGGCGGCGCCCGGTCGAGGACACTGATTTAAGCGGCCGTTCAAGCGAAATTGATGGTCAAGCATGAACGACAGGTAAGGCAGAGAACTTGCCCGCCACCCCAGCATCACCGAATGTCCGCAGTAGGCCGGAGCCAATCGACCCGATTGCCATGGAGATAAACGATATCGGCCCAATTCTTTGCGTTGTAACGCTTTGATTATTAACACATAACCCTTATTCTCCGAGAAGTTTTCAGTGTTGATACTGGTAAAAAGTTGGATGTGATCGACATTTCGGATAATGATAAGAAAATCAGCGGGACGTTTGCATATCCATGAAATTGGCTGCGACGTTGCGGTGGCAGTCCCACAAAAACCGGATGGCAGATTCACCATGAAAAAGTCACTTTCCCTTGTTTTGTTGCTTCTTGCATCGGGGGCCGTGGCCGGAATCCCGGCCACGGCGGTGATGACCCTGTATCAATTCAATGGCCCTCTGGATATACCTTTTTACGATATCGGTGACTTCCAACGATTCGGAGCCAGTTCCCCCGCCGGTTCATTGTCGCAGGGCACCTCACTGATTCCTTGCCTGGTGATTCGAAATGGCAAGCCTTTGAGCGATAGCAGTGGCACACCCTATGTGGGATTCCAGATCGTCGTGGATTCCCGAACCGCAACGCCCACTTCCGCGGAACGCTTCGAGCAGATTTCGGCTCAACGTGCTGGTTTGACCGTAGCCAACCACCATTGCGATGCCAGCGTCAGGCACGTTATCGACGTCCGCCGCCTGTATGCGATGGAAAAAGCACCGTTCTTCGATCGCTCTGCCGTTTCCGGGCAGTGGAAACCGCCGGGTTCGGCACACGGCGAGTTGGATATCATCATCCGCGCGTTTCACAACTCACCGAATTGTGAAAATGCCAATCGCGAGCTGATCGGGCGCCGCACTGCGCTGCAAGGAGCCTGGGGCAGTTTCACCGTGGAGCATCGAGTCAAATGGCCCGGGCCGCTGCTCGAGCGGGCCAAACACTTGGACTATGTGATGCGGACAGCGATCTTTGAAGGGCACCTGGACCGCGGCTGCAATGCCTACGGCAGCTGCGAGCGCAACATCATCGCGTTGTCGATTCGAAACCGGGGGCGGAATGGTTGTATTGGAAATCAAGGCTGCAGGAGCGAAGGAGATTTCCAGGGCGTTGCGTCAAAGGTGTCGCAATACAATATCTGGGATGAATTGCTGACCCAGACCTCCGGCCTGACCTCCTGCTTTCTGCGGGATGGTTTGAACGCCGGCCCGAACGGAGCGTATTACTCCAAACTGCAAACAATGTACGAACAGAATCTTCCGGATATCCAGCGGATTCTGTTCGGTGACGATAGAGACTTGACCGAGATATTCCCCGGCAACCCTCTCGGCGAATTGAAAAGCATGCGGCACTACTATCACGCGCCGGCAATGGGTAAATGCTTTCCGAATTACGACCGAATCGAATATATCACCGGCGCCGTGGCTCGCAGAGGGGATGACTTCGCACTGTTAGCAAATACCCGCATCCGGGTCGACAAAGAAACCAAGGACGGCTATCTGTTCCGGAGTTTTCGGGTGGAGCCGAAGGACGATCGTGACGTGGTGGAGATCGTTGACAACTATCCGGGTTTCGTCGTCGACGGACGCAAGGTCGAATTGAAGAGCGCTTCCCCATGCCCGCCCTACGGCATTCCGCGTGGTTGCTCCTTCGAGGAGGTGGGGCGATATCGCACCACCCCGTCATGGCTGAATTCCGGGCATCCGCTGGAACTGACCTGTCGGATCAAGGACCGCGGAGCCAACTGCCAGGCTCCCGTGAACCCGGTGACCGCACGAGTTGGCGGTGTTTGCGATACCCAGATGAGGCCGGTTGCCGGGATAAAGTAATCGGACATGACCAAGTACAGAAGTCCGTATCCACAGTCTGGCTTCACCCGGTAGGCGATTGTGCGTAAAGGGGATGAATGGCGAAGTATGTGATGACTTGCCGACTCTGATTCTGACGCCCCGGGAGTTGATGCGCACTCAGAAATGACCACTTTGCGCGTTTTCGGCTGAGCAGGTCTCCTCCCGTCGAAAGTGCCATGCGGACCGGTATTGGTTACGCCTTGGTATGGGTCAGGGAAATCTGAGCAGACTGTCTCTTTTCGCCGCGCATCAACAGGAAAGATCATCTTGGCGGTCAAGGAGGGTGCTGCCGAACTGGCGGCAGTGAGCGATCTCCCGATTATTAGCGTCTTGCCGGAAGACCGGCAAGCAAGGCTATGAGGTCGCATTCATTCGGAGCGATGTCTTGAACAAAATCTGCATCTTCTGCGGCTCTCGCCCCGGCAGACGCCCCGAATATCGGGCAATGACCGAGATACTCGGGCGGCTGCTCGCCGAAAAGGGAGTTGAATTGGTCTATGGGGGAGGCAACATCGGTCTCATGGGAATCATCGCAGATGCATGCCTCGCGGCGGGCGGCAGCGTGGTCGGTGTCATCCCCGAGGCCCTGGTGGGACGCGAAGTAGCGGGGCGCACGGTGGAACACTCAGGGCTAAGCCGGTTGGAGGTAGTCGACTCCATGCACACCCGCAAGGCACGCATGGCCGAACAGGCGGACGGGTTCATCGCTTTGCCAGGGGGATTTGGTACCTTCGAAGAACTGTTCGAAATTCTCACCTGGGCGCAGCTCGGATTCCACCAAAAACCGATCGGCCTCCTGGACGTGGCGGGCTACTATGATCCCCTGTTGGAGTTGTGTGACCGTGCCGTCGCCGAGGGATTCCTTTCAGCGGAAAGCCGGGCGCTGTTGCTTTTCCGGACAGAGCCGGACGCACTCCTGGACGCCATGGCTGCGTACTGCGCAGAACCCGTCAAGGCATGGATTCGGGAGGAAAAACAGTTATAAGACCGGTTGCCGACGGCGGCCCTGTCACCGAAGCTTGCTGCAGGCTTACAATAAACCCTTTAGCCGTGCCCGTGTTCTAACGGCTAAAATACCGAGTGATATTTTCTCGGACCCGACGGCGGTCGTGGTCGCTTCCTTCCAATACCAACTCCCGGATCAAGCCGATGAAACTGGAAAAGTCGTCCCGCTTTAAGCCTTGCCCCGGCCCAGTGGTTACTGTCGTGCTCGATGGTGTCGGCATCTCGCCACGGGTTGACGGAGACGCCGTCAAGACCGCACGCACCCCGACGCTCGACCAACTGATGGCATTCTATCCGACGATCACGCTGCGGGCCCATGGAAAAGCGGTCGGCATGCCCAGCGATGAGGACATGGGCAATAGCGAGGTCGGTCATAATGCCTTCGGTGCCGGACGGGTCTTCGCCCAAGGCGCCAAGTTGGTGGCCGAATCG
>DATIXD010000095.1:0-6057 GCA_035518875.1 Methylococcaceae bacterium | reverse complement strand
AAAGATTGACAACCTTCAGTCGATCAGCAAGGTCCTCGATCGCGCAATTGGACGTCTGGGACCGGGTTTCCTGATCATCGACCGCGAGCCCTGAGCGCCAAACGAGCCCGACACACGGAAAGGAAAGAAAAGTGCAAAACGAAACGAAAAGTGCGGGGGATGCCTCGCTGGAACGGCATCTGGTGGGGCTCGCCTGGACGGATCCAACCTTTGCCGAGCTCCTACGGAAGGATCCGCGGCAAGCGCTGGCCACTATCGGCGTGGAGGTCTCACCCGGCGTTAAGATCGATGTACGACAACAACGGCGCGACACGCTTTACTTCGTGATCCCTCCGCTCGCGTCGACGCCTGAGAATGCGGAGACCGTGATCAATCAGATGGATCTGTGGGAGAGCGGCGATCTGTTTTGCTGGATCATGCCGCAGGCATTGAAGCTGGAGTTACTGCGCATGCGTCAGAGCTTCCGGAAGAACAACCCATGAGTGATCAGCATGATTTCTTCGCCGATCACTATTGCCTGCTCCGGCGCGATTCCGCTGCGCGCCGCCGGCTGATCGACGATCCGATTGCCGGTTTGAAGGAGTATTTTGGTTCGGTGCCAGACGGTAACTACCGGATCGAGATTGTTCCGCAAGAGCCGGATACGATCACCATTATGCTGCCGGCGCCGCCCGCCGAAGGCGAACCGACTACAGCAGACATCGATGCTGCAAGCCGCCGGATCTACGACATGCTGTTCACTGATGGTATCGGTGGGTACCTGATCCCCGACGGAGCTCTCACCTGGGTATTGCGCGACATGCGTTCGATGTGGGCCGCGGCTGCCGCTGTTGCGCACAAGAAAATTGAATGAGTTCGCGCAGCCGGGTGTTGGTGGGTGGCAAATGGCCAGTGTGGGCACGCGCACCCACGAAAGCGGATAGGGTGGATGGCTCCCGCTCATGACATCTGGCGACCAAAATGGTTTTATATCAGACAAAGCCGATCAAAAAACCAAAACATTAAATCGTGCCTGACACCGCGGGAGCCATCCACAGAGGCCGTCTGCTTTCCATCTAAAGCTGATATTGGTTTGATGGCATCATGTTGGGGATGGGCGATCGCTGCGAAAATGGCACGCAGACTACCAGCGGCGTGAGCCGGCGGGCACGGTAGCTGTCCGCGAGTTCGGCCACTTACAGTCGCAAGATATCGCCCGTCATTTTTCGTCTCCCGCAAGCGTCGATTGCCGCGTTTGGAATGGACGAACGGGAAGAGGCGCATAGTGGTCTGAAATGCTTTTCGCCCACACATGCTGCCGGATCTGTGCAGCAAGCACCGTTACGCTCCGGCTGGCGATAGCGAGGGCAACAAGCCGCCGGCATCTATAGGGTATCCCGCACTGTCCATTACCCGTGCCTTGGCAGCGAAGTAACGCCGCGACCAGGCAAGCCGTGGGCCATCCTCCGTCTGGCCCACCGTAGCGGCGATGGATTCCAGGCTGATCGGCAGTCCTTGATTGCCCCAGTTGCCCTCGGTCACCTCGTCGATGACCGTCAAAATGCTGGTGCTGAGCTCTGTTGCACCAGTTGCCGCGCGGATCGCTGTGGCGACCCAGGCATGAACCTCGTTCTTATGCGTACGGTTCATGTAGCCTTCGGGGATCGAGATATGGACCAAGAATTTGGACGAAGCGGTCCCCGACGGCGTCTGGCAGGGCAGCCCCGCGACCCAGAAATCCTCTTCGGCCAACTCGTTGAACAGCACCCAGGCAAAGGCGCGGCCGCCCGGCGTGTTGGCCCCGCCCTCCATTTGGATGAGCACGTCGGTGAGACGCGAGGCCAGGTCCGCCTTGGTGGCCTTGACGAGGCCACCCGCGGAATAACGTACGTCCATGATGGGCATTTCAATCTCCGTTCCTAATTTAGGTTTGCAAGCAGGTGACGAAGCCGCCCCGTTCAATCCGCTTTGGCCTGCGCCTTCTACCACGCGCGGATGCGTTCGCTGTCGAGTATGGCCGTCTCGACGAAAATGACATCCGAAGCGTCGGCGATTTCGCATTCGAGCTTCGCGGTCCCGGAGATGCCTAAGCTGTCCCGGCGGTTCAGCGTGACCTCGCTATGGGTTAGCTGGCCGTCCACGACGAAAACATACACGCCGTGCTGAGCTGAACGGGGCGTGTAGGTGTAACTGCCCTTTCGGTCCGTCACCACGCGCGACACACGCAGATCTTGCGCCACAGGAAGCGCATTATCGGCATCGCCCACCAGTTGAACGATCCGATTGCGGCGGGTGCGCAAGTCGAAATGGCCGCGATGATAGCTGGGCGGCAGATAGAGCTGGTTTGGCATCAGCCAGAGATAGATCGCGTGCATCTCCTCCGGACCAATGCTGAGCTCACAATGCTTGCCGCCGGAACCGGCGGAGAAGACGTAATAATCGCCCTGCCGCAGTTGATCCACCATGCCGCGGCCAGCCGTATTAATGTGCGTGAGCTCCCCTTCGAGCACGAAGGCGCAGATGATGAAATTATGATGTGGGTGCATGTTGTAGCCGCAACCGGCACCGTGGAACGTCTCGTCACCAAACACGCGTACCGCGCCGAAGCCTGGGCGGCCTTCCTGGTATTGATTGAAATTAAAGCTAGACTCGCGGCTGATGAATGCGCCGGGATGTCCGGCGACATAAGACGAGGCGCTGCCATCTGAATAGATGATGTTGTGGCCGCGGTCCTTCGCACGCAGCAGAAAATTCTGTGACATGGATTTGTTCCCTTTCTGAAAGGTCAGGCAGTCTGGGCGAGTTCGGGGCCACCGGCGGCATAGCCGATGGCAACCATCTCGAACTTGGCTTTGGGCGTGCCGCAATCCGGACAGACCCAATCATCCGGAATATCCTCCCAGCGCGTGCCGGGAGCGATTCCATGCTCGGGCAAGCCCAAGGCCTCGTCGTAGGAGAACCCGCAGCCAAGACAGATCAAACGTTTGAATTCCGTTTCCATGTGGTGCCTCTTTTAGTGTGTGCAACAAGCTATCGGAAGGTTTCAATGGGTAACAAGAAACTCGACGTTCCAGCGGTGGCCGAAGTCGTTGAGCGCCTGCTGATCGGGAATGTCGTCCTTTACCACGCCGCCCAATTCAGTGAAGAAGTCCCCAGCATCGAGACCAGGCAGGATCATGACAAGCTGGCGTGCTGGCCTAGTGGTGATATTGACGAAGCCGTGTTCGGCGCCTCCAGGGACGCTCACCAGATCGCCAACGTCTGCATGGAAGCTTGCCATCAACGTCATAGAGGTAACAGCCCGTCCAAGACGCGAAAAACCTCCACTTCATTGTGCCGATGGCGCGGTGGACCGAATCCTGGTGCATTGATCGTCTCGAAAACGGTCACCGCGCAGTCGTTCGATGCCGGCGGCAGGCGCACAAACAGATCCAGGCCAATGGCGGGGATGGTGATTGGTGCCTCATCGCCACGCGAGCGCCAGAACGAGAGGGTCATGTTATTTTCCTCACAATCAACGATGGAATCTCGGCTTCCAGATTGGACCTTGCTGAGGTGTCCGCACGCTCTCTAGACCTGATCGGCGGACACGCTCATCCTCACTTATGGTGATACGGACGGGTTATATACTGATGAATATACTGTTGAGCGCACTCAACTCGCCGAGTTCGTGTGTGTGCAACAATGTTATCCCGTCTGAGTTGAAGAATTCCATAGTCTTAAGCGGATCCCGCATGGAAGAAGGTCCGATGTTCCATATCCACCTATGGCTTCTCGTGAAGCACATCGGTTGAGCGTCCTCGCTCACGAGGCGGGGGAGGGCGCCCTGCATGAGGGGTAAACATGTGGATGCTTTGCGCGCACAACCAGGGAACGTTGCTCAAACTGGCAAGCTGCGATTAATATAGGGGCGGTAACACGGCTGCCACATATATTCCGCTATGCGCGCTTCGATAGCCGAATCGTCGTGAAACGTGGCGACGCCGTCCAGTTGGGCTTGCCGGGCAACGGCTCGTGCGACGGAGAATGCCACGTCCCGTAGCTGGCTCACGGGTGGCAAGAGCTTTCCTTTCGGGTCTGCCAATGTGGGTGACACGGCGGCGACCGCCTTGCCGGCCGCCATGAACATCGCCTCCGTAACTCGCCGTGCGCCCACAACCAAAATTCCCAGCGCCATGCCGGGGAAAATATATGAGTTATTTGTCTGATTATTGGCGATTTCCACGCCATTCCAGGTGACCGGCTTAAATGGGCTTCCCGTCCCAATCAGCGCGCGCCCCTCTGTCCATGTTACGAGTTGCTCCAGCGTTGCTTCGCTACGCGATGTCGGGTTTGAGAGAGGGAAAATGATCGGTCTCTTAACGTGCTGCGCCATTAGCCGGACCGCGGGCTCAGTAAAGGCGCCAAATTGGCCAGACGTGCCGATCAATACTGTCGGATGCGCATTCGCGATGACATCGAACAGTCCGATTTTGCCCGGTGCTTGCGTCTCCCACCCGGCAACAGTCGCCCCCTTTTGCAGAAAGGGCACCTGCCAGGGGGTTATGTCGGGCATCCCCTCAGCCAGAAGCCCGTTGCGATCGATCGCATAGAAATGGCTTCGTGCCTCCGCTTCACTGGCGCCTGCCTCGATCATTGCCCGAAGAACGAGCGACATGATGCCGCAGCCAGCGGAGCCGGCACCCAACACGGCAACACGTTGTTCGGTCAGAGGTATCCCAGTAACGTTGATGGCAGCCATGAGCGTGGCCATTGCAACAGAGGCGGTACTCTGAATGTCGTCGTTGAACGTACAAAGCCGATCGCGATAACGTTCCAACAGCCGTCCCGCATTGCCGCCCGCAAAATCTTCCCATTGTAGAAGCACGTCCGGCCAACGCTCGATGACGGCCGAGACGAACGCCTCGACAAACTCATCGTATTCTGGGCCCGTGAGGCGTTCGTGCCGCCAGCCGACATAGAGCGGGTCAATCAGACGTTCCTGGTTATTGGTTCCCACATCAAGCAATATTGGCAATGTCTCGTCAGGATGAATGCCCGCACAGCCCACGTATAAGGCTAATTTGCCGATCGAGATGCCCATGCCGCCGGCACCCTGATCGCCAAGACCAAGAATTCTTTCGCCGTCGGTCACGACGATGGCCCGGACATGATCGAAGCGCTTGTCGGCGAAGATGTTACGGATCCGGTGCTTGTTGGCGTAACTCAAGAACAGTCCGCGGGGCTTGTGCCAGATGTCGCTGAAGCGCTGGCAGCCTACCCCGACAGTTGGCGTATAGACAATCGGTAGTAACTCCGCGAGATTATTCACCAGCACTGAGTAAAACAGCGTTTCATTCGTATCCTGCAGGTCCCGGAGAAACGCGTACCGCTCGAAATCGGTTTCGAAGGAGCGCAGTACCTTGATCCGCCTTGCCGCCTGCTCCTCAAGTGTTCCTATGTGCGGTGGGAGTAATCCGTGCAGGTGGAACAGATCACGTTCCTCCTCCGTAAAGGCTGTTCCCTTGTTGAGCCCGGGCTGGTTGATCAGTTCATAGCTCATCAGCTCCGTCGCGAGTGGATCGCCTAAGTGAGATGTCTTTTTCATGGTAACCTCCTACAAAAAAACTTTGAGAAATCCATTTCATCCGTCGGCATGCGATGCATCGAAGATAAGTTCCGTGATGATAAGATCTGCCATCGTGACGACCTCTGGCAATTTGATAGCGCCGTGGTGAGCATAAGGGAATCACAAAAGCATCGATGACGAGCTGACTCTTGCCGGCTTTCCCGAATAGGAAGCCATGGCGTTTCACACGTTGCAGCGTTTTATCCCTGACACCCATTATGGGGCGACCAAATGCCGCCAACGAAGAGAACCGTGACCCTGGCCAAGACTTCCCCCTCCCCTGTGTGCTTGACATCAACATGCCGATTAGAGAACGGTCTGCGAAAATTTTGCACCAAGTAGGGGCTAATTGGGGTGGGAGAACGGTCCGGTTCCGGGTCGAGATCGCTTGAGATCAGACGTCCATTTCAAGGTCAAATCCGATCAGGAGCGGGAAGGGGCAGGCAATTCCTAAGCCAAAGCGGACGAGA
>DATIXD010000094.1:0-7099 GCA_035518875.1 Methylococcaceae bacterium | reverse complement strand
AGGCGCTCGAAGGCCTCCTGGTTGAAGTTGAATAGCGACCCAGCGCTGATGGGAATCTGCAGCTGCTCGCGGAAATACTCTTCGACGCGGTTGTAAGGTAACAACTGCTGCTGAGACAGATAGACCGCATGGGCCTTAATGACGGGGCCATATTGGACCCGGCTTGAGACCCCCGTGGGGAAAGGTGCAGTAAAGCGCTTGCCTTGGCTGTCAGCGAGGATTTCTGCACGATACTCGGTGACGATCAGGGTGATGTCCAGATCGAAGACCTGACGTTTTTCGAATCCGGCAGGTCGGTAATTGCCTTCAGGCAGGGTGCTGCGATCGATGGTCAGCAACTGGATTGCGTCCGGTTCCTCGACCGGTTGCAAGGTGGTGCCAGCATGACCGTTCTGCCCGCCGGGTCTGCGTTGGCCTTTCGGCTTCAGGGCCTTGGGACGGTTGGGATCTGGCGCAGGCGGTCCGTACGGCCGTCATCAACAAGCGGGCAGGCGGCATGGGCCTGATTACCGGACGCAAAGCCTTCCAGCGACCGACTGCCGAAGGCGTCGCGCTGTTGCAGGCCATTCAGGATGTTTATCTCGACCGGGAAGTCACGATGGCTTGAAGGTCCTGGGCGGTGGCTTTGCCATTGGCATGCCACCGCTGGCAGTACAGTAGGCCAAGATTAACGACAACGCAGGAGATTTCACATGACCATTCGCATTGGAATCAACGGATTTGGGCGGGTCGGCCGCCAGGTGCTCAAGGCGATGCGGCAGAAGTACCCGCAGGACCTCGAAGTGGTCGCGATCAACGATCTGTTCGACGCCGCGACGAACGCCCACCTGTTTAAGTGGGATTCGACCTACGGGCCGTACGGCGGCACGGTCGCGGTGCAAGAGGGGCACCTGGTCGTCGACGGGCATACGATTCACGCCTACGCCTTGAAAGACCCGGCGCAAATCCCGTGGCGCGATCACGGCGTGGACATTGTCATCGAGTCCAGCGGGCGCTTCCGCGAGAAGGCGCAGGCGATGCTGCACGTGGACGGCGGCGGCGCAAAGAAGGTCATCATCAGCGCGCCCGCCAAAAACGAGGACGTGACGATCGTGCTGGGCGTCAACGACGGGATGTACGATCCCGCGAAGCACGTGATCGTCTCCAACGCGTCGTGCACGACGAACGGGCTGGCCCCGGTGGCAAAAGTGCTCAACGACCGTTTCGGCATTGACCGCGGCCTGCTGACGACCGTGCACGCCTACACCAACAGCCAGATGCTGCTCGACCTGGCGACGAAAGACCTGCGCGACGCGCGCGCTGCGGCGCAAAATATTGTGCCGTCGGAGACCGGTGCGGCCAAGGCGGTGGGCCTGGTGATTCCGGAATTGAAAGGCCGCTTCGGCGGCATGGCCTTCCGCGTGCCGACTGCGACGGTGTCGGTGATCGACTTCACGGCGATTTTGAAGAAGGACGTGACGGTCGCCGAAATCAACGCGGCGATGAAGGACTACGCCGACGGGCCGATGCAGGGCATCCTGCAGTACACCGAGGAGCCGCTGGTGTCGAGCGACCTGCGCGGCAACGCGTTCTCCTCGATCTTCAGTGCCGTGGACACGATGGCGATGGGCAACCTGGTGAAGGCGGTGGCCTGGTACGACAACGAGTGGGGCTACTCGATGCGCGTGGCCGACCTGGCGCACTTCATGGGCCAGAAGCTGTAAGGAGGGCGGGATGCAAAAGCAAACAGTGCGCGACATCGACGTGCGCGGCCAGCGCGTGTTCGTGCGCGTCGACTTCAATGTGCCGCTCAAAGACGGCGCGGTGGCGGATGACACCCGCATCGTTGCCGCGCTGCCGACGCTCAATTACCTGCTGGAGCAGGGGGCCGCGCTGGTGCTGGCCTCGCACCTGGGGCGCCCGAAGGGCGGGCCGGACCCGGCGTTCAGCCTGCAGCCCGTTGCAACGTACCTGGCGAGCTTGCTCAAGCGCCCCGTGCAGATGGCGCTGGACGTGGTCGGGCCGGACGTTGAGGCGCTGGCCCAGGCGCTCAAGCCGGGCGACGTGTTGATGTTGGAGAACACGCGCTTTCGCAAGGGCGAAGAGAAGAATGATCCCGAACTGGCCGCCGCCATGGCGCGCCTAGCCGACTTGTACGTGAACGACGCTTTTGGCTCGGCCCACCGCGCGCACGCCAGCACCGAGGGCATCGCGCGGCATTTGCCCGCGGTGGCCGGTTTCCTGATGGAGAAAGAACTCGATTACCTGGGGCGTGCACTGGCGAATCCGGCACGCCCGTTCGTCGGCATCCTGGGCGGGGCGAAGGTGAGCGACAAGATCGCGGTGATCGAGAACCTGCTCGGCCGGTGCGACCAGCTATTGATCGGCGGCGGGATGGCGAACACGTTCTTCAAGGCGCAGGGTCTGGCCGTCGGCGATTCGCTGGTCGAGGATAGCGCGCTGGACACCGCGCGCATCCTGCTGGCCAAAGGCGGCGACCGCCTGGTGCTCCCGGTGGACGCGGTCATCGCCGACGCCTTTGCGGCGGAGGCGCCGGCGCAGGTCGTGACGGTGGACGCGGTGCCGGCCGGTTGGCGCATTCTCGACATCGGCCCCGCCACGATCGAGCGTTTCCGCGACGTGCTGGCTGACGCGGCGCTGGTGGTGTGGAACGGCCCGATGGGCGTGTTCGAGTTCCCGCGGTTCGCCGAGGGCACGCGCGCCGTGGCGCGCCTGCTCGCTGCCTCCGCCGCCGTGACGATCATCGGCGGCGGCGATTCGGCCGCCGCGGTCGAACAGGCCGGGCTGGCGGACAAGATGTCGCACGTGTCCACGGGCGGCGGCGCGAGCCTGGAGTTCTTGGAAGGTAAGACGTTGCCGGGTGTTGCGGCGCTATTGGATAAGTAGGCCAAGGGGTAACGGGGTGACGGTAGGGGAATGCCCCGCGCAACGAAAGATCGACAACGGAGGCTTCCATGACAGAGAAAACAACGACGCGGTTTATCCGTTGGTTCTCCCAGTTGAGCATCGACGACGTGCCCCTGGTAGGCGGCAAGAACGCCTCGCTGGGGGAGATGTATCGGGAACTGAGCGCCCAAGGGGTCAGGATCCCCAACGGCTTCGCCATCACGGCTGAGGCCTACCTTTATGTTCTCCATCAGGCCAACGCCTGGCCCAAATTGCACCAGGCGCTGGATGGACTCGACGCGGATGATGTCAACGACCTTGCCCACCGCGCCGAACAGGCGCGCGAAATCGTGTACGGCGCGCCGCTTCCGGACGACCTCGCGGCTGAAATCGTCGAGGCCTATGCGGGACTCAAGAACGAATACGGTGGGCGGCTCACTGTGGCCGTGCGGAGTTCCGCCACGGCGGAGGATTTGCCCACGGCCAGTTTTGCGGGCCAGCACGAGACGTTTCTGAACGTCAGCGGTGAGGTCAAGCTGCTGGATACGGTGCAGCGCTGTTTTGCCAGCCTCTTCATGGACAGGGCTATCCGCTACCGCATCGACAACGGCTTCGACCATTTCAAGGTTTATCTGTCGGTGGGTGTGATGAAGATGGTCCGGTCGGACTTGGCTGCGAGCGGTGTCACCTTTTCGCTGGATACCGAAACCGGTTTTCGGGATGTGGTGTTCATCACCGGCGCGTATGGTTTGGGCGAAAACGTCGTGCAGGGCGCGGTGGACCCGGACGAATTCTATGTGTTCAAACCCACCTTTCGGCAGGGCTGCAGCGCGGTTCTGCGGCGTTCGCTGGGCGCCAAAAAAATCAGGATGATCTATGCGAAGGGCGCCGGACGCGAGATGACCCGCAATGAGCCCACGCCGAAAGCGGATAGGGAACGTTTCTGCATCAGTGACGAGGAAGTGTTGAGGATCGCCGATGCGACGATGCGGATCGAGGCGCATTACAGCGCCAAGGCCGGCCATCCCATGCCCATGGATGTCGAGTGGGCGAAGGACGGCATCGACGGCCAAATCTACATCGTGCAGGCGCGCCCGGAAACGGTGGCCTCACGCAAATCCGCGAACGTTCTGGAAGCGTACGAACTGGAAGGGAAAGGTCCCATTCTCGCCAGTGGCCACGCGGTGGGCGGTAAGGCTGCTGCCGGCAACACACGCGTCATCACCGACGTGGCACAGTTGAACCAGTTTCAGCCTGGCGAAGTGCTGGTCGCGGACACGACGACGCCGGATTGGGGTACCGTCATGAAGACCGCTGCCGCAATCGTCACCAACCGCGGTGGTCGCACCTGCCACGCGGCTATCGTCGCGCGCGAACTGGGCATCCCCGCCGTGGTCGGTTGCGACCATGCCACCACATTGATCAAGACCGGCGACGAAGTCACCGTCTCTTGCACGGAAGGCGATGTGGGCCGTGTTTATGCCGGCATCATTCCCATCAAATCGGTTCGCCTCGATCTGGCCGAGTTGCCCCGTCCCAAGACCCATTTGATGCTCAACGTCGGCAATCCGGACATCGCGTTTCGGACGAGCTTCCTGCCCAACGACGGGGTGGGGCTGGCGCGCATGGAGTTCATCATCAGTGAGTACATCCGTGCTCATCCGATGGCGCTGCTGCATCCTGAGAAGGTGCAAGACGCCGGAGAACGCACCCAGATCGAACGATTGACCCGCCACCACAAGACACCGGCGGACTTTTTCGTGGAACGTCTGGCAGAAGGGGTGGGCACCATCGCCGCCGCGTTCTACCCCAAACCGGTGATCGTACGTATGTCGGATTTCAAGACCAACGAGTATGCCAGCCTCCTGGGCGGGCGCTGGTTTGAACCGAAGGAAGAAAATCCCATGCTGGGTTTCCGCGGCGCTTCCCGCTATGCCCACCCGGCCTATGCCGAAGGCTTTGCCCTGGAATGCGCGGCCATGAAAAGGGTGCGCGAGGGGATGGGGCTGACCAATGTCAAGCTTATGATCCCATTCTGCCGGCGGGTGCAGGAAGGCGAACGCGTACTGCACGCCATGGCCGCGCAGGGTCTCAAGCGCGGTGAGAGGGGCCTTGAGATCTACGTCATGTGCGAAATCCCCAACAACGTGGTGCAAATCGACGCCTTTGCCCAACTGTTCGATGGCTTTTCCATCGGTTCGAACGACCTGACCCAACTGGTGCTCGGCGTTGATCGCGACTCGGAAATCGTCGCCTTCGACTTCGATGAGCGGGATGCCGGCGTCAAGGAGATGATCCGCCAGACGGTGGAGGGCGCGCGGCGTAACGGTCGGCACTCGGGCATCTGTGGCCAGGCCCCTTCCGATTTCCCGGAGATGGCGGAATATCTGGTAGAGATCGGCATCGATTCCATGAGCCTCAATCCCGATACCGTACTCAAGACCACCCGCCATGTGCTCGAGGTAGAAAAGCGCTTGGGCTATTCGCCACGACAAGGGATCTCATAATCGGGCTCTGTTGCAACAATCTGTGAAGGGTGACCTAAGGCCGCAGCAAACTGACGGCCATTGCGATACTGCTTGGCATCGCCCACGGTGGCAACGATGGCCGTGGCGGTCAACACACCGACACTCGGAATGGCGGCCAGACGCTGACTGGTGTCGTTCTGACGATGCCAGGCCGTGATCATCGCCTCGCACTGCTCAGTCTCCTGTGCCAGATGCTTCAGGTGGTCGTACAACCGCTGGATAATCTGGCGCAGCAGGTCGGGCAGGTCGTTTTCTCCGTCCTCCAATAGGGCTGGCACTCGAGATAGGAGTTGGTGAGCGCCTACGGGCAACACTATCCCGAATTCCGTCAACAATCCCCGAATCTGATTGCAAATGGCTGTCCGACTTTTCACCAGCCCGTCCCGCGCCCGGTGAATCGAGAGAACCGCCTGTTGTTCGGGGGACTTGACCGTCACCATCGGCATACCGGGCTGCCGGGCTGCAGTGACGATGGCTGCCGCATCCGAGGCACGTTTTTGTTGGTTTTGACAAAGGGCTTCACGTACTGCGGCGGAATGAGCCTGGGCGTGTGGCCAAATGCCGCCAGCTTGCGTGCCCAGTAGTGAGCGCTTCCACAGGCTTCCATGGTGACGACACACGGGTTCCAGTTGGGCGAAAAACTCGGCTATCTGAGCCCTGGTTAAGCGTTTCCTCAGTACCGCATTCCCCTCGGAATCCACGCCGTGGACCTGGAAAACCGACTTTGCCGAATCAAGCCGATCAAAGTAATCTTGTTCACGGACGCCCCTCCTATGTCAGGGTTGTTTTTACGCATACCCACTTTGGCACATTGATGCCGCGGTAGGTAGGGCGCGTCCATGTCATTAACCTAAATTCCTCTGTTATCCGCTCTGAGGTGCCAGCAGCGGCGTGGTTAAGGCGAACGGCGGCGGTTGCGCCGGTCTGGATGCCAGGATTTGAGCGACAATATAGCGGATCAGGGCGCGCCAGCGTTCCGGCTTCGGCAACTGTGGCGCAGTTGCTCGAATGTGCTCCAAGCCCTTGCGGACCGCGGCGATCATCGCCCGAATCTGGTCTCCCGCGGCATGGGTCAGGGTGACCAACAGGCGGCTCTGGCCGGCATGCTGGGTCAGGCGGGCGACGCCGGAAAGCAGTAAAGGCCGACTGGTAATCGCCTCGCGGCGGGCTTGCGGATGGGCCAGGCGCACATACCAACTCCACCAGTTGTAGATGAGCGCCACGGCCCGCGCAGAAAGGTTGCAGCGTTCCAGGTCGTGGGTGGTGTAGCCGCCCCAACCCCATTGGTTTTTCAACTCGTCGAAACCGTTTTCACAATCCGCCCGGTCCCGGTACAGTTGGCCAATAGCCTCCAGGGCATAGTCGGCGTTGGTGACCAATACCGCGTATTCCCACAATTTGACGTCGTCCGCCGCGTCGGCGAACAGCAAGGTTTGCTGGCCTTGAGGCGCATGGGCCTCAGCCAGCACCCGGCCGCCCTGAACGCGCCGCCGCAGCACCACCACCCGCCGCGTCCGGCTCCAGCCCGACAGCCGCAGCTGGGCCTCCACCGCGTCAAAACCCTGGCTTACCGGCTGCCAGTCGCGCCGCGACCACTGCCGTTCGATCAGACGCTTGACCCCGGCGCTCTGGCGTAGCTTGAAGAGGTAGGGTTGTTCGAGGGCTTCCAGGTCGGCCATGACCCC
>DATIXD010000093.1:0-4190 GCA_035518875.1 Methylococcaceae bacterium | reverse complement strand
CGATCCGCTTTGGGTTCGCCCACAGACAAGCCGCCGACGGCGTAACCGTCGAAACCGATGTTTTTTAGTCCCGCGACTGATTCCAGGCGGAGGTCTTCGTAAACACCGCCTTGTACGATGCCGAACAAAGCCGAAGGATTATCGCCGTGCGCTTCCTTGCTGCGCGCCGCCCAACGCAGCGAAAGCAACATGGATGCGCGTGCCTCTGCAAACGCGGCAGGATAAGGCGTGCACTCATCGAAAATCATGACAATGTCGGATCCCAGTGCACGTTGCACCGCCATTGATTCCTCCGGTCCTAAGAAGATGGGACTGCCGTCGACCGGCGAACGAAACGCCACGCCTGCTTCGGTGATCTTACGCATAGCCCCCAGGCTGAATACCTGAAAACCGCCCGAATCGGTCAGAATCGGACCTTCCCAGTGCATAAACCCATGCAGGTCGCCATGCGCCCGGATGACTTCCATGCCGGGACGAAGCAGAAGATGAAAGGTGTTACCGAGAATGATCTCGGCCCCCAGTGACTTCAACTCTTCGGGGGTCATGGCCTTGACCGTGCCGTAAGTGCCCACGGGCATGAAGGCGGGAGTCGCTACATGACCGCGCGCGAAAGCGAGTACGCCGCGCCGCGCATAGCCATCGGTGTTATGAACAACAAATTCCATTCGGGCAGAAGATTTGAAGGCGCAGAAAAAATCGGCCCGTCTATTGGCGTTAACAGACAGGCCGATGTTTGCTTGATGTGCGGAACCGATGGTTCGCATTCCGCGATTTTGGTGCCGATGGTCGGATTTGAACCGACACGACTTGCGTCACCACCCCCTCAAGATGGCGTGTCTACCAATTTCACCACATCGGCTAATTCAGGCGTCATTTCTTATCATCCGCCTGCTTAGGCAGGTCGACCTTATCTGGAAGGTCAGTTACGGCAGGTGCTGGGGATTCTTTTGTTACCGGCGGAAGATCAGGCCGCACCTGCTCGCTCACGGGGGCGTCCATAATGTCTCTCGACGTATTATCTTGTTTGTCCCCCAAATGTGCAAGAACGAGGCTAGAAGAGAAAAACAATACCGCCAAAATGGCGGTCGTCCGAGACAAAAACGAAGCCGAACCCCTCGCACCGAATAAAGTATTCGATGCCCCGCCGCCAAATCCCGCGCCTGCATCCGCCCCGCGCCCCTGCTGGAGCAGAACCATTCCAATGATCGACAGGGCGATCAGGACATGCACAACGATCAATGCTTGATACATATACCACCCAAGTTAAATGACAAATCGCCCGAAGGAGCGATGATCGCTTACGAGCCGCCGTTGGCGGTCGGAACCGGCCGTGACCGACGAAGCAACCAAAGCGTTAAAAATTTTTTAAGATAAACAATCGCCAAAATTAAATCAACGATATCGTTCGTTAAAGACGCCTGCACGTATCGAGCTTTACGTACAAACGATCTGCCGTTCACGCTGCTCCCGTTTGGAGGCTGGATCCGCTTTGTCAACCTCGCCCATTTTTTGGCCCAAAAACACTTTTTCCATGGTGTTCCATTGAAAGTCGCACAACAATCGTCGCAGGCGGGACTCCATTCGGGACAGGTTCAAATAGTGCCGCACCCGGGTTTTAATGTCGATCCCTGAGTGTTTGGGTTGATCCGGGTCGATTTCCCAAGGGTGAAAATAAAACACGCTGGCTTGCCGGTCCTTCCGGTTAACCTGATTGATTGCCCATTTGGACAAGGCATATGGAAACAGCCTGAAAAACCCACCCCCACCGCAAGGGAATTTCTTGTCGCCGAAAGCGACAGTGGTTACCGGGATCTCCAACAATCTTCCGGAACCAGAGGGGCTGAACGCAAAGCGCGGGGCCTCTGGCATCCCGTATAAATCGTGCTTGACCGGATAGATGCTGGAACTATAAGCGAATCCGAGGTCTTCCAGCACATCCAAAGCCCACAGATTTTTGGCGCCGATCGAGTAACTCGCCGCCCGGTACCCTCGGACCGGCACCGCGCCAATATCCTCGAGCAAACCCTTCGCGCGAAGAACATCTTCCCGAAACTCCCCAGGCGACTGCTCCGTGACGCGGACATGACTATAACCATGGCACGCCAACTCATGCCCCCTTTCCACGATCCTCTTGATTAAGGTCGGGTAACGCTCGGCCACCCAGCCCAGGGTGAAGAATGTGGCGCTGACTTCGTGCCTGGCGAATATATCGAGAATGCGATCGGTATTTCGTTCGACCCGACAGGGCAAATGGTCCCAGTCATCCCGCCCAATGTAGGGTTCAAATGCCGAAACCTGGAAATAGTCTTCGACGTCCACCGTCATGGCGTTGGTTATCGAGACCCGATTGATATGGACTTGCGGTTCGGTAGCCAACGATAGTCCCCTGCATGCGGTAAAGACGCGCTTGCGCAATTAGATGTCTCACAATGTCTGCGACGATGTCAAATAGAGGAACGCGTCGTCGCCCTCACACATCGCCTTCTTCCAGCGACTCATCATAAACTTCTTTCATGTCCAGCTGGATGAGAATCGCTTTGCGCAAGAGAGCCCGCTCCTTCTGCAGGGTACGCTTCAATGCGGCAACTGTATTTTCCAGATGGAATAAACGCTCTTCGAGACTGCCGGTCGCAGGCAGCGTACCCGCTTCCATCCGCAATGAAACAATTTGAGGTTGCGCCCCGAAGTCGGATCTGGGCTCGGGTTTGGAATACGCGCTGTCCTGCTCGATTTCATTGACGACGAGCTTGATCGCGTCAAGTTTCAGGACATGTAGTTCCTCCAAAAAACCGTACAGGAGCAAACGGTCACAGAGGCTGTTGATCACCCGGGGAATTCCTTCCGTGAATCGATGAATCTCCTCGAAGACTTCACCCGTAAATTCGGGATCATTCTTCCAGCCCGCCGTGGCCAACCGATGCAAGATATAATCGCGGGTTTCGTCTTTATCCAAAGGCTGGAGATGATAAGTGGCGGTGATCCGTTGCCTGACCTGCAGCATACTCTCCAACTGGAGCGTCGTTCTCAAGTCATCCTGCCCTAACATGAAAACCTGAAAGATCGAACGTCCGTCCAATTCAAAATTCAGCAACATCCGCAGTTCTTCCAACGACTGAGGAGGCAGGTTCTGCGCTTCGTCAACTACCAGTAACACGCGTTTCCCTTCCCTAGCCTTGAGCTTGAAAAAATTCTCCAGATTCTTCAGCAGCGCTGCCTTGACATCCCCATCAAAGGGAAGACCAAACGTGGCCGCGACGATCCTCAGGGTATCCTCCGCGCCGACCTGGGAAGTCACCATGAGACCCGCGACAATCTCTTCATTCCGGATGCTCTCAAACAACGCTCTAACCAGCATTGTCTTGCCGGTACCCGGAGATCCGGTGACTACGACAAATCCTTCGCCTTGGGCCAAACCGTATCGAAGATAGGACAGCGCTCGCTTGTGTACGGCACTGTTGAAGAAAAACTCCGGATCGGGATTCAGCTGAAACGGCTTTTTCTTGAAGCCATAAAAGGCGTCGTACATAACAGAGCCTAAAACATGACATTTAAACTTGCGGTGACGCGGTTTTCGTCATACTGGTTTTCGGCCGTATCGGAATCCTGCTGCAAATGGCGAAATTCCAGGTATCCGAAAATCTCAGGCGAGATGAGGCGGCTAAGTCCCACAGATACATAGGCTAAGTCATTATTCCCGGAGCCATTAACATTATTTAGATTGTCGATCTGTTGCCAGGCTGCCTGAACGGTTGAGACCGTTCGTCTGGTGAATTGCCAGTTCCAGATCGCGCTGAAACCGATAACGTTCTGATCGTTGGCACTTGTCTGACCCCTGCGGGTTTCCTGATAAGCGCCGACAGTCAACCTGCTCTTAGCGGTAAAGCCTGAAACTGAGACCTGTCCGCGCTTGCTGGTGATGACTTCGTTGGTGAACGGTTGCAAATCGATGGGTATGGGACTGGGCACCGGGCTCAGGCTATTTGATGGCCCTGTTTGTATCTCCTGGAAACCCTGACGATTCAACAAGGCTTGCTGAATTGTATACAAACTCACTGTATAGCTCGCATCCCAAACCGTCCGCCTAGTGCAATGCCGAAACAAACCATTCCAGGTCGAACCGGCGTTCCATCCACCTAATTGTCCGTAAGGAGAGGAATAAACGCCTTGTCCGGCAAACATTTGTCCCAAAC
>DATIXD010000092.1:0-24021 GCA_035518875.1 Methylococcaceae bacterium | reverse complement strand
CTTCTTGCCGTGCTGGTCCTGTTCTTCAGCGCCGCCTGGGTGGAGTACGCCCCGCTCACGACGTCGCGTCCGCCCCCTGAGGAAATTCCCGAGGTCACACAGACCGGCGTAAAAGCGCGGCTGTGGCAGGATCCGTTCACTGCCGTGCAACGGCAGCGCGCTGAAGCACTGGCGAAGCCGACCAAGGAGATATGTTCGGAAAAAGTTCCTAGCGATGTACTTCAAGACATGGCGAACGATAAGGACACCAAAATCATTGCCCTTGGCGCGATGATCCAGGAAGCGAGTTGGGCGAGCATGGAAGAACTTCAGGGGAGGCGTCAACGTTATGCGGTTCTAGCCGCCCTGAACCGCCTCGGCTATCTTCCGGATGATGCGGACAGCCTGAAGTGCCTAAGAATCCCACGTAATGGGGACGACCAGAACGCTCTGATTATTCCCTACGAACTCTTTACCAAGACGGGCCCATATGGTGAGAAGGCGGCACTGTTTTGGTTGAACGAGCTGGCCTTCGATAAAACCCCCCTTAGTTGGATCCGGGCTCTGTTTGGTTTGTATGGACTCTATCTACCGGGTGACGAGAAAATTCGAATTGTGGGGCCTTGGGCGTCGGGAACGGTCAAGAAATTGGTGGATGAAGCTCAACACGACTTTGAGCAATGGTCTGAAACTGGTAAGGAATTTTTTAGTAGGCTCGTCTTCTTTTCCGCCTCCGCCACAGCAGCCGACAAAGACCTGCTGCGGCGCCTGCCTGTTGATAGCCGCGACCAGCCGTTGCCGGAGTTCTTAGACAAAAAAGGCATCTCTTTCGAACGCCTGACATCGACCGACGACAAACTCGCCAAGTTTGTGGTGGAGGAGCTCATGCGACGAGGACTGGATAGTCGTCGAGTCAAAGCGGGCAAGACCTACGTGGCGCTGATTTCCGAATGGGATACCCTTTACGCTGAGAGCCTGCCGCGAACCTTCAAGAGGGCGCTAGGCGTACACGAGCAATGCCTAGCCAACGTCGAAGGGTGCCCGATCTTGGAATATAGCTACCTGCGCGGCTTGGACGGTCTCCTGCCAGGAAAAGGACAAGCGGATGCCGCTCGCCAACGGCAAAACAATGACAATAAGGAACCCAAGAAGAATGGCGGCGCTATCGAACGTCCGGAGGGCGACAGCCAGGTCGATTATCTGCGGCGACTGACGGACCGTATTGCCGAGCAGGATAGACTCTTCCAAGAGCAAGGCAAGGAACTGAAGGCCATCGGCGTTTTCGGCAATGACATCTACGACAAGCTGCTGGTGCTGAAGGCCTTGCGGCTTCGTTTTCCCGGCAAGTTAGTGTTTACCACAGATCTAGACGCCGCATACCTGCATCCGGAAGAATTCAAGTCGGAAACTCACAATCTCATCGTAGCTTCCGCCTTTGGGCTCACCTTAAATCCTTACCTGCAAGGCAAGATATCGCCGTTTCGGGACAGCTATCAAACCGGTACTTTCTTGGCGGCGCAGGTCGCGCTAAGTCACGATCAGTTTGGGGAATCCATCGAGAAGCCAAATAAGAGGATCGAAGTCCATAACAAGATCGCGGAATGGTTCCCCGAGCAGGGCCCCAGACTTTTCGAGATCGGCAGAACCGAAGCGGTCAGTCTCAACGATCCGGGTGACGGTCAGTCCGATCCCTGCACCTTGGTCGATTGTCGAAGCGTTCACCCCACGAGCAATACCTGGATGGGCGAATCCACCCAATACGGTAACGGGATTTTTCGGCTCACCAAGCTTTACACCGGGTTGTTATTGCTCGCGGCACTGCTCTGGCTCTTGCTTTGCCTTCTGTGGCGCGACGCCAGACGGGCAACCAGTAATATCGGGAGATGGTTACGCCATCATCCTTCGACCACATTCGCAGGACTTGCGGGGTTGGTTGCATTGGTTGTTTGGATGAACTACCTCGCCTTTTTCGCCACATCTGAGGAGCCTTTCTCCTGGTTCAACGGCGTCAGTATGTGGCCCGCAGAATTAATCCGGTTGGCGACGCTACTGCTCACGGTCTTACTGTTTTATCGCGGTTGGCTGTTAATCCGATGGAATGACTTTGTCGTCAGCAAACGTTTCTTTCCTGACACCCGGCGGAGCGCCATATTCGCCTTCGCACCGGCAAGACAGAGTCTGCTCGATGCCATGAAGGAATATTGGTGGGAACTCACTCAGGTTAAGCCCGATCCTCAAAGTCCTTTGTTAATCTGGATTGAGCATATCCATCCCCGAGGTTTGTGGGCGCGATTCATTCGCGCCGTTGTTCCTTCCGCTGTTTTTATTGCTTTTGGCGCAATAGTGCTGAGTCGGGTTGGGTTGCCACTGGAACGACCCTATCGAGGTGAGGCATTTGGTACGCTGGACCTCGTTATCCTTTTTCCAACCTTGATTGCAGTACAAGTCCTGATATTTTTTGTGGCGGAAGCGACCTCGCGATGCAATCGCATGGCTCAACAGCTCAAGAAGACGCCTAACTGGCTGCCGGCCACCTTAGCGGCTCTGGGACTTACCCGCGGATCTGCCGTGGAACCAGGCAAACGGGCACTTCGGGAGGAGCACTGCGACAGCATTTTCGATCCCTTACTGGATATGCAATTGATAGCGGAGCGGACGCATGTTCTAAGCGGATTGATTTATTATCCATTTCTCGCACTCGCCTTATTCATCGCATCACGCACGCCCCTGTTTGACAATTGGCATACCCCTTGGCAACTCGCGCTGCTCTTTATTCTCTCATTCACGATACCCGTGGTATGTGCTCTGCGCCTCCGCAACAATGCCGAGGACTTGCGGAGAATCGCCTTAGAGAAATTTTCGGCATGCATGCTTGCACAGAAGGGTTCCGACGACCCCAAGCTGGTTGGGCAGCTGGAAGAAGCGATTAAACAAGTGAAATCCATGGATAAGGGCGCATTCAGACCGTTCACTCAACAACCCTGGCTGAAAGCCCTATTTCTGCCCTTAGGCAGTTGGAGCGGTCTCACAATTCTCGAATTTCTCGTTAGAACGACTTTTTTATGATCGGCGGTTTCAAGTTCGAGGAATGAGGAATAAGGAGTTAATGACGATGCAGCGCTGCCAAGGGCTATGCAAATCGGCGAAATAGGCCTTGAGGTCGGACCAATGGGACGCCAAGCCCAAAGCCTCATTTATTTCCTACGCGAATCCGCTACAGACTGAGTCTGACCTCAAGACCGGTCGCCCCGATTTCGGCCGCGAACGCCTCCATCCACTCGCGCGGCAGAGCGGCAAGCCGGTGCGCCTCCGGTTGCATCGAGGGCCGCGCCAGCCCGTAAAGCAGGACGCCGCGCAAGGGAATGTTCCGGCGCAGCGCCTCGGCGAGAAAGGCCAGATAAGCCTGTCGTTCATCCAAGGATGGCGGCTGACCGTCGAAGCTGAACAGGCAGGTTTGCACCCAAACGGGACACAGGCCGGCGGCGGCTGCCAGACTGTTCAGGATGCTCTCCGGTGACAGGTGGACGCCGTTGATGCGCCGGATGCCTTCCTCCGTCGCGCTGTCCAGCTTGAACCAGACTTCGCCCCCCAGTTCGTCCCAACGTTCGAGCGCCGAGTGCACGGCTTGCCGCCTGACCAGGCTGCCGTTGGTGATCAGCACCAGGTTGATCTTGCCGTTGAGCCCCGATTCGGCGCAAACCTCGCCGATCAAATCGACCACCCGGTCGAACGTCGGCGCGCTGGTGGGCTCGCCATTGCCGGAAATCGCGATATCCCGGATCACCCGCTGCTCCGGCGGCACTTCGAAACGCTGGTAAAAATCGCCGTGCAACACCTCGCCGATGAATTCCTGCAATTCGAATCGCAAGAGATTCAAATCCGTCTCCGGCGCGCTCCCGCGCTGTAGGTCCGATACTTGACAGTAAACGCAGCGCCAGTTGCAGGCGTTGTTGGGATTGAGATTGACGCCGATGGACAAGCCGCCGCTGCGGCGGGAAATGACGGGATAGACGTAGGTCAGGCCGACGCTGTCGCGGCTATGGTCGGTGGTGGTGAGCATGTCAAAAATGTTCGATAAAGAGCGAAATCATGGCCTACTTTACGGTCTTTCCGTCAGCGGCGACCAGCAATTTGTCGAAAAGCCTTCTTGTTTTCCATGCCCCATCCACTCTGCCGAGCCCATAGGCGGTCGAAATACGCCCGTTCCTTTGAAAAAGAAACCTCTTTGCGGGTAAGGGTATTGCGTCACGCCGGTCAGGCGCCTAGTATGGAGTCGCGGCGTAAGACCGATTTGCTTTTGGAAAATTTTTGAGCCGCAAGGAGTATACATATGAAGACGCAACTTAGATTTCTGGCAGGGGCTGTTCTCATCATGCTGGCCACAGGTAATGCTTGGGCTTTGGGAAGTAAACCACCTCTAGTTACTCCTGGACAGGCCAGGCAGGTCGCGGCTCCCGAAATTGACGCAGCGTCGGGTACCAGCGCGATCGCTCTGCTGACGGGTGTTTTGTTGCTGATGTCTGAAAGATCGCGACGTTCAAGGTCCCGCAGGGATGAGGACAACAGTCAGGACGACAGCCCTCGGTGAGGATGGCTCCGGGGCAAGCACGCGCCCCATCAATTGAGCCGGTGGATGGGTGAAGGCGATCGCCGCAGCCCATCCTTTCAATTTACACTTGCGACAACATGAGCCGCGAACGGTTCTTTGTCGCGTAGGCATGGCGAGGAGATCGATCCGGCGCCTCTCAAGCGATGAAGATTCGCTTTTCTGTCTGTTCGTCCGGCTTTCCCTTGGGTACGTCTTGCCGTTTATCCCCGAAATAAACGAGGCCGATGAAGACGCCCATGATGCCCGTCAAAGCCCAGTATTTCACCCAAAACAGCGTGCGCATGAGCCGAAGCAGATGCGGATGCTGCAGAAGCATCGCATTGATAAAGTCCGCAAGATTTTCGATCATGTTTTGAGATCTCCCGCGTAGTGCCAATAGGTCGGATCAAGGTACAACGCCTTATATTCCGTATGTTCCGCAGAATCCGTGTCCGAAATAAGGGGCTCGGGAAAACAGGCCATGTAATCTGACAAGGTAGAAGGCGTGAATTTCCCTCGAGGCGTCATTCCTTTTGATCCATCCGCCCTATTCGATCAACAGCGATTCATGGCAAACCGATTCGCTGCCGGGCCATAAGGCGCGTTTTCATTCATCCCGGGAGGAGGGCCCCATGTTTCAGATTCGAAAACCGCTGGAAATCCTAATTTTCGGCGCGCTTTGCCTGGCGGGCGGTATCGTCATTTATCTGCTTTTCACCGCCTCGGAAGCCGATGAAGATTGGGAAACCTTCAAGCAAGCCCATCACTGCCAAAGCGTGGGACGGCAAGCCGGCAACAATCAGGGAGGCTGGCGCTGCGATGATGGCGAAATACATTACCTTTGGCGCCAGCAGAAATAAGGCGGGCCCAGACTCCGTTACTGTTTAGAGGCCTCTGCCACCGCCGCTTTCATGGCGCGCGGAACACAGACTCAGCACTTGTAAAGCCTTCAGCGCTGACCCGCGGAATCCCTTCACCCGCAGGCGCCGATCCAGCCGCAGGCGGTGCAGAAATCGCAGCCATCTTTGCGGATCACGGCGTAATTTCCGCACTCCAGACAACGCTTGCCTGGCCTGACTTCCATCGCACCCACCGAACGCGCCCGAAGCCGAATCACGTTGTCGGCCTCGTATTCCATGACGCCCATATCCTCCACTGGGAATCCTTCCTCGTCCAGAATGCCGAGCATGGCGTAACGATGGAGAATCAGGCGGCACAGATAGGCGACGGTCGACGGATAGGAGAGCTTCCGTTTCGCCCCCGGCACCCAGGCGAGAAAGTCGCCGCGCGGCTCGGGAAAGTCCAGCAATTGTCTTAGTTTGGCACCGATCCAAGCCGGGTCGATCACCCGCATGTCGAAGGAGAGGCTCTTGCAAAGCCCGTCCAGGACGCGAGGATATTCGCCGGACAGCCAGACCGAATAAGGTCGGCGCTGGCCGTTGGGCAGCGTCAACTCCTTCAGGCCCATCACGAAATCGTCGTCGGTGGCGGGATTGAGGATGTCCACCGTCCAAGAAAGGGTGCCGTCCGTGCCGGTTTTCGGCTCCTTCGGCGACATCAACGCATCCAGCACCGGCGTCTCGCCGACGGCTTCGAATGCACCGAGCTCGGTGCAACGGTAATCCACCAGCCGGGCGAAACCAGCCACCAGACTGGGCACCCGCACCAGTTCGCCTTCGGGCGGCATGAAGAGTTCGAAGGCATCATCGCCATGGGCTTTCATCAGGCTGGTCAGCTTGATCTTCAACCAGCCGTGGTCGTTAGAACGCATGTCCATCGACAAGGACTTGGCCAGGGCCGCCAATCCCCTCGGCTGTTCCGCGCCGTTGATCCACACTTCGAACGGATGTTTGCCCCCGTTTTCGATATGTCCGATAAACACCGCGAAAGAACCTAAGGGATGCTCGACGAAGTAAGTCCAGGCGGGATTGCCTCCTGCCGGGCGCGGCCGACGCCGCCAGCGCAGCGAAGCCAGGGCTGGCTCGGGGACTTTCTCCAGGCGTAGGCGACGGTCCGGGTCGGACTCGTCGAAATCCGGTTTCTGTGCCATTCGCCCCGCGTCCGCCGGGATCGGAGCGGGCTCCGCGACCAGCACCGAACCCATTACGGCGTTTGGGCGATAGGTGGCCAGGCCCTTCAAACCGGCCTTCCAGCCCTCCAAGTACAGATCCTTGAAGTCCTCGAACGGGTATTCCGCCGGTACATTGACCGTCTTGGAAATGGATGAATCGATGAAGGGCTGAACGGCTTGCAACATCCGCATGTGATCGAGCGCCGAGATTTCCAGCGCCGTCACGAAGGCTAAAGGCAGATTTTTCGTATCGCCGCCCTGTTCCCGATACAGCCGCCAGGCGTGGTCTTCGACGGTATACTCCTTGACGCTTCCATCCGGTTGGCGTTTCTTCCGGGTGTAAGTCCAGGAGTACGGCGGCTCGATGCCGTTGCTGGCGTTGTCCGCGAAGGCCAGCGATATCGTTCCGGTGGGTGCGATGCTCAACAAATGGCTGTTGCGGATGCCGTGATCCCGGATCTCGTTCCGCACGGCTTCCGGCAGTCGCGACACGAAGCCCGACCTGAGATAGCGGTCTGCATCGAACGACGGAAACACGCCCTTCTCCTGCGCCAGCTCGATGGATGCCCGATAAGCCACATCGCGCATCTTCTCCGCGATAGCGGCCGCAACTTTCCTGGCCGCCTGCGTATCATAGCGCAGCCCCAACATCGCCAAGGCGTCGCCCAGGCCGGTAAAGCCAAGCCCGATCCGGCGCTTGGATAGGGCTTCTTGATGCTGTTTTTCCAGTGGCCAGTAAGTTGCCTCGAGGACGTTGTCGAGCATCCGGACGGCCGTCTGGACAACTTTGGAAAAGGCGTCGTAGTCAAATCGCGCCGTTGCGGCAAAGGGCCCCAAGACCAGGCGCGTCAGATCGATGCTGCCGAGGCAACAGCAGCCATAGGCGGGCAGCGGCTGCTCGGCGCAGGGATTGGTCGCTTCGAGCGTCTCGCAATAGGCCAGATTGTTCTCGGCGTTCATCCGGTCGAGGAACAAGACGCCCGGCTCGGCATGGTCGTAGGTGGAGGCCATGATCTGATCCCAAAGGTCGCGGGCCTCGATCACGCGATAGACCCAAAGCCCGTCTTCCCGTCGGTAAGCGCCCTGGGCTTTTTGCTCTTCCCCCGGTTCGGCGCGGTGAGCCAACGGCCATTTTTCACCGGCTTCCACCGCACGCATCAACGCATCGGTGACGCCCACGCTGATGTTGAAGTTGGACAGCTCCCCCGCCCTGTCTTTGGCGCGGATGAAGTCCAGAATGTCCGGATGGTCGCAGCGTAAAACGCCCATCTGCGCCCCGCGTCTGGCCCCTGCGGACTCCACGGTTTCGCAGGAGCGGTCAAAGACCCGCATGTACGACACCGGACCCGACGCGCGGGACGCCGTGCCTTTGACCGCCGCACCCTTGGGACGGATGGCGGAGAAGTCATAACCGACACCGCCCCCGCGCCGCATGGTCTCGGCGGACTCGGCCAAGGCAGTGTAAATGCCGGGCCTGCCGTCGACCACTTCGGAAATCGAATCGCCGACCGGCTGCACGAAACAATTGATCAGCGTCGCCTGAATGCCGGTGCCGGCGGCCGACATGATCCGCCCGGCGGGAATAAAACCCGCTTGCAGCGCCGCATGGAAATGGGGCGCCCATACGTCGGGTTCCTTTTCTACCGCCGCCAGTGCGCGGGCGACCCGCCGAAAGATGTCCTCGACGTTCCGTTCGTTGCCTTTGGCGTATTTTTCGCGCAGGACTTCGATGGAGACCACTTGAGGTTGGAGTGATTCGGCTGCGGGATTCTTGCTGCTGTTCATCATGGCATCCTGGGTGTTGATGTGGAACCGTTCCGGTTCGACGAGCAAGGATGTATCATTGACGCCTATACTACAATAAACACAATATATAGAACAATTATCACTCATAATCAACTACATATTGAGTTTTCAAAATTTTATTCCGGGCTCGCCTCGCCGACAGCCGACACTCCGCTGGCGCGGGCGGATTGATGTAACATACTGCTCGTCCAAGCAGATTCACCCTTATTTGGAACCCTGTTTCCGACCCAACTTTTGGTCGGTGCAACGCGCTCGCCATTCCACCGCCTTCCGGCGTACAAACGGCCGGCAACCCACTTCAAGAGGAGATAAGATGCTTCGCAGCCTTTTCAACCGGACGCCGCAGCTGAACGACGGCGACGCCGAGCTCAAGCGGAAAGAGATACGGGATTATTTCCACTCGACGTTCAACCGCTACGAGCTGCTTTTCGAGGTGCTCGCCGGTGATGAGGCCTATTACGTGAAGCCGATCGCCCTGCGCCATCCCCTGATTTTTTACCTGGGTCATACGGCGACCTTTTTCACCAACAAGCTGATTCTGGCGAATCTAGTGCAGGAACGGATCAATCCCAAATTCGAATCCATGTTCGCCGTGGGGGTCGATGAAATGAGCTGGGACGATCTCAGCGACGCCCATTACGACTGGCCCGAGGTCAGCGAGGTCAAGGCTTATCGCGACGCCGTGCGGGCCATGGTCGACCGGGTCATTTCCATCACCCCGCTCACCCTGCCGATTCAATGGGACAATCCCTGGTGGACGATCCTGATGGGCGTCGAACATGAACGGATTCACCTGGAAACCTCGTCCGTTCTGATTCGTCAGCACGCTTTGAAATACGTCCGAGCGCATACCCACTGGCAGCCCTGCCGCAACACTTCGGCCGCCCCCGATAATGATTTGGTGTATATCCCGTCGGGAACCGTGCGGCTGGGCAAGGACAAAACCGACCCCACCTACGGCTGGGACAACGAATACGGACGCCACGAGGTTGCAATCCCGGCTTTCCAGACCAGCCGCTTCCTGGTCTCCAACCGGGAATTTCTGGGCTTCGTCGAGGCGCGCGGCTACGCCACCGATGATTATTGGGAGGAGGAAGGCCGCACCTGGAGGAACTACGCACGGGCCGAGTATCCGACCTTCTGGATCAGGCAGGGCGATGCGTGGCGGCTGCGCCTGATGCTGGAGGAAATTCCCATGCCCTGGGACTGGCCGGTCGAGGTGAATTATCACGAGGCCAAGGCCTTTTGCAATTGGAAGAAGGAACGGACCGGACAGCCCGTGCGCCTGCCCACCGAGGACGAATGGTATCGCCTTTACGATGTGGCCGGGCTCGCCGAAGTGCCATATGATCGGGCAGCGGCGGCCAACATCCATCTCGATCATTACGCTTCCTCATGCCCCGTCACCGAGTTTCGCCACGGCGAACTGTGCGATGTGGTCGGCAATGTCTGGCAGTGGACGGAAACGCCGACCTATCCTTTCGAGGGCTTCGAAGTGCACCCGTATTACGACGACTTCACGACCCCCACCTTCGACGATCGCCACAACCTCATCAAGGGCGGCTCGTGGATATCCTGCGGCAACGAATCTCTGCACACCGCCCGCTATGCGTTCCGGCGCCATTTCTTCCAGCACGCGGGATTCCGCTACGTGGTTTCGCAGGCGCCCGCCACCCTCCCCTCTTCGCGCTACGAGACCGACAAGCTGTTGTCCGAATACGCCGAATTCCATTATGGAAACGAGTACTTCGGCGTGCCGAATTTTCCAAGGGCCCTGGCCGAGCTGGCCATTCGGGCGATGGGTGACAGACCGGCCCGCAAGGCACTGGATCTGGGCTGCGCGGCGGGTCGAACCAGTTTCGAGCTAGCGCGCCACTTCGAACAGGTCACGGGGCTGGACTTTTCGGCGCGTTTCATCAGTCTCGGCGTCCAACTCGCCGAGCGGGGCGTGCTGCGCTATGCCCTGACCGACGAAGGCGAACTGGTGTTCTACCGGGAGCGGACACTCGCCGAAGTCGGTCTCGATGAGGCCCGAACCAAGGTCGAGTTCTTCCAAGGGGATGCCTGCAATCTAAAGCCCATTTTCACTGGTTATGACCTGATCCTCGCTGCCAACCTGATCGACCGCCTCTACAGCCCGGCAAAATTTCTGAGCGCCATTCACGAACGACTCAATCCCAACGGCCTGTTGTTGATCGCCTCCCCCTATACCTGGTTGGAGGAGCACACCAAGAGGCAAGAATGGATCGGCGGCTTCAAGAAAGACGGCGAGAGCTACACCACGTTGGACGGTCTCAAGGCATTGCTCGGCAAGCATTTCCACCTAATCGCGGGCCCCGTGGAAGTGCCCTTCGTCATCCGCGAAACCCGGCGGAAATTCCAGCACACGATTTCCGAAGCGACGATATGGGAAAAAATCGGGTGACTGTCGATTTCGACCGGGCGATCCCGCGCGAAGGAACCCACTCGGTCAAACACGACGGCCGCGAGGCTTATTTCGGCGCTCGGGACGTCATTCCTTTGTGGGTCGCCGACATGGACTTCGCCGCCCCGCAAGCGGTCACCCGTGCATTGTTGGAACGCGCCGCGCATCCGGTCTACGGTTACACCTTCTATCCGGACAGCCTGTTCGAAGCGCTGATCGGATGGATGAAAAAGCGCCACGGCTGGGAGATTCGGCGGGAATGGATTCTCACGTCACCCGGCGTGGTGTCCTCCCTGCATGCAACCGTCATGGCTTTCGCCCAAGCCGGCGAGAGCGTGATCGTGCAGCCGCCGGT
This sequence comes from Methylococcaceae bacterium, assembly GCA_035518875.1. Lineage (GTDB taxonomy): Bacteria > Pseudomonadota > Gammaproteobacteria > Methylococcales > Methylococcaceae > DATIXD01. The sequence goes on along the minus strand of DATIXD010000092.1, from coordinate 12,797 downwards.
CTATTTCCCGTTCTTCTCGGCCGTCACCAGCACCGGCCGGCGTTTGCTCCAGAATCCGCTCCGCCTCGACAACGGCCGCTATACCATCGACTTCGAGCATCTGGAACAAAGCGCTGCCGAGGGCGCACGGCTGTTGCTGCTCTGCTCCCCTCACAATCCCGTCGGCCGCGTCTGGAGTCGGGATGAACTCGCGGAAGTCCTGCGGATCGCGCGGCGTCACAACCTGGTCGTGCTCTCGGACGAGATCCATGCCGATCTGGTCTATCCCGGTCAGCGGAATCATTCCCTGGCGACCCTCACTGAGAACCCATCCGCGATCGTCACCGCTGTGGCGCCCAGCAAAACATTCAATATCCCCGGCTTAGGCCTTTCCGCCCTCATCGTCCCCGACCCGGAACATCGCGCCGCGATCAGGCGGGTTTTCGACCTGCTCCACCTGGGTACGTCCAATCCCTTCAGCATCGCCGCCTTCGAAGCGGCCTACCGGGATGGGGAGGAATGGCTGGAACAGCTTCTGGCCTATCTCCAGGGAACTCGGGATTTCGCGATTGATTACCTGGCCCGTCACGTTCCCGCCATCCAAGTCATTCAGCCCGAGGGAACGTACCTGTTATGGCTCGACTGTAGGCAGATGAACATGAACGATGAGGAACTCAAGCACTTTTTCGTGCATGAAGCCAGGGTGGGCATGAGTCCCGGAATTGTTTTCGGAGCAGGCGGCAGCGGCTTCATGCGGATGAACATCGGCGCGCCCAAGCGGGTGATCGGCCAGGCTCTGGAGCGGATCGCCAGGGCGCTGGGCACGGGCCCCGGCGGAACACAGGGCGATCAATTGCAGTAACTCAAGGAAGTGCTGATTAGCTCAGCGCTTCACCAAATGAACCGGAAGTCGCGGCGCAAAACCCGGGCAGGTCCTGGGGCGGAACCGGCCTTGAAAAATAGTAGCCTTGAAGTATTTGGCAGCCATTTTGTTTCAGCCACGCGACTTGGCTTTCGTTTTCCACGCCTTCGGCGACCACGCATAGATTCAAGCTCTGCGCCATCGCGATGATGGCGCTCGTGATGGCGACATGGCCGCGATCGTGCGGAATGGATCTTATGAATGACATGTCGATCTTGAGCGTATCGATCGGAAAGCGCATGAGATAGTTCAGGGACGAATAGCCGGTGCCGAAATCGTCGATCGACAATCTCACCCCGATCTGTTTCAGCCGGTGCATCTTCAGGATGGTATTCTCCACGTCGTCCATCAGCATGCTTTCGGTCAGTTCGATTTCGACAAGCCCGGCATCGACATCTTCCTCTTGAAGGATCTGGGATACCTGCTCGCAGAAATCGGGGCGCTGAAAATGAGCGGCGGAAAGGTTGACGGCCACTGTAAAACCGCCCAGCCCGCTTTCCCGCCAGGCCTTGATTTGCCTGCAGGCCTCACGCAGCACATACTCGCCGATGCCAACGATGAGCCCGGATTCTTCCGCGATGGGTATGAATTCAGCCGGGGAGACCATTCCCCTTTCCGGGTGTTTCCAGCGGATCAGCGCCTCGACCCCGACCTTCGCCCCGCTCGACGCGTCGATTTTGGGTTGGTAATACAGGATCAACTCCCGATTCTCCAACGCGTGCCTGAGCTGGTTTTCGAACGACAGCTTCTGGAAGGCGCTTGCATTGAGCGACCTGCAATAAAACTGGTAGTTGTTTCGGCCCTGCTCTTTGGCGTAGTGCATGGCGGTATCGCCATTTTTCATGAAACTGTCGATGTCGAGGCCATCATTCGGATAAACCGTGAGGCCTATGCTAGCCGTGACGAAAACCTCCTGCCCACCAACCGTGAAAGGGATCGATAAGATGTTGAGGATGCGGCAGGCGATGCGAGCGGCATCTTCCACTTGCTCGATGCCAACCAGCAAGATTGCGAATTCATCGCCACCCAGGCGGGCAATTTTCGCATTCCTATCGTCCTTGGACGCGCCGATGCGGGAAACAAAATCGCTCTCCCGAACGGCTTGGAGCAAACGTTGCGAAACGCCCTTCAAAAGCTCGTCTCCCAAGCTGGGCCCAAAGGTATCGTTGATGCGCTGGAATTTATCGAGATCGAGAAACAGGCCGACCAATCGGTGATGGTAGCGCTTGGCCGTCGCTATCGATTGACCGAGCGTTTCCTTGAACAAGGATCGATTGGCCAGACCGGTCAGACTGTCGTAAAACGACAGAAAGCTGATTTTCTCCTCTGCGCGCCGCCGCTCCGTGATGTCTTGAAACATTCCGCTTAACCAGCCGGACCTTATTTGACTATCGGACTGCGCGTGAATGATCCGTTCGTCCCCCTCGGAAAACGACAGTCGGAACTCCGTGTTGATGGGCAACACACCGTTCCCGGCTGCCTCGAAAATGTCCCGAATGGCGCGGCGGTCTTCGGGGTTCAAGAACATTAGGAAATCTTCGAACTCGAACGGCACATCGACGGATTTTCGGCCGATAATCCGGCACATGAGCTCGGAGCCGAGAATCCTTCCGGAATCGACATTCCAATCCCAACTGCCCAGCCTGGCGAGTTCCTGGGCTTTCGCCAACGCTTCCTGGCTTCTCGATAGTTTCTCGAAATCCTGGCTGGAACGCAGAATGTATCGCAGCCGATAACCCAGGATCGTCCAGTTGATGGGTTTGGTGACGAAGTCGGTTGCCCCTAGTTCGTAAGCGCGGTTGATCGAGTCGATATCATCCAGGCCGGTCATCATCACGATGGGGATTTGCCGCTTCCCATCGAAAGTCTCCCGGATGCCCCGACAGACCGAAAAGCCGTCCAGGTCCGGCATCACCACATCGAGCAGAACCAGGTCTAGCCGCTCCCTCGAGCACAAATGCAGTCCATCCTGCCCGTTGTCGGCCTGCAGAACCGCGAATCCTTCCTTGTACAGAGTCTCCTGCAATAAGAGTCTCATCATGGCGTCGTCGTCGATAATGAGCGCCACCGGCGCTGAATTGGAATCAGGCATGATGCAACATCTCCGATTGAAGCGTTTGAGCGACGCGGACATATGCCTCGTCGATGTCGGCCAATAGAGCCCCGACGTTCTCGATATAACCATTGCGCGCCCCCATTTCGAGCTCTTTGCATAGATTCGCGAGGGCCACCGCACCGACATTGGCGCTGCTCGATTTCAGGGTATGGGCCGCGCGCTGGAGGCTGGGCCAATCATTTTCCTCGGTCGCGGCATTCATCGACTCCATCAGTTTTGGAGCGCTTTCGAAATATAGCTGGATGACGCGGGCGACGAGGTCATCCGCTCGATCGCCTTGCAGGCTGCGTATGTTCTCCAGCGGCTTGGGATCCAAGACTCCAGGTTCTGCCACGGAAGTCTTGCTGTTTTGCTCGACAAGGATTTCTTTCCGGCCGGGTGAAACGTTCGACTCACGCGCCGGCAGCCAGTATTCCAGAATCGATTGCAATTGGCCCCGGGTGAAAGGCTTGCACAGATAATCGTCCATGCCCGCGGCAAGGCAATTTTCCCGATCGCCTTCGACGGCATTCGCGGTGAGCGCGACGATCGGAATGCGTTGGGCCTTGTTGGCCGACTCCCGGGAACGGATCTGTAGCGTCGCCGCGAATCCATCCATCTCCGGCATCATGCAATCCATGAAAACCAGATCGAACGGCTCGTCGGCGAGCGCATCGACGGCTTCCCTCCCGTTGTTCGCAACCCTCGCGTCGCAGCCGAAACTTTCCAACATTCCGATCGCGACCTGTTGGTTCACCGGGTTGTCCTCGGCCAACAGAATCTTGCCCTGGAAAAACGAAACGTCGGAGGGCCGCGCCTGTTCTTGTTTCGCCCGGTCGGTTTCGCCGCCGCCGTCATCGCTCGCCATCACGCGGGCCAGACAATGATAGAGATCCGAACGCCGCACCGGTTTGGTGAGGCAATCGACGACCCCGATTTTTCGCGCCTCGGTCATATCGCCTGCCTTTGAAGTTGAGGTGAGCATCACCAGCCGAGTCTGTTCGAGCTCCGGATCGGCTTTGATTGCCTTGGCCAATTCGATGCCGTCCATCCCGGGCATGTTGAGATCGAGAATCGCCAAGTCATACGGCGTACCGCGACGGACGGCGCCGCGCAGCAGCTCCAAGGCTCTGGGGCCGCTTTCGGCGTCGCCGTTTTGGATTCCCCAGGCGGTCGCGTAGTGATGTAGGATGCTGCGGTTGGTGTGATTGTCGTCCACCATCAAGGCCCGCAAACCATCCAGATTTTCGCGTGACTGAACCTGGAGTTTTTCGGGGTGCTCCGCCGGGTCCAGCCAAATGGTGAACCAGAATTTCGAACCTTGGCCGGGCTGGCTCTCCAAACCGATGGTGCCATCCATCAGTTCCACCAACTGCTTGCAAATGGCAAGCCCCAATCCGGTGCCTCCGTACTTGCGTGTAGTCGAGCTATCCGCTTGCGAAAACGCCCGGAACAACCGGGATTTCACTTCGGCAGCGATACCGATGCCGGTGTCCCGAACCGAAAAATGCAGACAAGTCCGGCCGGCATTACGTGGGTCCTCGCGCTTCAAGACCTTAACCTTGATGACGACTTCACCGCTGTCGGTAAATTTGATCGCGTTGGAGACCAGATTAATCAAGACCTGACGCAACCGGCCGCAATCGCCGCGGCTCGCCAAAGGCACTGCATCAGATATCTCGGACAAAAGTTCGATGCCCTTGCTTTCGGCACGCTCGGCCAACAGATCCGCCACGACCTCGACCACTTCGTGCGCATTGAAATCGAGCTGTTCCAATTCGAATTTGCCTGATTCGATCTTGGAAAAATCGAGAATATCGTTGATGATTGCGAGCAACGCTTCGCCGGATATGCGCAGCGTATCCAGGAATCGTTTCTGGGTTTCGCTCAAGGGCGTGTTTAACAGGAGTTCCGACATGCCCAGTACGCCATTCATTGGCGTTCGTATTTCATGGCTCATGTTCGCCAGAAACTGCGACTTGGCCCGGCTGGCGGCCTCCGCCAGATCCTTTGCTTTGGACAACTCCGCGGTTCTGGCTTCCACTTGTTGTTCCAAATACAAGCTATATCGCTCCAGCTGCTGATCCCGCATCTCGATTTGCTCCAGCATGCCGTTGAAGCCGTCGATCAGGATACCCAACTCGTCCTCGCTCCGCTTGGGCACCCGCAACCCGTAACTGCCGGTGTTCGATATGAACCTCATGGCATCAGCCAGGCTCACAATGGGGACCGTGATAAATCGCTTGAAGCGGATGACCAGCAGTACCGCAAGCAGGAACGCGCAAAGGGTGGAAATGGCCATCATGCGCATCTGGTAGCCGAGCCCGGCCCACATATCGGTGAGGTCACGCTCGACCACGACCGACCCGATGTTTTCTCTCGTCAACTGAATCGGTTTGCTGACGGTCATGCGTCGAGCCAGCCATTCGAAGCCGATGACATGGGCCGGCAAGCGATCCAAAACGCCGTTCCCGCTCGGCCCGGTCGAGCTTCTGGCCGAGCGGTATTCTGCGAACAGCTTATTGTCCTTATCGTAGAGACTGGCGGCGACTATGTTCGGCTCCACGCTCAATGCCCCGAGAGTGGACTCTGCGCCGACCCGATCCCTGAAAGCCAGCGCCGCTTGACTGTTGATCGCCGTGATATCGGCCAGACTCTGGAGTTGATTGTAGGCGAGTGCCTGCTGCGTGACCGCCTCGCTCACGGTAAACGCCAGAAACGCGATCGCAAGCGCTAGGGCGGTTGTGGCCATGACGATAAGGGAAAGTTTTTGCCCAATCGAGAACTTCTTGAGCATGGGACTACCTTCCGCCCTTGATGTCACGGGCCAGTTTCAGCAACTGGGAACTGATGGTGATGCCGGCCCTTTCCACAGCCTTTAGATTGACCTCGAACTGCACCCGGTTGTCATCCATCAACAGACCGATCATCCCGCCGGCTTCGGCAAACCCGTCGGTATCGCCGACCGTCAGAACGGGCACCTTCTCGAGCCGGCGGAGAAGCGTCCCCAAGCGGCTTTGCTCGGGTTCATTGATGAACAGAACCTGGCAGGTTTTCGCTTCCTCCAAACTCACGTTCCGTTTGACGTGCAATTCGCGCCCCTGGGCTTGCTTGCCTTCGATCGTCGCCAGCGCGTCGCCGAAAGGATCAGCGCCCATCACACAGAGCTCGAAGGCGGTCGATTGGCCGGACTGCGGCCATTGAGTAAACTTGGTGAAGTTGTATAGAAAGACGGCTTTAACCGAATACTCGGACATTTGTTCGGCGCTGGAGGCGGCCATCCAACCCAGCAAGGCTATGGAAATCAATTGCAGCGGAAACTTGAGCGGCACCCTGGGAAACTCCCTTGTGGACGCCATTAGTCTAGGTCAAAACGCCAAAAGGCCCCGCGGGACGACGCGCGACGAAACTCGGCTTTACGCCGACGCAATCCATCGCCCCCGATCGGCCAGCGCGAGGCTTCCCCCCCCCCGCCGTCGAAAGAGCCTCGAACCGGGGGTATTGGTGCGCGGCCTCTAGGTGGGGCCTATCAGAACTTTGTCAGGGAAGGGAAAAAGTTGTGAGTGAGCTAGCGCAGCGTAAGCCGGCGATTCGGCGCCGTTTGGCGGGTCTGTTTCCTCCGTCCTTGGAGAAGACGCTTCCCGCCGGGCCTAACCCGCCCTATAAAGCTTGTTGATTTTATGGAGAGGGAATCAGGATTAGAGCCCGCCTTTCAGGCTGGCCTCGATGAAGAAATCCAGATCGCCATCGAGCACCGCCTGCGGATTGCCGGTTTCGACACCGGTTCGAAGGTCCTTGATGCGCGATTGGTCCAGCACATACGAGCGAATCTGGCTGCCCCAGCCGATGTCCGACTTGGTCTGCTCCAGTGCCTGCTGTTCTGCACTGCGCTTCATCATTTCCAATTCGTACAGCTTCGATTTGAGCTGTTTCATCGCCGTGTCGCGGTTTTTGTGCTGGGAGCGATCGCTCTGGCACTGAACCACGATGCCCGTGGGGTTGTGGGTGATGCGCACCGCCGATTCGGTCCTATTGACATGCTGTCCGCCCGCCCCGCTGGCGCGGTAGACATCGACGCGCAAGTCCGCCGGATTGATGTCGATGTCGATGTTGTCGTCAACCTCGGGGGAAACAAACACTGATGAAAATGAGGTGTGCCGCCGGTTGCCGGAATCGAACGGGGATTTCCTGACCAGTCGGTGCACGCCGGTTTCGGTTCGTAGCCAGCCGAAAGCGTAATCGCCCTCGAATTTGACGGTGGCGCTCTTGATGCCCGCCACTTCGCCCGGCGAGACTTCGACCAGCTCGGTCGTGAAACCTTTCCGCTCGCCCCAGCGCAGATACATGCGCAACAGCATTTCCGCCCAATCCTGCGCCTCGGTACCGCCGGAGCCGGCCTGAATATCGAGGAAGGCGTTATTCGGGTCCATTTCGCCGGAAAACATCCGGCGGAATTCGAGACCTGCAATCTCGCGTTCACAGTTCTCCAAATCCATTGCGACGGTCTCCACCGTATCCTCGTCGTTTTCCTCGACGGCGAGCGCCAGCAATTCCTCGGCGTCCGCGATGCCGCGCTCCAGCCCGAGGAGCGTATTCACGACCTGTTCCAGCTGCCCACGCTCCTTACCTAAATTCTGCGCCTTCTCGGGCTGGTCCCAGATTTTCGGGTCTTCCAGTTCGCGCAGAACCTCCGTCAAACGTTCCTGTTTGTTCTCGAAGTCAAAGATACCCCCTAAGGCCTTCGTGGCGGCCCTTCAAATCTTTGATCTGGTTGTAAAGCGGATTCAGTTCGCGCATAGCCTTTTGTTTTGCCTGATAAAAAAGAGGAAATTTTACACTATTATGAGGAGCGGGAAAACCGCCCTAGACTTTCCAGATCGACCGTATCAGGGCGAGCGCCGACTCCCGCCACCACGCCGGCAGCCATGAACAGCCCCATGCGCAGGCAAGTCGCCAGGCTGCCCCCCTGTGCCAAGCCGAACAAGAAACCCGCGTCGAAAGCATCGCCGCCGCCGGTGCGGTCGACCACCGGTACATCGAAGGCAGAGGCGAACACTTCCGCGCCCGCAGCGACGGCGGTCGCACCGCGCGCGCCTTGGGTCACGATCAGATTTGCACTACTGCCCAATCTTTCCCAAGCCTCTCGGACCGTGACAGAGCCGAGCCAGCGGGTCAGATCGGTTTGATTCATCAAACAAAAATCCAGCAGCGGTGAGAGTTCGGGGCAGGATTCGCCGTCGAGATCGCAAGAGGTCGTCGCACCGGCCTGTTTCGCCCTACGCAGCAAGGGCAGCGCGATCGAGAACAAGGGTGTTGCCACATGCAGATGCACGCCGGGGCCGAATATCTCCAAGGGTACTCGTTCCACTTCGAGGCAGGCGTTCGCGCCACCCGAAGTCACCATGCGCTTGCTGCTCGGATTGACCAGAATGGCCGCCATGCCGGTGGCGGCCTCGCGGGTGCGCTGGATCAATTGCACATCGACCCCGACCGCCCTCAGCGCATCGACGCACAAACCGCCGAAGACATCCTCGCCCACACAGCCGAGCATCCGCGTATCCACGCCCAGCCTGGCAAGCCAGTGAGCCGTATTGGCGGCGGAACCTCCGCAGGAGACCCGTGTTTCACTGCAGCGGAGTTTTTCGTGTTCCTCGGGCATGCGGGGAATTTGAAACGTGAGATCCACATTGAGACTTCCCGCGCAAATGATTTGTCGGATCATGTCCGAAGCACCCCATAAGACAACTGAAAGAGCCGTGAGGCGAGAAGCAGAGCGACTTTCAAAGCGCTTCCAGCGATCCGCCCTTCCCCATTGTACCTGGCGAACTGAACTAGACTTATTTTCGCAGCCCCCCATTCCGCAGAATTTCGCCGAAGATTGATTTAGTCATGCCACACTGGCGATGTTTACTGATCCTGTGCAGCGCCCTGCTGCTGAATTGCCGCTTGATCCCGACGGCGCAAGCCGCGCAGGAGCCAGATATCACCGAAATGCCGCTGGAACAGCTCATGAACCTGGAGGTCACCACCGCCTCTAAGTTCCCCCAAAAAACGATGGATGCGCCGGCAGCGGTCACCGTCATCACCGATCAGGACATACGCGAATACGGCTATCGAACCCTGGCGGACGCGCTACGCAGCATTCGCGGAATCAACATCACCTATGATCGCGTGTACGACTATTTCGGGGCGCGCGGTTTCGGACCCACCGGCGACTATAACTCCCGCCTGCTGCTGATGATTGATGGACGGCGCGTCAACGATGTCATTTATGACCAAGCCTATCTAGGCACGGAAGGCATCATCGATATGGAGAATGTGAAACGCATCGAATTCGTGCCCGGATCGGGTTCATCGATCTATGGCAGCAATGCGGTGTTCGGCGTGATGAATGTCATCACCAAACAGGGAGCGGACGTCAAGGGCGCCGAGTTGGCCGGCGGTTTCGCCAGTTACGGCAGCGACCGGGAGAAAGCCACGTACGGCCAGCGTTTCGAAAATGGCGCCGATGTACTGTTAAGTGCTTCGCGTTACTACAGTGACGGCCACAAAAACTTGTTCTACCGTGATTTCGACAATCCGGACGATACCCCCTTTCACGCCCGCAATCTCGACTCAACGGGCATGGAACGGGCTTTCGGTAAATTTGGTTACGGGGCTTTCACGTTGGAGGGCGCCTTCGTAGATCGCAAAAAAGACTTCCCTATCCCGTTATTCGGCTCAGCCCCCGATCAGCCCGGATTTTACGACGACCGTCAGGGTTTCGTTGAAGCGCGTTACGACGACCGTCTAACCGACACGATCAGTGCGCAAGGGCGGCTTTATTACGGCCTTTACGACTATTCTTCCCTGTTTACCTACGCCAATGAGAGCGGCGGGGGTTTCTTTCACAATAAGGACAGACAGGAAAGCCAATGGTGGGGTGGAGAAGCCAGGATGATCTGGGATCTCAACGAGCATCGATTGCTGCTGGGCAGCATATATCAGAGCAACTTTCAACAGTTCATGCTGAATTTCGACGCTGTCACACCCCGTAACGTCTTTACCGATGTCAACACGTCCAGCCACTGGTATGGATTCTATTTACAGGACGAATACACGCCATTCGATTTCCTGACGCTGAACGCGGGGCTGCGCTACGATGAGTACAGCGTTTCCGGCGATACCCTGAATCCCCGTCTGGGCCTGATCGTCAGGGCGAGAGATGACCTGACGCTCAAGATGCTCTATGGGACAGCATTTCGCGCTCCCCAGCTGTACGAACTCCGCTACACCACACCCGGCACAAAAACCCCCGAGAGCCTTGGGCCGGAGCACATCACGACCTATGAAGCAGTGGCGGAGTACCAACCCACGAGCAATCTCCGTCTCACCGCAACCGCCTTTCGCTACGACATCAGCGACCTGATCCGGCAGGTCGAAGATCCTTCGGACGGACTATTGGTCTTTGCCAACAGCCAGTCCGTACAAACACAAGGGCTGGAATTCGAGAGCGAATATCGCTGGCGCAACGGCACCCGTCTGCGTAGCAGCTATGCGTTTGCCTACGCCAAAGACCAGAGCACCGGCGACTGGTTGATCAATTCCCCTAAGCATCTGGCCAAATTGAATCTATCGACCCCGTTATACAACGAGCGCCTGCGAGCGGGCATCGAATGGCAATTCGTGAGCGACCGTCAAGCCAAAGTCAGCACGTCTCCGAGCTATAGCGTGGTCAACCTGACGCTTACCGCCAACCGGCTGATTCCGAACCTGGATATTTCCGGCTCAATCTACAACTTTCTGGACAAGCAATACACCAATGTCCCCGGCCAACAAACCTCAGTCGATCTAATTCCTCAAGATGGCCGCAATTACCGCCTTTGGTTTACCTACCATTTCTAGGGCAAACATCTCTTCTCCCACTGCCCGGATTTTCGCTCACCGCTTTCTTCCAATAAGCCGTCCCTGTTCCTCTCACGCGCAAGCACCAAACGGTACGGCGCGCCGTGAATCGAAATGCCCGTCGCCTTGAACCGGCATCAAATTCCCAATGCTTTGAGTCAAAGCACTCAGGGTCGGTGTCCATCATTTTTACAGCGGCCGGATATTCATAAATTATGTCGTTGATTACACGATGTAATTGTCGGATGGCGCGGGAATCGCATAGGGGTCGCCAAAGTTAATCAACGGTATTCCCCATGGGAGGAGCGTCATGAATACAAACACCCGCCAAGTCGCCGTCATTTCAAACACTGGGAACGGAAAAAAAAGCAGGGGGGTTCATCTCCCCTATCAGGAAATGAGCGACGCATTCCAGACAATCCCGGAAATCAGACAATCGCTCGATCAGTTCAGCGCACACTTACAACCCCTTGTTCCCCACAGCGGTTATTCCTTCCAAAATCACGCCTTGAACCTGGAGTTCACCGCCGGAAAAACAGGCCGCCATAGATACACTTACAATTTGATGTTCGAAAACGAAAGCATCGGCGAATGGGGGCTCACCCGGAGCGAACGTTTTTCCGAACTGGAACTGAACCTGATCGAGGATTTCCTCTGCCAGTTCTTTCAAATGCTGGGCTATGCGCTGCAGCATCGGCAGCAACTCCAGCCTGCGGACATCGCCGGGCCGGAACAGACTCGTGACCTGGGAATACAGTCGGACACGATCCGGCATGACCAAAACCCATCCCCGCTAGGGGAGTTTCTTATTACCGACATCACACCGCAAAGCGCTTTTAAAGTGTATTCCGAATTGGAAGCACTTGCATGGGCGCCGTGGCTGAGGTACTCGCCGCAAGAGATCTCACACCAGGCCAGCGTTTTTCCGGAAGGCCAACTCCTAGTCATCGACGACAATGATCAATTCCTGGCGAGTCTCTCGATGAACCGGGTTAATTGGGACGGGGATATTCACAAGTTGACCACCTGGGACGAGATTGCCGGAGTTCGCAGGGATTATTTAGGCACTTACGCTTCCGAGGGAAACACCTTGGTGCTGATGTCAATGAGCGTATCGCCCAGCCACCAAGGCAAAAAGATTCCGGGCCTGATTATCGATCACGTCAGGGAAAAGTTTGGAAAACTGGGAATCGAGCATATCATCAGCCCATTCAGACCGAGCGGCTACGGGCTCGCGAAATCATTGATCGGTTATGATTTGGACTTCAAACGCTACTGCGAAATGAGAAAACCTGGCACCGATCAACCCTACGACCCTTGGCTACGATCGCTTTGGTGGAAACGGATGCGTCTACTCAAGATCGCCGACCAAGCGATGGTGCGCACCGTACCTCTTCAAGAGTTTTACCAATATCATCAATCTTACAATTTTGGACTCTGGGAAGAAATCGCGGAAGATGTCTGGGAATGTGGCGAAGTTGGGCGATGGTACGTCGACAAATCCGCCTCATCGGCATCCTACAGGGAAAACAATGTCTGGGGCGAGATACCACTAAACGATCACCTGCTATAAGCTGGCGCTTTCCAGTTAATAACCAACGACAAAGTAGGATCACCATGGCGATATCTTTATATATGTGGCTTTCGGTGGCAAGCGAAGTAGTCGCTTTGATTTCATGTGGTGCGATCACGAAGGGGCTTCCACAACTCGGCATCGGTCCGAATCCCGAGTTCTGGTACATACCCGTAACTTGCTTTGCATTGGCCGGGTTGTTTTTTCTGTTGAGCCTCATTAACACGGGTTTCACGGTATCCGTTTTTATCTGGATCGGACTGGTGACCATCAGTTCGGTCATTTATGGCGTGATACTGCTGAAAGAGCCCATCAACATGCCGGTATGGGTAGGTTTTGGATTG
>DATIXD010000091.1:0-7678 GCA_035518875.1 Methylococcaceae bacterium | reverse complement strand
TGAATGCCCTCCGCCCGATTCCGACGACTCTCCACCGCGGCGCGGGCGCCAAAAGCGCAGCAAGTCCCGAAACCTCCTCGAACGCTTACGCGACTTCGAGGACGAGACCCTGCGCTTCATGACCGACCCCCGCGCTCCCTTCACCAACAATCAGGGCGAAAACGATATCCGCATGACTAAGGTGCATCAGAAAATCTCCGGCTGCTTCCGTTCTCAGGAGGGCGCCAAGATGTTCTGCCGCATCCGCAGCTATCTCTCCACCTGCCGCAAACAAGGCATCTCTTCCACCCGTGCTCTCACCTCACTTTTCCAGCCCCAGCCACTGGATTTCTCCACGTTCTTAGCAACCACGTAAATTACATCTGCCGGGGAGGTCTGAATAGTTACGCTAATCCTTTCCTTTTTCGAGCAAAGCGGGATTGCTGCGAAGTTCCTGTTCGGCTTCAAGCCAATCCTCTAATTCATGGCCGGGCTCAAAACCCCGCTGTTCCGCTTTGTAAAAGGCAAGCGCCGCGACCATCTGGCGAGATAATTCAGGATCGATGCCTGACAAATCAACCTTCACAGACTGCAGGAGTGGTTCATTCGTTTCTGTTGTGGCGCCAGGTTCTTGACTAAATTTCTTGGATACAGTAGCCATTGTGTAGCTCCAATAGTTTGGATAGATAGTCTCCCATTCCGTTGTGCGCCAATCGACGCGCACAGCGAAACGGTCCCTCCGATCCTTCGATTCGGTGTGTGATGTCCGTCAATGCCGCGCGGATAAGACAAGTTTCTGATCAGCCCGTTTCGGCAGCGAAGGCAGCACCCTCGTTTTCCCAGTAGTCGGTCTTTATGCCGGCGGCCAGATTTTTACCTGAACGCCACACATAACCTCCTGAGAGGCACTTGCTGCATCTCGACGATCGTCAACACGCCGCTTCCACTGATCATTGTCTGCGGTAAAAAACGGGTAGTCAATGTAAGGACTCTCATATCATCTGATAATCCCACCGACGGCGGGTTGCCATCGCATCAGAGCAGGCCTGTCAAATCACGCAATTGTCAATTGGCATCCTGAATCGCCATTTCCTTTAAGCGGCCTTCTGCCAATTGTCTCTGGTTTCAGCCCATCCAAACTACCGGAACTCTCAGCGGAGGACATTAGCGCGGTTTCCTCCTTTCCATCGATATAGCGAAACAGACGCTCGTGTTCGCATTTCCACGCGGTAATTTGGCTTTCCAGATTTGTGATCTGAGGGTGCGCCGCGATTCGGCCGAGTTCGCGTTCCTGCGCTTCGATCAGGCTGATTTGCCCCGCGCCCAATTCGGCCTGTGCGGCACGGATTAAAGCGCCAAGTTCTCGATATCTTTTGACTTCTGCAGTCATCCCAATCTTCTATGAGCCCGCTACTGTCAAGTGCCGAAACCCTGTGAGTTACGTATTTCTTTGTCTTTCTGACTTTTTGTTTTCGGCTGTTTGAGTTCGTACTGAAAATCATCGGTCAAGCTTGACCATGTCGACCCGGTTGCTGTTTGTCTTGTCTCAGCGCCGTGCGCTTTCACCTTCTATCCGTGCTGGACCTTGGTCCGCACCTGAACCCGCATGCTTGATCACGGGACTTGCAACCTGTTCGACCAGCCCCTTCTACAAAAACGGCCATTGGAGGGCCAGATTGGGTTTCGGGCATGGTCTCAATCGAACTCGGATTAGTACTCTGGCTCCGGGTATCTTCTAAACGCTCCTCATCAGCGAAAAACACCCCTTTGTTGTTGAAACCGATCAGGCCTTGGCCGCTTTCAGGACCGCCCCTTCCGGCACGACCCCGTGGGCCGCATAGTGCCACAACGCCACCCCCAAGCGCCGCGCCAGAGCAACGATGCCGATGCGTCGCAGCCGTTTGCCGCCGCCGCTGAAACGGCGCATGAACCACTGGCTGAGGGCCGACTCCGGCTGGTAACGCAACCACAGCCAGGACAACTCCACCAACAGGCTGCGCGCTCTGCGGTTGCCGGCTTTGCTGATACCCTGCTCGCGCTGATCCGCCCCCGAACTGTAGGGCGTCGGGGTCAATCCCAGCACCGCCCCCACTTCCCGGCGATTGCGAAATTCCCGCCAGCCATAGAGCTCACTGGCCAACACCCAGGCTCCGATCAGGCCGATGCCACTGAGTTGCATCAACGCCTTCGCCACCCCCGCGATGCGGTGGGCCTGCTCCTGTTGAACCTGCTCCGCCAGGCGTTTCTCGATCACCCGCCACTGCGCTTCCAGCAAGGCCAAACGCTCAATGTCCCGCTCCAGGCGCTCGCGCAAGTACGGCCCGATCGCCCGCGGCTGCATCAGCCACGCCTTCAAACCCCGACTGCTCTCAGGAACCTCCCGATAGCCTTGCGTAAACAGTTGTGAACCGATCTGGTTGAGCACCCGCCGCCGCTCCATCAGAATCACCTCTCGCTCACGCGGCAGTTGCCGCTGATCCTCCACTTCGCCGTCCGGCACCCGCACGATGCGCAACGCCCGCTGCTCACCCAAGGCTTTGCGCTGCATCAACTCCACCAGCTTGTCCGCATCGATCCCGTCCGACTTGGCATTCCGGCGCCGGCGCGACACTTCGATGCTCGCCGAGTCGATCACCCACACCGTATATCCCATCTCGACTAACCGCCGATACGGGTAAAACCCATCCCGCCCCGCTTCGTAGCAGAAGATCACTGGGGCATCCGGCAACAGCTTGAAACGCGCCTTGAACTCCGCCACCGCCTCCAACAGCGCCCCATAATCTCCTTCCGCCACCGTCTTCACCCGCTTGCGCGGCTGGCCCGCAACGGCCGCCGCCAAGCCCCATTTCGATAAACTCATCTCCATCGCCACCAGCAACCGGCCCGGCTTGGTATCATCGCTTTGCAGCATCTGCTTCGTCATCGTCGTTCTCCGCGTCTTCAAGAGCTTTGTTCAGTCTCTCTTGTAACCCAAGCCGCCTTGACGGGGTAGGTGCTGCATAGTTTCTCCTATCAGTTACGAGATGAGTGGCTACAAAATAGACTACCTATGCCGTATTTCCATTTTATGACGATCCAAGAAATTGGCTCCGGTGCCTGAACCGCAACAGAAATTTGCGGCGCTGGTCGGTGGAATGGGATGAGGCCGCGTGTATGATTTGACCCAAAACGATTTCGCAGGCCATACGATGGTCGCCCCGAGCGGAAGCGAGGTTCGTCCACGAAGAACGGCCCCCGAACGGCCCATTCCCAAGCGTAATAAGTAGTCGCAGCGGTCTAGGCCTGCCTCGGCTAAACCAGCAACGGCCGTGCGTTGAGCGATTTAGACGGAGACCCCTTCACGTCTTTTGAAGAGGGTCATGGAATTGCAACAATCCGATGCTATACGGATGAAAAATGGGAATCGGGTCGTTTCGGACCGGTCGTTTCAGCCAAGGCCTATTCGACACTTACCAGTCAGCTCAAGACCATGATCCGGCGCATGATGACACGCGATCCAGCGATTAATCACCCGCGATTGAGAAGTCGGCTGCATTGTGATCCTTTCCTGGGGTAGCCATGCGAGGCTTACAACGCAGCGAATTCCGACATGGCCACGACATCCAACGGAGCAATGTATGAAACTTAATAAAGCATATTCACACCTGCTCCTCTGGGGTGCGGCATGGTTCCTACTGTTCCTAAGCGGTGCTCCCCTATTGAGGGCAGAGACTCTTCGGTTGCCACAGCAGGTCATCCAGCACACCGCCGATGAATTGCAAACGACACTGCAGAAACCAGAATATAGGCACGATTTCAAGAAGGCGACCGCTCTGGTGGACGAGATCCTCAACGCCCATTTGGATTTTGAGCGGGTAACCTTGCTGGTTCTCGGCAAGAATTGGAATACCGCTAGCCCAGAGCAGCGGGAACGCTTCAAAAAGGAATTCCGATTCCTCCTGGTGCGTACCTATACCACCGCGTTCGCCGAATACGCCAATTGGAAAAGTGGGGTGGTCAGTTAGCTCCTCCTCCCCCAAAATATGGTGATTCATTGCTGAATATCCATTCGCAACATGTGTGCAGCTCAATGGGGCCAGGGGTTGCGCGGTACACCTCCTTGTCGAAAAGCTGTTTCCAGAGGGCCTTGATCTCGCTCATTTCCAGGTCCGGCGAGCGGGCGATTCGAGCCGTGATGGTGGGATTTGTGGGATAAATGCTTTCGTTCATGGCAACTCCAGGGACTCGATATCAGGGGTTGTCATGAACGCTCCGGGTGGGTGGGCAGGAAGTCCAGCAAAACCGGCTTCTCCAGGGCCCTCTTGCTGGCCGGAAAGGCGCAAACAGAGTAGCCCGTGGGCAAGGATGGCGGCGATTTCCTGCAGTCGATCTTCAGGTGTCAGATGGTCGGGGGGATTGACGCATTGATCATTCCGGAGTGTTTGTGAAAAACTTTTCTAATTTTCCAGGTTGTCTCAGAATGTCATCCAGCACTGGCGGCGTGAAGCGCACCGCCCAGGAAGGGTTCGAGCCGACCGCCTTCATGGTCCGCCGCTCCATGCCCTGGGCGACGACGGATCGGCAGGGGCTTGAATTCATCGCCTATGGCCAATCCCCGGATGCGTTCGAGCGAGTACTCCGCCACATGGTCGGGCTCGACGACGGCATCGCCGATGAACTGTTCACGTTCTCACGGCCGGTGACCGGTGGTTATTACTGGTGTCCCCCATTACTGTCGGATCGTCTCAACCTCTCAGTCCTCGGTTTGTGAGGACACTTGCCAATGTGGCATTCGGTCACGGTTTCGGCCCCAACGACCAACCCTGGGACTCGCTCTGGCTCCGGATGCTCGGGACATCCAGTTGATCCATGCGCTGGGTGTTGCGCTCCAGCGTGTCGAGCCGGGTGCCATCCACGTTGAACCGGCTGCCTTGTCCGGTCAGTCTTTCCAGATTGAGCTTCTGCGCGGCATTGGCCGCCGTCGGCAAATGATTGGTGGACTGGAGGATGGCGATCCATTCGTCCAGGTTGACCCGGTTCCAATCCACCTTGGCCAAGCTCTCGACGGGAATGCCGCTGCAATCGGGATTCTTCTTGTCGCCGAAGGTCATCCCGAGTTGCGGGCGGATCTGCTCCTGGAGGATGCGGGCCAGAGGCGATGAGAAGCAGCAATAGCTCTCGCGATCTTCCAGACACACGCCGAGTTCGTTCCTGGATTTGCAATAGGAGCCCAGATACACGCAGGTCCGCAGCTCCTTCTTGGCGGCCAGCTCGTATTCGGCCTGTTCGCATTGCCAGATCATGTTGACCACCAGATCGACGATGACGTAGACGGTGTAGGCGATCATGATGACACTCAGCGCGGTGCCGATCACGGCACCGCCTCCGCCCAGCTGCAGGCCGCCCGACTGCGCCGCCGAGGTCAGCTGGCCGTTGGCCGAAAAGGCTTCCGCGCCGCCCGCGCTGAACAGGAGATTGCCCGCGGCCGCGCCGAAGGTATCGCCGACCCAGCTCGCCACTTCCCTCAGGAGCATCGTCTTCATGCCGTCGACCAATCCCTCCTTGGCGATATCGCTGGTCGAGCCGAACACGTCGGCGGCGATGTCGGAGTAGACGTCGACGAAGGGTTTGGTCACCTCGCTCCAGGCATCCACGAGGGGATCGCGCAGCGTCTCGTACGATGCCCGCATCACATTGCCGGCGTCGAGCCCCTTGACCGCATTGTCGAGCTGGCTGATGTTGGTCAACAGGTCGATATAGGCCCCGAGCCCCATCGACGTGGGTGCGTTGCAGCAATCGAGGAAGGTGATCAGCCCGCCCACGCGTTTGCACTCCTGCCCCTTGCCCTTGAACACCCGGCAAGTGGTGAACGGAAATCCTTGCCCCTGCTGATAATTGATCTCGGTTTCGCAAGCGGCATCCAGGGTCGCCTGCTGGGCGGCATTCAAAGCTGCGACCGCCCGTGTGAAGTCCCGGCTCTGCTGCCGGTCGATGGCGATGCAGTCCTCGCCCATGCAGCGTATGGGGCCGGAGCACTGCTGTTTGGAGACGCGCTCCGTGGTCGGGATGGTCGATGTGATCCCGCAGTCGTAGACGTCCTTGAACAGATAGCAGGTGCCCGTGACCGATCCGCTCGTCCCCTCCACGCACTCCGAACGGATGAATCCGCAGCCCTTGATTTCGAGGGCCTTGCAGGTCTGAGTCTGGCCGACGACCTGGTTCGGGCAATGCCGCACCCCGTCGATGTCCGTCCAGCACGGTGCGCTGCTCCCGCTGAAATCGCAATCCGTCTGGATGTCGATGGCGGTGCAGGTCTTGCTGACGTTCTCCAGCGGCGGGGCGCCCAGGTCCGATTCGCAAATCTGAACGCCGTTGTATTGGAAACATTTTTCCTGGCGTGTGGCATCGTATTGTCCGGGATCGTTTGAGCATTGAACCAGGGTGTTCCCACACCGCTTGTCCTTGATGGCATTCACCAGTTCGGGGCAACGGGCGTTCGACCATTGCCAGAAATCCGAATCGATCTTCTCAATGCTGAAATACAGCTGGGCGGCCATGACCCAATCGCCATCGCCCACGTCGTGTTGCCAGAACTGGCCGATCAGGCCGTTGGCACAGGACGGCAGCTGAGAGATGCCCTGGGAGACCGAGTCATCCACCTGGTCGCCGCCGTCCGGCCCCCAGAGCCCGGAGTCAAGCCAGCCGACGGTCTTGACCGGACGGATCTTGTAAACGCCCGAGCCGTCACAGATCCTGTCGTAGTCGAGCCTGGGCACGACCACCTGGCCGGCCGCGCCGATGTCGCTCCACCAGGAGCCAATACCGTTCCTGAGATCGAAGGTGAACGACACGTCGAACTTGCCCACGGTTCCGAGTTTGACTTCCGCGGTTTCCTGCGACACGGCAAACTGCCGCTTGCCGGTGCAATTGGGCGGGGGATTGGGACCGCGGATGCAGGTCTTGTAGTCGGGGAGCCGGGCGGAAAATATGCTGTCCTTGAAGACCGTGGTGGACGTACAGTCTGCAAAACTCTGGGCAAACAGGGCGTAATTGCCGAAGACGTAGTCGGTGGCGCCCCAGACGGGATCGTTGCTGAGGTCGGGATGCGAGCGATTGGCGCTCCTGGTCAGGGTGCGATAGGCCTCGCCGGTGGAGGACGATTCCGTTTTCAGGTTGCTCTGGGCCGTCAACCCGGCGGACACGGCTGCCGCGTACCGGCCGTAGAGATCGGTGAAGCTTGAGGAACTGCCGGACCCTGCCCCCGGAAACAGCTCCCGGATCGGGATGTCCAGCGATTGTGAGGTGCCGGGAAACAGCGTGAGGGTATCGCCGCTTCGGTTGACCGAGGGCAGCGGGAATTTCGACACGCTTTGCTTGGCCGCCGCCTGTCCGAGTTTTGCGCCGTCCTGCATGGCGTCGGCGACGGCCTGCTGTAGCTGTGTCCAGAACAGGACGACGGCCAGAGCGAAGGCAGTGGACCGCACGAAGTTTCTCGCGAATGATCCGCCCATGGCCGTGGTTCAAATTCCCGAACAGTCCCGCCTAAAATACACAGCAATCCTGCCAGCGCCACAGAAGATAGACGTGGCTGTCGCCCGGACCGGGATAGGTGTGGGCCATGCCCCAGCGGAAGGTGCTCTCGCCGATGGCATGACGGCGATCGGTGTCCGCGACCGGATAGAACATGGTCATGCCGTACTGCGACTTGGGGATGAACGGC
>DATIXD010000090.1:0-13240 GCA_035518875.1 Methylococcaceae bacterium | reverse complement strand
ACGCCGGTGACGACGAACAGCATGTTCAGGGACAAAGCGTCGAGGTACAAGGCGAAGGGGGCATGGAAGTCGGCCACCGCCATCCAGTCCCAGAGGAATTGCCGGAAAACCTGATTCGCCGGAGGGTCGCTCAGGAAATCGAAGCCGATGGCCGCGGCCAGCAGCGCCGAAAGGCCGACGGAGCCCGCCCCGATCCAGGGCACGTAGCGCTTCGGCAGTTTGCCTTCGGTCGAAACCAGGGCAAGGAAACCCGCCAAGGGGAACAGAGGAACGAGCCACAACAGGTTCAGCATGAGTTCTCCTAACCTTGCATTTCACTGAGCCGGTCGGCATCCAGGGTTTTAAAACGGCGATAGATTTGCATGACCAATCCCAGACCCACGCCGATCTCCGCCGCCGCCAGGGTCAAGATCATCAGAAACATGATTTGCCCGTCCGCCTGCCCCCAGCGCGAACCGGCGGCGATGAAGGCGATCCCCGTCGCATTCAGCATGATCTCCACGGACATCAGCATGACGATCAGGTTGCGCCGCACCAAAAGCCCGACCAGTCCCAGGGAAAACAGGATCGCGGCCAGCGCCAGTGCGTGCTGCATGGGGATTTGTGTCATGAAAAGGCCTTCTTTTTCTGATTAGTTCATCTTGGGCCATCAGACTCCCCCCAACGGAGGGGGTCGTAGAAGCCTTGTTCCTTCCCCCGAAGGGCAACAGACAGGGATGGTCTGTTGTGTCCGTCAGGATGGGGGCGATCAAAGAAATCAAAGGATTTTTGATTTCTCCTCACCCCACCCAATGTTTCCGGGCAATCCTGCCCGAAACTCTGCGAGCGCTCTTCGAGCGACCAAATCCGCTTCCGGGGGATTTGTCCCTCTGGAGAACGCTATTACGATCCCCCCATTAAGGGGAAAGAACTGATTGTTCAGTGTCTTCGGGCATACGGCTGAAGTTCCCTGTCAATCACCCTTTGCCTTCAGTGGTCGCCCCAAATGATAGGCACCCACCAGTCCGGCCAGCAGGAGCATGGAAGCCGCTTCCACCGTCAGCAAATAGGGGCCGAACAGGGCGATGCCCACGCTTTTGGAATCGACCACCTGCCCGGCGCTGCCGGTAGGGGTCCGCGCCAAGATGTAGACCAATTCCAGCAACAGCAGAGAACTCAGGATTACGGGGCCGCGCCAGATTCCGGGATAGAGCCAGCTCTTTTCCTGGGCGATGGTCTTTTGCCCGAGATTCAGCATCATCACTACGAATACGAACAGCACCATGATGGCGCCCGCGTAAATGATCACCTCCAGAACCGCGGCAAAATAAGCCCCCAACAAATAAAAAATGAAGCCGGAAGCCAGCAGCGACACGATGAGGTAGAGCAACGCATGGACCGCATTGACCTGAATGACTACCATGAGGGTGGAGCCCACCGCGATCAGGGCGGACAGATAGAATAAAACCAGTTCCATAGCGACCCCTTCTTGTTGTTGATGGCCGGCCCTAGGGCAGCAGACTTCTGATATCGATGGGCCGATCTTCATTTTCCGCTTCACCCTTGTCCTTGCCTCCGATGGCTTTTCCGGCAACGCGATAGAAGTTGTAGCCGGGGTATTTGCCGGTGCCCTGAATCAGCAAGTGTTCCTTTTCGTAAACCATGTTGCGGCGGTCGTATTCGCACATCTCGAAGTCGGGGGTGAGCTGGATGGCATAGGTCGGACAGGCTTCCTCGCAGAGACCGCAGAGGATGCAGCGGGAGAAATTGATGCGGAAGAATTCCGGATACCAGCGGCCGGTCTCATCCTCGGTTTTCTGTAGTGCAATGCAGTCGACCGGGCAGGCTGCCGCGCACAGGTTGCAGGCGACGCAGCGTTCCTGTCCGTCCGGGTCGCGGGTCAGGACGATCCGGCCGCGGTAGCGCGGAAACAGCGCCGGTTTCTCCTCCGGATACTGGACGGTATCCGCCGGCATGAAGGTATGCCGCAAGACGGTCCAGAGCGTGCGCAACTGACTGAACATCGATTATCCCCCGTCCTGCATCATCAAGGCTACACCCCCGGTGACGATGATGTTCAACAGCGTCAGCGGCAACATCACTTTCCAGCCGAATGCCATCAACTGGTCGTAGCGGGGCCGCGGCAGGGCCGCCCGGATGAGAATGAAGAAGGCGATCAAGACCGAGGTCTTGAGCATGAACCAGAGCAAAGGCGGCAGGAACGAGGGTCCCAGCCAGCCGCCGAAAAACAGGGTGACGACCAGGGCCGAATTCAGTGTCACGCCAAGGTATTCGCCGACGAAGAACATGCCGAACTTCATGCCGGAGTATTCGGTATGGAAACCGGCGATGATTTCATGCTCGGCCTCGGGCAGGTCGAACGGACCGCGATGGCTCTCGGCGACCGCGGCCACGGTGAAGGTCAAAAGACCCAAGAATTGCGGCAGGAAAAACCAACCGTCCCGCTGCGCCTCCACAATCTCCCGCAAATTGAAAGTACCGGACAGCATCACCACGCCCATGGCCGACAGGCCCATGAACACTTCATAGCTGATAGTCTGCGCAGCGGCTCTGAGACTCCCCAGCAAGGCGTATTTGTTCGCGGATGCATAGCCTGCCAGCACCTGGCTATAGACCGAGAGCGAGGACAGGGCGAAGAAGTAAAGCAGGCCGAAATTGAAATCGATGATGCCAATGCCCGGCGCGAAGGGCACGATCACGAAGCCGAGCAGCATGGTCATCATGATGATGGCCGGCGCCATCAGAAAGACCGGCTTGTCGGCGAAAGGAGGAATCCAGTCTTCCTTGAAGAAAATCTTGATCATGTCCGCCGCCACCTGCATCAGTCCCAGGGGACCGACCCGGTTGGGCCCCAGGCGATCCTGCCAGATGGCGATCAGGCGCCGCTCCACCCAGATCAACAGGGCGGAGACGGTGATGACCGAGAGCAGGATGCCGGCGATGTTCAGGGGTGAGCCGATGGTCATGGGTAAGGCCTTGTTTGATCGCCCCCACGCAGCGCCCCTTGCGACGGGAGACTTTGATATTCGAAGGCGTGTGTAGGTCTAAGGCAACTTCTAGCCTTCATTGCTATTACCCGCCTGGTAATCCCAAAATGCCGCTGCCGTGTCGAACCAAGGCAGCTCCGGCAGGCCGAAGGGAATTCCTGCCACGCCGCGGGCCAAGCCCGGCAGAACCAGCACCTGCAACACATACTCCGCTCCGGCCAGAGCCACCGGAACCCGGTCGCCGGCGGCCAGGCCGCGTTGGGCTGCATCCTCGGGATGCAGGGCGAGGTAAGGCGCAGGCGCCCGCTCTGCCAGGGGCGCGGAAAGCATGCTCAATTCCTCGCTGCCGAAGATGTGTTGCAGTGGAACCAGCTTCAGCCGCGCGGTACTGGCGGGAACGGACGGCGGGGTAAACCAGGGGGGAGCCTTGCTTGGTTTCGGCTCGATCAGGCGCACGCCGGGATCGCCGCCGCGCAGAGGCCCGCCGATTTCGTCCTGGAATTTGCTCACCGCCTGATTGGAATTCCAGCCGGCCGCCCAAACGAAAGGATTGAGCGATGGAGGCGCGTGCTGTGTCCCCTCCATGGAAAAAGCCAGGGCCGAATCCGGATCCACCGGCTGCTTCGGTTCGTGGATGCGAAGGTTTGAAAGCATGGCGGTGCGGCCGCTGTAGCGCTGCGGCTGGCGCGGGATTTTCTGGCCAACGATGCGAAATCCCGAGTCAGGGGCCGCCTGCGCAATCAGCTTGAAGACGGGCAAAGCTTCGGCACAGTCCCGGATGACTTCGTCGACGCTGCGCCAGGTCTTCCGGCCGGCGTCGCCCAGCCAACGCCAACTGTCCTGACAGTCGCCGGCCGGCGGAAACACCTTGAAGAAACGCTGCGCCCGTCCTTCGCTGCTGACCAGGGTGCCTTCGGTTTCGGCAAAGGTGGCTGCGGGCAAGACCATCTGGGCTTTTTTGGCAGTTTCGTGAAGGATGTGATCGATCACGATTACTTGCTTGGCACCGGCCAGGAATCGGTCGACGCTTTCTTGTTCAGCGCGCCGGTAGAGATCGTTCTCCAGCACGACGACCGTATCCGCCTTGCCCTGATCAATCGCGGCGAAGGCATCGGCCAGGGAATGCCCGCCCAGCAGGGCCAAGCCAAGGCTATTGCACTCGGGAACGACAAAGTGGACGTCGGCGGGCGCGTTTTTCCGCGAGGCCGAAAGCGCCCGGGCGACTTGCGTGGCCGCCCGGATGACGGCCTCGTTCTGGCAACCTACCCCTGAAACGATCAAGGGTCGTTTGGCCGAAGCAAGCGCCTGCGCGATCGAATCGGCCTGTTCGTCGAGTTCGGGGGCGAGATCGGCGACAGCTGGTGCCTTGGGGTGCAAACAGTGAGCCACGGCAAAGCCCAGGCGCGCCAAATCCTCCGGTGCGCCGCGGAAGGTTTGCGCCGCCACGTCGTCCAGCCGGGTCGGTGCGCAGCTGGCCACGAATAGCGGACTTTTTTCCTGTTGAGCCGCTTCACGCACGGCGGCATCCTGCCAGCGGGGGATCTTCAGCCGGTCGGCGATTGCGTAGGATCGGCTACGCACCGCTTGCCGCAGGGACAAAGCCAGGCGTGGCGCGGTGTCGCTGACATCTTCGCCAAGGATGAACACGGCGTCGGCCTGTTCGGCTTCGTGCAACGAGACGACGCGCACGGGGCTAGTTTGCAGAATTTCCAACACGGTTCGGATGTTCGCGTATTCGCTATCCGCCAACCCCAGATAGAAGTTGTCGGCGCCCACCAGTTCCCGCAAGGCGAAGTTGGTTTCCAGGCTGGCCCTGGGCGAGCCGATGCCGATCGTTCCGCCTGCCTTGTCCAGCAGCTTGGAGAAATAATTCCCAGCGCCTTTCATGCCCAGGGGCGGCTGGTTGAGCAACAAAGGCTGGCGGATCCGGCGCTCGCCGTTGACGAAATCGTAACCGAAACGCCCCCGGTCGCAGAGGAAATAGCCGTTGATCTGCCCATGATAGCGGTTGACGATGCGCCGCAAACTGCCGTAACGCTCGCCCGGGCTGGTATTGCAGCCCAAGGCGCAATGGACGCAAACCGAGGGTGCGCTCTGCAAGTCCCACTTGCGGGTGTAATGCCGGCTGAAGGTCTTGTCGGTGAACACGCCGGTGGGACACACCTCGACCAGGTTTCCGCTGAATTCGTTCTCCAGCACGCCATCCTCGTGACGCCCGAAGTAGACATGGTTGTGGGCGGCGAATACCTGCAGGTCGTGGCCTCCGCAATAATCCTGGTAATAGCGGACGCACCGGTAACAGGCGATGCAGCGATTCATCTCATGATTGATGAAAGGCCCGAGGTATTGGTTGCGGTGGGTTCTTTTCTTGCCCCGATACTCTCGGAAGGTATGGCCGGTCATCTCCGTCATGTCCTGCAGATGACATTCTCCGCCTTCCTCACAGACCGGGCAGTCGTGGGGATGGTTGGTCATCAAGAGTTCGACGATCTCGGCGCGGAAACGGCTGGCATCCGGATGTTGGAGTGAGATTCGCATGCCTTCGGTGACGGGCGTCATGCAGGCCATCACCAATCGGCCGTGGGTATCCTCAGGGTTGTGATACTGGATCACCGCGCACTGGCGGCAGGCTCCGACCGAGCCCATCGCCGGATGCCAGCAGAAATAAGGCAGGTCCAGACCCAGGGAAAGGCAGGATTGCAGCAGGTTCTCCCCGATCCTGGCCGGATAGTTGTTGCCGTCGATCTCGATTTGCGGCCCCCCTCCCTGGGGTTCGTCCTTCGGACCAGCCTTTGGCTGTCCAAAATCGTTTCTTACGATTTTGTCAGGCATAAACGCTCCCGGCTTGTTTCGGAAGATATTTTTCGAAGTCTTCCCGGAAAAATTTCAGGGCGCTTTGCAAGGGCTCCATGGCGCCCGGCGCCAGGGCGCAGAAGGTATTGCCAGGCCCCAGGAAGGCCGGCATCCGTTCCAAGGTTAAAAGGTCCTCTGCTCGTCCTCGGCCTTCGATCAAATCCTTGAGCAGGGTCACGACCCAGGGCAGGCCGTCGCGGCAGGGGGTGCACCAGCCGCAGGATTCCTGGGCGAAGAACTGCTCGAGATTGAGCACCATCTCCACCGGACAGGTCTTGTCGTCCAGCAGGATCAGGGTGCCGGTTCCCAGACGGCTGCCGACCTTGCCTATGGAGGCATAATCCATGGGTACGTCCAGGTGTTCCGGAAGCAGGAAATCGGTGGAGGCTCCGCCCGGCAAAAACCCGCGCAAGCGGTAGCCATCCAGCATGCCGCCCGCATGTTCTTCTATGAGTTCCCTGGCCGTCGTGCCCATGGGTAGCTCCCAGGCGCCGGGGCTTTTGACCCGGCCACTGATTCCGTAGAGCTTGGTGCCGGAATCGGTGCTGCGGCTCAGGTCTTTATACCATTCCACGCCGTAATGCACGATATGCGGGACGTTGCACAGGGTTTCCACGTTATTGACGATGGTGGGTTTTCCGAACAGCCCAGAAACTTGCGGAAACGGCGGCTTGGCTCGCGGGGTGGCGCGCTTGCCTTCCAGGGAGTTGAGCAGTGCGGTTTCCTCGCCGCAGATGTAGCGGCCGGCGCTGGTGTGCAGGTGCAGATCGAGGCTGAAATCCGAGCCCAGAATGCTTTTGCCCAGGTAGTTGTTCTGGTACGCCTCGGCCATGGCCTGTCGGAGCCTTTCGGCGGCCAGGTGATATTCGCCGCGCAGGAACACATAGGCGGTGCTCGCTTGAATGGCATAGGCGCTGATGACGACGCCTTCGATCAACTGATGGGGGTCGCCTTCGATCAGAACCCGGTCCTTGAACGCGCCCGGCTCCATTTCATCGCCATTGACCACCAAATACTTGGTCTTGGGCGCATCATCCCCCATGGGGACGAAGCTCCATTTCACCCCGGTGGGGAAACCCGCGCCGCCGCGGCCTCGCAATCCGGATTCCTTGACCAGTTTCTGGACGTTGGCGGGGGCGTGTTCTTTTAGCGCTGTGCGCAGGCCTTCATAACCGCCGTTTTGCAAGTATTCGTCCAGACCGGCCGCCGAGCCGTCGGGCTTGATGTTCCGGGTGAGGGGTTTGTCCATCAGGGTTGCCCAGTCTGTTCCAGGATTTCGTTCAATTTCGCCCGATCGACATTGAAGTACGTCCGTTCGCCGATCATCAACACCGGCGCCCGGTCGCAGGCGCCCAGGCAAACGATGGGCAGCAGGGTGTATTCGCCGTCCGCGGTCGTTTCGCCGAGACCGATGCCGAGCCGCTCGCCGAGATATTGGCGATTGTTCTCCGCGCCCAGCATCCAGCAGCTGACGCTGTCGCAGTAATGGATGACCTTTTTCCCCACCGGCTTTCGGTAGATCAGGTTGTAGAAGGTCGCAACGCTGTCCAGTTCGGCGGGTGACATTTCCAGCAGGGCGGCGATGTCCTTGATGTTCTCGTCGGAAATCCAGCCCCGCTGTTGCTGGACAATTTTCAGCGCCTCGATGGCGGCGGCGGCCTTGTCCTCATAGTGGGACGACTCCTCACGGATGGCTTCGATTTCGGCTGCGCTCAGGTTCACGGGGCTTGACTCCTTCAGCGGTCCACGTCCGCCATCACGAAATCGATGCTGGCGAGGATCGCAATCAGGTCGGCGATCATCATGCCGCGGCTCATCAGCGGAATCATTTGCAAATGGGGGAAAGACGGCGTGCGGATACGCGTGCGGTAGGACATGGTGCCGCCGTCGGAGGTCAGATAATAACTGTTCAGGCCCTTGGTTGCCTCGACGGTCATGCATGCTTCTCCCGCCGGAATCACCGGTCCCCAAGTGACATTGAGGAAATGCTGGATCAGGGTTTCGATGTCGTGCATGGTGCGCTCCTTGGGCGGCGGCGTGGTGAGGGGGTGAAAGGCCTTGTAGGGGCCTGCCGGCATGTTGTCCACGCATTGCCGGATGATGCGAAGGCTCTGCCGCATCTCCTCCACCCGCACCGCGCAGCGGTCGTAACAGTCTCCATTCTTGCCGATGGGAATATCGAACTCGAACTGCTCATAGCCCGAATAGGGTCTGACCTTGCGGTAATCCCATTGAAGGCCGGTGGCCCGCAGTCCCGCTCCGGTCACGCCCCATTCGATCGCCTCCTGGGTGTTATAGGCGCCGATTCCCACGGTGCGCCGCTGCAATAGACGATTCTCCATGACCATCTTGTCGTATTCGTCCAGGCGTTTGGGGAAATAGTCGATGAATTCTCGGATCAGCTTGTCCCAGCCCTCCGGCAAGTCCAGGGCGACGCCGCCGATGCGGAAAAAGCTGGAATGCATCCGCGCGCCGGTGAAGGATTCGATGATGGAGAACACCTTCTCCCGGTCGATGAACATGTAAAACACCGGCGACATCTGGCCCACGTCCTGGGCGAAGGTGCCGTAAAACAGCAGATGGCTGGCGATGCGGTAGAACTCCGAGATCATCACCCGGATGACCTGAGCCCGCTGCGGTACCTCGATTCCGGCCAGTTTTTCGACGGCCATGACGTAGGGGAGGTTGTTCAGGGAACCGCCCAGATAATCGACCCGATCGGTGTAGGGGATATAGGTGTGCCAGGATTGGCGTTCGCCCATTTTTTCGGCGCCGCGGTGGTGATAACCGATGTCGGGGACGGCATCGACGATTTCCTCGCCGTCCAGTTGCAGGGCGACTCTGAAGACGCCGTGGACACTCGGATGGTTGGGGCCCAGGTTGAGGAACATGAAATCGGTATCCTC
The DNA here is from genome assembly GCA_035518875.1 of Methylococcaceae bacterium. Lineage (GTDB taxonomy): Bacteria > Pseudomonadota > Gammaproteobacteria > Methylococcales > Methylococcaceae > DATIXD01. The sequence continues at coordinate 4,494 of DATIXD010000090.1, read as the reverse complement.
GCTCTGCCGTGCCATGCCCCATTCTTCGGGCACGAAGCGCAGCGCTTCCTGTTCCGCGTCGAGCACCTCATCGGGCAGGCTGTAGGGCTCCATTTCGGTCGCTCGCGCCGGATGATCCTTGCGCAGCGGATAACCCGCCCAGGTGGGCGGCATGATGATGCGGCGCAGGTTCGGATGGCCGTCGAATCGGATGCCGAACATGTCCCACACTTCCCGCTCATACCAGTTGGCGGCGGGCCACAATGGGGTGATCGTCGGTGCCGACGGATTTTCCGCGGGCAGCGCGACTTTCAGGCGGAGGTCCTCGTTGCGGGCGAAGGACAGCAGATGATAGATAACCGTGAAGCCACTGGCCGGCAAGCCTTCGCGGCGTGTCCGCACGCGCTCGTCCATGGCTGTGAGGTCATAGAGCATCGCGTAGGGGCGGTCGATCCCGTGCTTGAGATATTCGAGGACCGGACGCAGATGGTCCGGGTTCAGCCACAGGCTGGGAATTCCGTCCGCCGTGGCCTGATGTACGAAGGCATCGTCGCCGAATCGCTGGCGTAGCGTTGAAACAATCGGCAGCTCTTCGATGGCAACTCTTGCCGGCATGACGGTATCCATCGAATGGGCCCTGATATCCGTTTAATCCAGGTGAAAGGGGTCGCGCAGTTCGGTAGCCCGGAGCCGCTCCGCTTGCTTCAGGTCGCGTTGGCTGGCGGGTCGGGCTCTTTCGACGCCCTGCGGCCCGATGAGCCAGCTCAGCGGCCTTTTCTCCTTGCCGATGGAATCCTGCAACAGCATCAGCCCTTCCAGAAGCGCCTCCGGTCGAGGTGGACAGCCGGGCACGTAGACGTCGACCGGCAGGAATTTGTCCACGCCCTGGACCACGCTGTAGATGTCGTACATGCCACCCGAGTTGGCGCAAGAGCCCATCGAGATGATCCATTTCGGCTCGAGAAGCTGGTCATAGAGGCGTTTGACCACCGGCGCCATTTTTCTGAACACCGTGCCGGAGATGACCATCAGATCGGCCTGACGGGGGCTCGCGCGGATCACCTCGGAACCGAAGCGGGCGATGTCGAAGTGACTGGTGAACGCCGTCGCCATTTCCACGTAACAACAGGAAAGGCCGAAATTGAAAGGCCAGACCGAATTTTTCCGTCCCCAGGCCACCAGATCGTCCAGACGCGCGAACAGAACATTGCGCCGGATCGCTTCTTCATAGCTTTGCCGGCCTGGCTGCGGGGTTTGTGCTGCGGGGGTGAGAGTCCAGCGCATCGTGCCTCCTAAGGGGCGGTTTTGCCGTCGACGGCCTTTTGTCGCTCGGTACGCCAGTCGAGCGCGCCGATCAGCCAGAGGTAAGCCAGTGCGGCGATCAGGACGGCGATGAAAATCAGGATCTCGATATAACCGGCCCAGCCGCTTTCGCGGAAGCCGATCGCCCAGGCGAAGATGAAAACGGCTTCGATGTCGAAGATGACGAAGAAGATGGCGATGAGGTAAAAGCGGACGGAGAAGCGGATGAGCGGGGTGCCGGTGGCGACGATTCCGGACTCGAACGGTTCCAGGGTCGCTTTTGCCGGATTCTTGCCGCGTTCGCCGAGAACATGCGACAGGCCCATCATGACCGCGACAACCGCCACAACAGCGGCGAAATAAGTCACCAGAGGCAACAGGTCCGGACTTGGAACGACATCAGGATTCATCCACATATGCTCCTTTTTTCGATTCCTTCAGCTCGGTATCCGGTTTAATCGAAGTTGGCCTCAATCACAGCGGTAGGGATAGAAGTGGTGATAGCAATATCCCCGTGGGTCTCCCGCGCCCGATTCGGCATGAATGAGACATTGCTCGGCCACCTGCATCGAGACCTCCGGGTAATCCGGCCGAGCCTCTTCGGTGTCCTTGCAGCTCATGCAGATGGCCCGGTGATCATAAACCGAAAGAATGCGGGGGTCTTTCGGGGCTAGTTTCCCGTTGCACCGAAAGCAGTGCGTTGCACAGGTCAACTCTTCTTGCCATGGCTGGGTCATCGCTGCGACCTCCTGGAAGCGGTTTTGGATAGCATATCCTCTAGTCCATATTCCAGGCAAATACTGTCGACCTTGGTGTCTGCTCAGGTGAAATCGTTCCTGCCGGAACGCGGATCAGCCCGCCAGCGTTTTCAGTTCGAACAGGATGTCCAGCGCCTGCCTAGGCGTCACTTCATCGGGCTTGATCTTGTCCAGCAGCAGGATGGCCGGATTCGGTTCGGGGCTGGCAAATAGGTCGAGTTGCTGGATCCCGGTTTCCGCCCGGTGTTCATGATAGGTCTTGTTTTCCAGGGCGCGGAGTTTTTCCCGAGCCTTGCTCACGACGGCGCGCGGCACGCCGGCCAGCGCAGCGACCTGCAACCCATAGCTCTGGTTGGCCGGGCCGTCCTTCACTGCGTGCAGGAAAACGATGTGGTCGCCGTGTTCCACGGCATCCAGATGGACGTTGCGGATGTCCGCGTGCTCCTCGGCGAGGCTGGTCAATTCGAAATAATGGGTGGCGAAAAGGGTGAAGGCCTTGAGCTCGCGGGCGAGATGCTCGGCGCAGGCCCAGGCCAGCGAGAGGCCGTCGAAGGTGCTGGTGCCGCGGCCCACTTCGTCCATCAGTACCAGGCTGTTGGGCGTGGCGTTGTGGAGGATATTGGCGGTTTCCGTCATTTCCACCATGAAGGTGGAGCGCCCGCTGGCAAGATCGTCCGAGGCGCCGATGCGGGTGAAGATGCGGTCGACCGGCCCGATCTCGGCGCTGTCCGCCGGCACATAGGAACCGATGTGCGCCAGCAGGACGATCAAGGCGGCCTGCCGCATGTAGGTGGATTTGCCGCCCATGTTGGGGCCGGTGATGATCAGCATCCGGCAATCGGGCGAGAGTTCCAGATCATTGGGGACGAAAGGCGTTTCCGACACCCGCTCCACCACCGGATGGCGGCCGCCGACGATGCGTACCCCCGGTTCATCGGCCAGCGTCGGGGGCGTGAGCTTGAGACCGTCGGCCCGTTCGGCCAGGTTGGCGAGTACATCCAGTTCGGCGACGCCGGCCGCGGCGTTCTGCAGGCGTCGCAATTCCAGTCCAAGGCTGTCGAGCAGCCCGTCGTACAAGGCTTTTTCGCAGGCCAGCGCCTTTTCGCGGGCGCTCAAGACCTTGTCCTCGAAGGCTTTCAGTTCGGCGGTGATGTAGCGCTCCACACCTTTCAAAGTTTGTTTGCGGGTGTAGTCGGGTGGAATCCTGTCCGCCTGTGTCCTTGAAATCTCCAGATAGAAGCCCTGCACGCGGTTGTAGCTGACCTTCAGGTTGGCGATGCCGGTGCGCTCGCGCTCGCGCTGTTCCATATCGAGCAGAAACTGGTCGGCGTTCTGACTCAAATTGCGCAACTCATCCAGATCGGCGTCGTAGCCTTCGCGGATCACCCCGCCGTCGCGGATCAGCATGGGCGGGTTCTCCACCAGCGCCCGTTCCAGCAGCGCATGGAGGTCGGGATGTTCGCCGATCCTTTCGTACAATTGTGCCAAAAGGGGGCATTCGCAATCAGCGAGTTTTGTCCGCAGTGCCGGCAATACGGCGAACGATTGCCGTAGCGTGGCCAGATCGCGCGGGCGGGCCGATTTCAGGGCGATGCGGGCGGCGATGCGCTCGATATCGCCGATTTCATTGAGCGCTTCGCGCAAATCTTGCTGGATCCTGGTTTCCAGCAGGACGCCGATGGCCTGGTAGCGTTCGTTGAGGAGTCTCCGATCGCGCAGCGGGTTGTGCAACCAGCGACGCAGCAAGCGGCTGCCCATCGCCGTAACGGTGCGGTCCAACACACCGAACAGGGTGAACTCGTTGCGCCCGGAAGGGTGATAGTCGAGCTCCAGATTGCGGCGGCTGGCGGCGTCCAGGATGATGCTTTCCTCGCCGGTTTCCATGCGCAGGCCTTGGATATGGGGCAGGGCGCTTCTCTGGGTGTCCTTGACGTATTGCAGCAGGCAGCCGGCGGCGGCGATGGCGGCCTCGGCTCCCTCACAGCCGAAACCTTTCAGGTCGCGCGTTTCGAACTGGCGCAACAACAGTTGCCGGGCGCTGACGGAATCGAAATGCCAGGGTGGCCGGCGGGTGATGCCCTTGCGGACGAGAATGACGGCAGGTAACGGCCAATCTTCGCTGAGCAGCAGTTCAGCCGGGTTGAGGCGCTCCAGTTCGCCCAACAAGCGCTCGATGGTTTCGACTTCCTGAAGCACGAAACGTCCACTGGCGAGGTCGAGATGGGCGATGCCGAACCGCGCGCCCAATGGAGAAATGGCCGCCAGGAGGTTATCGCGGCTTTCCTCCAAAAGGGCCTCGTCGGTGACGGTGCCTGGCGTGACGATACGCACGACCTTGCGTTCGACCGGCCCTTTGGATGTGGCCGGATCGCCGATCTGCTCGCAGATCGCCACGGATTCCCCGAGTTTGAGCAGCTTGGCGAGATATCCCTCCACCGCATGGTAGGGCAGGCCC
>DATIXD010000089.1:0-64978 GCA_035518875.1 Methylococcaceae bacterium | reverse complement strand
ATTGTCGTAGCAGTTCCCTTTCCTGGACATCGAGGCCAGGAGGCCCTGCTGTTGCAGCCGTTTCTGGTACTCCAGGGCACAGTACTGGCTTCCTCGATCGGAGTGGTGGATCAATCCCGGGGCGGGGTGCTGGTAACCCATGCCCTTCGATAGCGCCGCCAGCGTAAGGCCTTTGGTCATCCGTGCGCCCATGGCATACCCGACGATCTCGCGGGTAAACTGATCCTTGACGCCCGCCAGATAGAGCCAGCCTTCCCCGGTCGGGATATAGGTGATATCCGTGTGCCAAACCTCGTTGGGGGCCTGTGCCGTGAAGTGCTGTTGCAACAGGTTCTCCGCCACGGGCAAGTCATGATTCGAGTGTGTGGTCGCCTTGAACTTGCGCTTCTGGCGGCAACGAATCCCCAGATCCCGCCGTAACCGGGCGATCCGATCCCGTCCGGCGGCAAAGCCCTCGCTCCGGAGTTCGGCCTGCAAGCGCGCCGCGCCATAGCTCTCGCGGGTTTTCACGTGCGCCGCCGAGATTCCCACCTTCAGTCGCTCATCCTCCAGGGCACGCGCGGACGGCGGACGCTCCAGCCAGGCGTAGAATCCACTACGGGACACCTCCAGAACCCGCGCCATGGCTTCCACGGGGTATTCAAGTCGCCATTGCTTCATGAACGCGTACCTTTGCAGCGACTCCCTAGCAAAGTACGCCGTCGCCTTCCTAAGAAACTCCGGACGCGGGCGCCGGTTCGAGGTGATAGCCGAGTTCCTTGGCACGGCGGGTCAGATTTCTCAGTACCCGCTCACGGTAACGTTGCTCGTATTGCTCGTATTGCTCGGTGCCCGGCGTCACGGTAAGCCATTCCGTAGCGCAATGCGTTGTAGAACAGCACAGCTAATTTGCGGGCAGTGGCGGTCACCGCTTTGGCCTTGCCGATCCTCGCCGCCAGGCGTCGGTAAAAAGCCCCCAGGGCAGTCGAAGTCTTACCGACACTCACTGCCGCTAGGCGAAGCAACGCACTGGCCCGGTTCTTCGAGCGCCGAGTATGGGCAGAGAGCAGCTTGCCTCCGGAAATCTTATTGCCCGGCGCCAGGCACAGCCAGGAGGTGAAATGCTGAGCGCTGGGCCAGCGCGATAGATCGGTACCACATTCGCTGACCAATCTCAGGGCCAGATACGGTCCGAGACCATGAATCTGGGTCAGATCCATCCCGGTCACCGCATACAAGGCGGTCCGAACATCGAAGCTCAAGTCATTGGGCTGCCGCGTCCGGTGTCTCGTCTTGGGCAAGGGTTCCGCCGGCGGCAGTGGGGCCTGGAGGCGCGCCAACAACGCCTCGATCTCTCGGTCACACTCGGCGACATACTGTTGATACGTGTCATAAAGTCCCACGGCCTGACGCAGGGCAAACACCTGTTCGGGGGCGGTAGTGGCCGGACAACGCCTGGAACAGGGTCTCGGTAGAGGCTTTGCAGCGATGGTCGCGGTAACTGACAAGGACGGCCGGATCCCGTACTCCACTGAGAATGGCCCGGAGGATGCGCATCCCGGTCTGGCCGGTGATATCAGACACCACGTGGTGTAACTGCAGGTTCATCTGCATCAGGGCCTTCTGCATATGCTGAATGTGGGCGGCGGCGTAATCCAGCAACCGCTCCCGGTGGCGCAGATAGGCCCGCAAAGCCGCGATGTCGGCCGGCGGGTGGAAGCTGCCTCGCAAGAGACCGTAGGCGTGAAGCTGCTGGAGCCATTGGGCGTCATTGACGTCGGTCTTACCCCCTGTCCTTGAGACCAAACACACGGCCCAGCCCAATCGCTGTACCAAGAGCTATTCCGCAGCGCTTCTTTCGTCTTGCGTAAGCGCCGACCAGCGTTGGCCCCGGCTTATCGAGCAACAGGCTGACAATTCCCGAGCCCATTTGCTCGGTTCCGAGGACCGCGACTCGGATAGGATCGTGCATGCGCAGCAACAACCTCTATGTTCAATAACCAAAGGAAACCAACTGGCATAGCGGTTTTGCCGCCATTGTGACGGACTACCCTACCGCGGGTAATCAAAGTTACTATGCCACCGACGCAAGGCTGCGGAGCATTACTTTCGCTTGGGATCAGACTTCGCTTTGTCTCAGCCCGTACAACGCCTCAGGCCGTCTGCAATATCGTGTCCGCGCTGACTGCGGAGAGGCCTAAATCCTCCGCCAGTCCGTCATGGGTTATTTGGCCTTCTGCGACATTGAGTCCGGCTCGCAGCCCCACTTCCCCAATCAAAGCCGCACGCCAACCCAGATTCGCCAGGCGCAGCACGTAGGGTAGGGTCACGTGGGTGAGGGCGAGGGTCGAGGTTCTTGCCGTGGCCGACGGCATGTTGGTGACGCAGTAATGGACGATGCCGGCCTCCACATAAAAGGGGTCCGAGTGGGTGGTGGGACGGGATGTTCCGGCGATCCCACCCTGGTCGATGGACACATCCACTAGGGCCGAACCGGGGCGCATGCTCGCTAACAAGTCCCGAGAGAGTAGTTTAGGGGGCTGTTTTCCTGGCACGTACACGGCGCCAATCAGCAAGTCGGACTCCTGAACGATGCATGCGATGTTGTCGGGCGAAGAGAACTGGGTTTTCAAGCGCCCCGCAAAAACGGTCTCCCAATACCGCAATTTTTCGACACTGCGGCCTATCAGAGTGACGTCTGCACCCAGCCCAACCGCTATATGTGCGGCATTGCTGCCAACTGTGCCGCTGCCGATGATGGCGACGCGGGCGGGAGCGACTCCAGGCACCCCTGAGATTAGGGTCCCATTCCCGCCGTAGGGTAGTGTCAATGCTTGGGCACCCACCTGGAGTGCAAGTCGCCCGGCCACTTCCGACATGGGCGTGAGCAGGGGGTGGCCTCCGGCGTCATCGGTAACGGTTTCATAGGCAATGGCTTGCACGCCGCGGCTCATGAGTTCCCGCGCCAGCTCAGGAAGGGCGGCGAGATGCAGATAGCAGAAAAGGGTCAGCCCGCTTTTCAGGAAGGCATATTCGGAAGGTTGGGGCTCTTTGACTTTTACGACTAAATCGCCGTCATAAGTCGCCGCGGCGTCGGCTGCGATCGATGCCCCTGCCGCGCGAAAGGTTTCGTCAGAAAATCCGATCCGCGCGCCCGCCCCGGCTTGGACCCGAACGTAGTGCCCGGCCCTCACCAGCGCTTGCACGCCCGATGGCGTGATGCCCACACGATATTCATGATCCTTGATTTCTTTCGGAACACCGATCTGCATGAGTCATTCCTCGCACAAGTTATTTCCACCGACTTTTGTCGGCTGAAATGTTAGCAACAATTAGATTTGTCGGGCTATGTAGTAAATAAATTGTCCGCTTTTTCCCTAGCGCTTGCGATGGGCAACCATCAACTGAAGTGGGGGGTTCGTCTTCGCCGCTGGGTTCGCTTCGCGCGCCGGATTTTTCGTTGCTCCGCCGTGTGGCGTATGATCGGCCACAGACCATTGCCCAGTCTGCGCAGTGATTTGGATTTATTCGAGGAAACGATGCTATCTGTCACCTTGATTCCTTTCCGGGGTGTCGATCCGGATGTCGTAAGTCACTTGGTCCGAGACCTCAATAGCCTCGGCTTCGCCGCTTCTGTGGCATCACCTATCGAGATTCCCGAAAGGTCTTACAATCCCCAGCGCCGTCAGTATGACGCTGAGGCATTTCTTGCCGCCGTGCGCGAGTTCCCCGGTGCGCGCTTGCTGGGGATTGCCAAGGACGATCTCTTCGTAGAGCCTCTGAACTTTGTGTTCGGTCTCGCGGAACGGCCCGGTAAGGCGGCCGTGATTTCCCTTTACCGTTTACAGAGCGACGTCGATGCGAAGGTCTATCGGCAACGGATCGTTAAAGAGGCCGTGCACGAACTTGGTCACACCCTGGGGCTGAACCACTGTCCGCAACCTGACTGCGTGATGCATTTCAGTAACTCCCTGCGGGATACCGACCGCAAGGACATCTATTTCTGCGCTGCCTGCAGGCGCACAGCCCCGGCTGTTCGGTCTTGAGCGGACCGTGATAGGTTTTAGGCATGCGTCGCTCCTGCGTGGAACTCTGCGGTGCGAATCCCATCTACGGGGCTTATTCGAGCTGCTGGTTACGTTAAAGACGCTGATTATGGACGAAATTATTTTTGATTTAGCCTTGCAACAGACCGAGATCGGACACCTCAGCGATTCGGCCGGTCTTGAACCGACAGGAGCTGAAGGAGGAGCCGGTATCCAATGATGTTGGGGACCGAATCTGCTTCGATTGCGACGAGCTTATCCCGCTGAAACGGGCCGAACTAGTACCGAAGACAGTCCGATACCTCAGAGGTTGGTGTAACAGCGTATGAAACAAACGCCTCTTGACCTTAGAGAGGTTGGATTATCTCAACGGTTAATGGTCTGGGCAATCTTGGCATGGTTTGTTGGCTTCTTTCCTCCGGCCATGTTCATAACCATCCCATTCCAACTTTATTGCGTTTATAAATTAGCAAGGGCGCTCAGACTCGATGCTTCCGTCATAATAGTCTTTATGTTACTGATATTCGTCCCGTTAATTTGCTTGCTGGTTCTTTTGGCTATTAATCATAAAGCCATTCGTGTACTCCGTTTCGGCGGTGTCGGAGTCGGGTTGATGGGGGCGCGCAAAAAAGACCTCCTTCGATGCGGTGTCGCGGCGGATCGAGAATAGTCACAAGTTCGTGCGGGAGGATGGTGCTGTCGGACAAGCGGGCAAAATCAGTACCTGCCAAACACGCGGGGACGGCGGAAATCAGGCACCGCCGGTTCAGGAAGGGTGCGGAATTGATTTCCGTGTTTAGCGAAGATTGGATTTTCCGCGGCAACGCCATGGTTACGAGCGGGCTAAGTGGTCAGCATCTTCGCCAAGGCGTATAAGCCGATCGACGGCAGCCAGATCCAGCAGGCTTCGCTTTTCATGCCCTGCCAGCCTCGTTTCGAAAAGAAAGCGCGGATGCCGATAGGAGGAACGGCGATGGGGCGCACCGGAAAGAAATAGCGCCGGTTGCTGAAGGGTGAAAAGAACGCGATACCGAGACCACCATCTGTCATCGCGTCGAGCAAGGGATGGGACAGCGTTGAAAGAAAAAGGAACAGAAATGCCACGCCAAGATGCATCGGCCATAACAGGTAGGTCAACACGGCGCTCAAGGCGGCGGCAAAGAAAACGGAATGGGTCAAGCCGCGGTGCCCCAGCAGGTCGCCGTATCGCACATCGAACAGGAAGCCGACCACGTTCACATCAGGCGCGGTGGTGCAAACCGTGCCTGCCAAAACGATAAAGGGCGGAAGGGCATCCGCCGGAAAGAGCGGACTGATCGCGAGGGGGACGATGGCATGGGAGAGAATCGAGCTCATCCTTATCAGGAAGAACCGTCGGCGTCAGGGCAGATAATCTCTGGTTCGATCAACCGATCATTGCCAAGTGTTCGAGGTCAAAGAACCACATGATATTGCAAATTCGCCGCTACAGTTGACACGAGGCAACAGAGGCGAGCAAGAATATCTAGCTTTTTTTGTGCTGCCCGCAATTGGGCTCCGCACCGCCAACCACGCAGCCCCCATGAAACCCGTCTATCACCCGTCGCTGGTCAATGACGTTTTCGGCGATCCTGCAGTCTATGTGGACTTCTTGTTCGAAAAGTATGCCCTGTTATTCGACCTAGGCGATCTTTCCCATCTCGCCACGCGCAAGATCCTGCGCCTTCGGGACATATTTGTCTCTCATGCGCACATGGATCACTTTTTTGGCTTCGACTGGATGCTCCGCCTTTGTCTGGGGCGCGATATGCGCGTTCGGCTGTTCGGCCCGCCGGGGTTTCTGCGACAGGTGGAAGCCAAACTCGCCGCATACACCTGGAATCTGGTGGAGAACTACGATACCGATTTTACCCTGGATGTGACCGAGATTCTGACGGAAACGAATGCCCGATCGGCCTGCTTCCGGTGTCGAACCGGGTTCCAGCGAGAGGCCGAACGAGAGTTTGCCCTCTCGAACCGGACCCTTTTGAGGGAGGAGAATTTTACGGTTCGTTTCACCTTCCTGGATCACAAGATCCCCTGCCTGGCCTTTGCCTTGCGGGAAAACCAACACGTCAATATCTGGAAGAACCGCCTGGATCAACTGGGACTTGAACCGGGCCCATGGCTTCAAGTCTTCAAACGCGCCCTGCTCCGAGGAGAACCCGGCGATAGCCCCATCACTGCAACACGCCAAGAGGGCGGCGCGCTACAGGAGGTGGTGCTGCGGCTCGATGAATTAGCGGCTAGCATCGCCAATATTTCGACCGGCCAAAAGGTAGCCTATGTCACCGACGCCGTGTACCACGAGGCCAACGCCGAACGGATCGTCGAGTTGGCCAGGGGTGCAGATCAGCTATTCATCGAGGCTGTCTTTGGAGAGGAACTGACTGAACGAGCGGCGCAGAAATATCACCTGACAGCCCCTCAGTCCGGGACTCTGGCCCGTCTTGCCGGTGCCAAGTTCGCCATCCCTTTCCATTTTTCGCTCATCTACCACGACCGAGAAGGGGAGTTGCGGCGGCAGTTCGAACAGGCTTTCCGGGGCGATCATTTTGCCCGCGCCGAATCTGAAACCCCGAGACAGACGTAGTAAGCATGCTCACAATCTTGTAAGACATTGATTTGGCGGAGAGGGAGGGATTCGAACCCTCGTGGGGATGTTAGTCCCCCATCCGATTTCGAGTCGGCGCCGTTGTGACCGCTTCGGTACCTCTCCGTACGTCCTCGCTGACAGGAAAGTCAGTTAAGGCTTCCATCTTGTGGCGAGGCTGTTATGATACGATGTCGCTGTCATAAGATAAACGGTGCGAGACATGTATCCTAAAAAAATCATGCCGGACGGCCTTTTTGCAGAACGCAAAACTGTTGATTCCATCCTTAGAACAGAAAGAGTAAGGCGAAAAAGAACCGGTTACATTGATAAAGATACGTCAGATACGCCGCCCAAAGCAGCTTCGCTGCGGTTTCTATTCTTTCTTTGTTTAGCCCTCCCGCTAGGCGGTTGCGGGGATAAGCCGACCAAACCGGTCAAACCGCTTTCTCACGTCCAACCGGTCAAGCATCCGGACGAGCACAAGCTCTCTCACCTCGATCGGGTCAAACAGGCGGGCGTACTCAAGATCGTCACCCGCTATAGTCCCTCCTCATACTATGAAGGACCGGGCGGTTTCGCCGGCTTGGAATACGATCTGGCTCAGCTTTTCGCAAAGCGCTTGGGTGTCAAGGCAAGGTTCATCGTGCCGAATTCGTTCCGGCAGATGACCAAACTGGCCGAGGCCCAACAGGCTGATTTCGCCGCCGCCGGCCTTATGGTGACCGAGGCACGCAAGCGCAAGATGCGCTTTGCTCCCGCATACCGTCGCGTCACCGAACAAGTGATTTATCGGGGCGATCAACCCAGGCCGCGTTACGTGAACGATTTGTCCGGGGGCATTCTCGAGGTGGGGGCAGGCGCCAGTCATACCGAGACCCTGAAATCCCTGCGCAAGCGTTATCCCGATTTGAGCTGGAACTTGAACTTCGAACAGGATGCCGAGGGCTTGTTGTTCCTGGTCAGTGAAGGGCTGCTCGATTACACCATCGTCCAATCCGATCAGATGCTGCGCATGCGGCGCTTCTATCCCAATCTGCAGGTCGCCTTCGATGTCGGCAAACCGCGCGATCTGGCTTGGGCGTTCGCTCTGGGCGAGGATTCCAGCCTTTACGACGAGGCTGTCAGCTTTTTTGACGAAATCAAGCAAAATAAGCTCCTCGATCAGTTGATTGATCGTTATTACGGCCACGCTGCTTCTTACGATGCTGCGTTGGACAGCTCGCTGCGTGTGCATTACCGCCAGCGTCTCCCCAAATACAAGAAGCTGTTCCAGAGAGCCGGGAAGGAGCACGGGATCGACTGGCGCTTGTTGGCTGCACAGGCCTATCAGGAGTCCCATTGGGAAGGCAGGGCGATTTCAGCCGATGGTGTGCAGGGCATGATGCAATTGACCGGCGTCACGGCGAGAGAGCTCAAAGTGAACGACCGCTTCGATCCTGGTCAGAGCATACGTGGCGGCGCCTCCTATTTGAAGGAGACATTGGCGAACATTCCGGAGCATATTCAAGAACCCGACCGCACTTGGCTGGCGCTGGCGGCTTACAACGTCGGCTATGGCCACGTCGAGGATGCCAGGCGCCTGGTACGGGAGCGTGGCGGCGACCCGGACAAATGGATCGATGTGAAGGGTGTGCTGCCGCTGTTAGGCAAGAAGTCCTGGTATCGCAAGACTCGGCATGGCCGTGCGCGGGGAGCCTTGGCGGTGCAATACGTCAACAGCATCCGCCGCTTTTACGATCTGCTGGTTTGGCTCAGCGAGGAAGAGGAGAACCGCAAGTTGGCGATGGGGCCTGGCAAGGTGAAAGCGAGCGGGGCGTCATGAGGCTAGGATCTTAATCCTCTGGCTATCGAAGTCGGAAAACGCGGGAACGGTGCTAACGCCGCCGTTGAAAAAAATCCTTGAGCAGGGCGGAACAGTCTTCGGCCAGCACGCCGCCGGTATAGTCGATCCGGTGGTTGAGGAACGCCGCATCGGCCAGTTGCAGGGCGCTGCAAACCGCGCCGCGTTTGGGATCGGGCGCGCCGAACACCAGTCGCTGGATGCGGGCGTGCACGATGGCGCCCATGCACATCAGGCAAGGTTCCAGAGTGACGAAGAGCGTGGTATCGACCAGTCGGTAATTTCCCAACACCAAGCCGCCGGTACGTAGCGCCATCATTTCCGCGTGGGCGCTGGGGTCGTTGGTGCCGATCGGACAGTTCCAGCCCTCGGCGATGCAGACTCCATCCTTGACCAAAACCGCCCCCACCGGAACCTCGCCGGCTTCCTTCGCCTTGCAGGCCAGTTGCAGGGCATGGAGCATCCAGTGTTCGTCGCTTGATGCCTTGCGATCGCCCATGGTTGTCAGATGGGTTAAGCGGTATAAGTCCGCCATAGGAACGAGATCACGCGCTCAAAGGCGGGTCGTTGGTCGCCCTTACTCCCACTCGATGGTGGCGGGCGGCTTGCCTGAGATGTCGTAAGTGACGCGGGAAATGCCGGGTATCTCGTTGATAATGCGCCGCGAGACCAGATCCAGGAACTCGTAGGGCAGGTGGGCCCAATGGGCGGTCATGAAGTCGACCGTTTCGACGGCGCGCAGGGCAATGACGTAGTCATAACGGCGGCCGTCACCCATGACACCAACCGATCGCACCGGCAGAAATACGGCGAAAGCCTGGCTGGTTTTTTCATAGAGGCCGTGGCGATAAAGCTCTTCGATGAAGACGGCGTCGGCCCGGCGCAGGAGATCGGCGTATTCCTTTCTGACTTCGCCGAGGATGCGCACAGCCAGGCCCGGTCCGGGGAAGGGGTGGCGATACACCATCTCGGACGGCAAGCCAAGCTCCAGGCCGATTTCCCGGACCTCGTCCTTGAACAGTTCCCGCAAGGGTTCGATCAGCTTGAGTTGCATGTTCTCCGGCAGGCCGCCGACATTGTGATGCGACTTGATCACATGCGCCTTGCCGGTTGTGGAGCCGGCCGACTCGATCACGTCCGGGTAGATGGTGCCCTGCGCCAGCCAGCGCGCATCGGTGAGTTTGCCCGCCTCGTCGTCGAAGATCTCGACGAACAGTTTGCCGATGATCTTGCGCTTTTCCTCGGGGTCGCCCACGCCCTTCAAGGCTGCCAGATAGCGCTCCTCGGCGTTGACGCGAATGACATGCACCCCGATGTGTTCCGCGAAGGTGGCCATGACCTGATCGCCCTCGTGCAGGCGCAGCAGGCCGGTGTCCACGAACACGCAGGTGAGTTGGTCGCCGATGGCCTTGTGCAGCAAAGCGGCGACGACCGATGAATCGACGCCGCCGGATAGGCCCAGGATCACCGCTTCGTCGGCGACTTTCTCGCGCACCTGCGTGATGCTGTCCTCGATGATGTTGCGCGCCGTCCACAGGGTGGCACAATCGCAAATCCCCCGGACGAATCGCTCGAGAATTCGCCTGCCCTGGCGGGTGTGGGTGACTTCCGGATGGAACTGCAGTCCGTAGAAACGGCGGTCTTCGTCGGCGATCCCGGCGATGGGCGCGCTCTCGGTACCGGCGATCAGCTTGAAGCCGGGAGGCAGGACCGTGACCCGATCGCCGTGGCTCATCCACACATCCAAAATGCCGAAACCTTCCGCCGTGGTGTGATCCTCGATGTTGCGCAGCAAAGAAGAATGCCCCCGGGCACGCACCTGAGCGTAGCCGAACTCACGATGCACTGCGGCCTCGACCTTTCCGCCGAGCTGTTCCGCCATGGTCTGCATGCCGTAGCAGATGCCGAGTACCGGCACCCCCAGTTCGAACACCAGTTGCGGAGCGCGGGGAGCGTCCACGGCGGTGACCGTCTCGGGGCCGCCGGAGAGGACGATTCCGCGCGGTGCAAAGTCACGGATATACTTCGCTTCGCAGTCCCAGGGATGGATTTCGCAATACACGCCGATCTCGCGGATCCGCCGTGCGATCAACTGGGTGTACTGGGAGCCAAAATCCAGGATCAGGATCTTGTGCGAATGGATGTCGCCTGCTTTGCTCAGACTCATGATGCGTTTGTGGCGGGTCGTTAATCGAGCCGGTAATTCGGCGCTTCCTTGGTAATCGCCACATCGTGCACGTGGCTTTCCTTGATGCCCGCGGAGGTGATGCGGACGAAGCGGGCCTGGTTGCGCATTGCCTCGATGGTGCCGCAGCCGGTGTAGCCCATCGCCGCGCGCACGCCGCCCACCAGCTGGTGGATGATGGCGATCAGGCTGCCCTTGTAGGGCACCCGACCCTCGATCCCCTCGGGTACCAGTTTTTCGGCCTCGGCGCTATCCTGGAAATAACGATCGCTGGAGCCCTGCTGCTGCGACATCGCGCCCATCGAACCCATGCCGCGGTAGGATTTGTAGGAACGGCCCTGATAGAGTTCAACCTCGCCCGGCGCCTCTTCGGTGCCCGCGAACAGGCCGCCGAGCATGACTGTATAGGCGCCGGCAGCCAACGCCTTGGCGATATCGCCCGAATAGCGGACGCCGCCGTCGGCGATGACGGGCACGTCCGCTTCGCGCAAGGCGTCTGCCACGTTGGAGACGGCGCTGATCTGTGGCACGCCGACACCGGCGACGATCCGGGTGGTGCAGATCGAACCGGGGCCGATACCCACCTTGACGGCGTCCGCGCCGGCTTTGACCAGCGCGCGGGCGGCTTCAGCTGTGGCGATATTGCCGCCGATCACCTGGATGTGTGGATAATTCTTCTTGACCCAACTCACCCGATCCAGAACCCCTTGGGAATGGCCGTGGGCGGTATCGACCACGATCACGTCGACGCCCGCATGGGCCAGCGCCTCCACGCGCTCCTCGGTGCCGGCCCCGGTGCCGACGGCGGCGCCCACGCGTAGACGCTCGTACTCGTCCTTGCAGGCCTGGGGATAGTCTTTGGCCTTCTGGATATCCTTGACGGTGATCATGCCGCGCAGTTCGAACTTGTCGTTGACCACCAGCACCTTCTCGATCCGGTGTTTGTGCAGCAAATGGATGGCTTCTTCCTGACGCGCGCCCTCGCGCACGGTGACCAGTCGCTCCTTGGGCGTCATCACCTTGGTGACTGGCTCGTCCAGACGGGTTTCGAAACGCAGGTCGCGGGCGGTAACGATGCCGACCAACTCGCCTCGATCGACGACGGGAACACCTGAGATGTGCTTGGCGCGGGTGAGCGTCATGACCTCGCGGATGCTGATGGCCGGCGAGACCGTGATGGGATCCTTGATGACACCGCTCTCGAATTTCTTGACGGCCCCGACTTCGTAGGCCTGCCGCTCGGCGGTGATGTTCTTGTGAACGATGCCGATACCGCCTTCCTGGGCCATGGCGATGGCCAGGCGTGCTTCCGTGACCGTGTCCATGGCTGCGGAAACCAGCGGGATGTTGAGGTGGATATTGCGGGTCAGCTGGGTTTTCAGGCTCACATCGCGCGGCAATATGCTCGAATAAGCAGGAATCAGGAGAACATCGTCAAAGGTAAGGGCTTCTTGATCTATACGCATAATTCATTCCAGCCGACTGAAAATCGTTGAATCTTACGCGTTTTCCGCCCTTGCTGTAAATCGGCCTCGGCGGGTTTCAAACCGCCTTCTCGCGAATGCTCCGAAACGCTGGCGACTGTTCCGCGAGCGTCCCGATTTCCGCCTCGGTGGCCGGCGGTTCCCGCTCGGCAAGCTTCAGGTAAAGACCGGCCATGGCCGCCGTGGCGATGGGTTCGAAGAACGCGGCCTTCAGACTCCAACCGAAAACGAGAGCGAAGACGAAACGCCAAGCACCTACGGCTGCCGGCAACGCCGAAGCAGCCGCGTTGATGGGATACAGCATGAGGACAATGGCCGCCAAGAGGCCGAGGTATTCGAACAGCAGCGTATAAAGACGGTACTTCAGCAGCTCCGCAAAATAGCGGGCCTGGAAAACGAGGGCAGTCTGG
Organism: Methylococcaceae bacterium; assembly: GCA_035518875.1. GTDB lineage: Bacteria > Pseudomonadota > Gammaproteobacteria > Methylococcales > Methylococcaceae > DATIXD01. The sequence goes on along the minus strand of DATIXD010000089.1, from coordinate 52,420 downwards.
GCGGACTGCCAGGGGTTCTCCCGATTCTTCAGGAAATGCAGGATCAGGCTCGCGTGAGCGCCCGACCGCACGAGACAGCCGGCCAGAAAATCCGCGACCCGCGCCAGCGCGGGGGGCTTGAGCCCAGCTAGTGCGCGCCAATGAGTCGAAGGCAGCGCCTGGAGCGCCTGGCCGGTCGAGCGGCTCACTTCGAAGAACAGGGCAGGAGAGGGAAATGCTTGCGCGGCGGCCTGTTTCGCGTAGTCGACCTGCGCCCAGCCTTCGGCCAGTTTGACGCCTCTGGCTTGTTCCGCGAGCAGGGCGAGATTGCCGGCTTTGACCCCAAAAAATAGTAAGCCGCGCAGTTGATGAACCAGGAGCGCTATCCCGATGAAGCTCAATATCCCGCCGAAGTTCGCTACAGCGATCGGGTTGGCGCTGAAGGAGGCGAAGGCGATCAGCGTACCCGCGCCCGCCAGGGTGCCGAGCAAATAAGCCAGACCGACCCCCAGATAGACCAATAGCCGGTAGAGCACGAAAGGCATGGATGTTTCGATGGAACGGGTGGCCGCTAACAGGCTGAAATCCCACATGGTCGTCCTCTTTTTCGTGAGCTTAGGAGAAAAGGTGGAATAAAGGCGCTCCGGTCACAGGGATCGGCGCGAACTCAATTTCCGGCCTCGGGGTTTTTGACGGTTTTCGGGAAGCAGGTTTGCGCCGCTTGCGCCTTGATCTCCTTCAACCGGTTGCGCAATTGTGCAGACTGCGGCGGGTCGCGGAATTCGCCGCCGCGCTCGCCAGGCGTGTCGAACAGATAGGTGAAGGTCTGCGCCTGGGCGAACTCCTCATACGGCATCTGGCTGGCGATTTTGTCCGCACTGCAGACACAGTGATAAAGACTGTCGTAATTCTGACCACCGTGTTCCTGCATGCACTGCATCACATATTCGACCCGGGCCAGGGTGGGAAAATCATTGTCCGCCTTGGCCGCTTCCCCTGCGGGCGGCGGGGTTGCGGTACGGTCGCAAGCGCTCAGCAAGGACAGGGCGAGCGCCACGCAGGCCATTCCCGCTTGGTTGGGTACTAGGACATTTTTCATCTGGGTTTTTTCTCTTAAGATTGGCCAAAATCCGGTGCGCCGATGATAGAGCACAGGCGAGGGGCGGCGCAATTCGGCGCAGAGTCATCGTTCGACCGCGAAGTCGACGATCCGTTTCAGCTTGTCGTTCATGGCGCGGAAGAATGCGTTGAGTTTTTCATCGGTCGTATCGACCGGAAGCAAATGCGTGGTGACGATGACCCGGCCGCCTTCGGAGCGCACGGCGATGTTGCAGGGCATGTGGATCACGGCGGCGGGCGATATCTCCAGCATCTGCCGAGCCAGGGTGAGGTTGCAGAATTGGATGGTGTCATAATCCGGGAAGTCGATGTTTTCCCGGCTTCGGATGACGCTGCCGATATGATTGTGCCCGGTGATGCGGAAATTCTGCTCGGTGATGGCCAGCTCGAGCTCCGCCAGTACGTCATCGTAGGGCTTGGTTGTTTCGGCCTGATAATACTGCAGCGGAGCGGCGGCATTTTGCACGGCGCACGCTGGCAGGAAAACGAGCAATAATGCGAAAATCAGGAGGCCGATGGTAGGCATGGCGTTTTGGATCGATGAGCGGGCGCGCTGCCCCGGTACGATTTTCCGGCGATCAGGACAGGCCAGAAGGCTTCTCCAATAAGCAAATCAACGAGTTGATGCAATCGTTCTTAGGTTAACATCATGATTGCCGAGCGGGCAAAAATTACCGGCGTGGTGCTGGCTGGAGGCCGCGCCAGGCGCATGGGCGGGGCTGACAAGGGACTGTTGCCGTTCAAAGGTAGGCCGCTGGCCGCTTACGCACTGGATGCACTGAAAGCGGTGGTTGGCTCCATTCTGATCAACGCCAATCGGAATCAGAAGGAATATGCAGTGTTCGGCTATCCCGTCATTGCCGATGCGACCGGCGCCTTCGATGGTCCGTTGGCGGGTCTCTTCAGCGCCATGCAGCATGCCGATACGCCTTATGTCATGACGGTTCCTTGCGATTCACCCTTGATCGACGGCGCACTGCTGGAGCGGCTATACCGCACCCTGCAGGCGGAAAACGCCGAGATTTGCGCGGCCCACGATGGGGAGCGCCTGCATCCGGTGTTTCTGATCGCCGAGCGGCGTTTGGCGCCGAGCCTTGAGGCCTATTTGGCCACGGGACAACGCAAGATCGATCTGTGGCTGAAGCGGCACAAGCTGGCGCTGGCCGATTATAGCGATCATCCGGAACTGTTCGCTAACGTCAATACGCCGGAAGAACTGGCCGCGCTGGAAAGGGGCAAGCCGATGACGACAGCGGATGAAGCAGTTGCGGCGCTGGCGCGGCCGCATCGCCACCCCATCCTGATGAGCAACGCCGGTCTGGCCGCCTGTCATCGCGTCAATGCGCTGGATGAAAACGGCGAAGTCCGCGAGATAGAACTGGCGGGCGAGCGCGCGCTAACGATTTATGTGGACAAGTACGAGATCGTGACGCTCATGACGATCGGCGCGCATCCGGAACTGCTGGTGTTGGGCTATCTGCGCAACCAGGGGTTCATCGGGAACATCGACGATATCCTCTCCGTGCAGGTGGATTGGGAAACCGAAGCCGCGGCGGTGGTCACCCGCCAGGCCGAACACGGTTTCCTGGAGAAACTGGGCAACCGGACCGTCACCACCGGCTGCGGGCAGGGCACCGTCTTCGGGCGCTTGCTGGATCAGCTCAGGGAAATCCGTGTGCCGCAAGTCAAGCTCCGTCAATCCGGCATTTACGAACTGCTGAATGCCTTGCGTGAATACAACGAAGTCTACAAGCGCGCCGGGGCGGTGCACGGCTGTGCGCTATGCCGGGGCAGGGAGATCGAGGTATTCGTCGAAGACGTGGGTCGGCACAACGCCGTCGACGCCATCGCCGGCTATATGTGGCTGAACGACATCGACGGCGCGGACAAGGTTTTTTACACCACCGGCCGTTTGACCTCGGAGATGGTGATCAAGGTGACCCAAATGGGCATCCCGGTGCTGCTGTCCCGTTCCGGCGCGACCCAGATGGGCCTCGAGCTGGCGCGACAGGCCGGCGTGACGATGATCTCGCGCGCCAAGGGCCGGCACTTCCTGGTATTGAACGGCGCAGAAAACATGGTTTTCGATATGCCTCGGGACGAAAGCCGCAGGTTTGGACAAAGTCGCTCGGAAAACGGGGATGAACCGTAAGGGGTGTCCTAAGGCCAGCGCGGGTAGCCAAGGCAGGCCTCGCGTCGAATAACCGACGCCAAATCGACTATTATTGACGGGTATTCGGGTTCCCGGCCGAGAACGAACAGATCACGCAAATGACCCAGACCGATCAGAAAGAACAGCTCTTCGATACCTATACCTTGACGGGCAAGGGCGAAATTCTCGAAAAGCTTAGGATGATCGAGAAGCATAAAATCCTTCTGACCGCGTTGGCCAGCGGGGAAAGCAGCGGGTTTCTCACGACCATCGTCAAGGTCTGCCCGGAAAAAGGTTTGTTGGCGCTGGATCCGAGCGCGAACAAGAGTCTCAACAACCGGCTACTGGGAGCCGACGGGGTGAGTTTCACTGCTCAGGTGAATGGCGTCACCTCGCGGTTTTCGGTGAGCAAGATCGGTGAAGCGACGCTGAATGGTCAATCCGTTTTCGCGGTCCCGATTCCGGAGTCCTTGTTCTGGCTGCAGCGCCGGCGGTTCTACCGGGTGCCCATTCCCTATTCGATGATCGTCAAATGCCAGATCCCACTAGAAGGCGGGGAGATCGGCGAATTCGGCGTATCGAACCTCAGTCTGCGTGGTCTCGCGCTGATAGACCGCTCGGACCGGATCGGTCGCAGCATCGAGATCGGCCATGTCTTTCAGAATTGTCGGCTCGATCTGCCTATATTCGGCGCCGAGCAGTTCGCCCTGGAACTGCGCAACAAGCTGGAAACTGCAGCGGATGTTCATCATACCGGCCTGAGGCTCGGCTTTGCGTTCCACGGAATCAGCCGGAATTTCGAGATGCACATGCAGAAATTCATGTATGAACTCGAAATTCAGAAAAAACAGGCGGATAGCCTAGTTAGGTCCTGATCCCCGCTCGTTACAAATAGGCCCGCAACCGGGGCGGAACCTGGCGGCGGATCAACTGGTTCTTGATCTCCCATTCACTGGCTTCGCCGATATCTCCGACAAGCCGGGTTTCCTTGCCTGAAAGTACCGCCACAGGAACGCCCGCCTTGTAAAGGATGCGGTTGCCGGGTAGGGCGGGCAGTTTGGCTCCGGGCGTGACGACGCCGACGAGATTGAGCGGATCAGCGGCGCTGATCGCGCAGATCTCGTCCTCGTCCGGTTGCTTCCGGATCGCCCGCAGTCCTTCCACCGCGCCCGGTAGGGCGAACTGCTCGCCGTAATGGCCGGCGACGAAGCGGCCCCCCCTGATTTCTCCCCGCGCTTCCATCGAGCGGAAAACGCGTAACAGGCTCTGCCAAGGCGGCGCGGTCGTTTCACGGGTCAGGAGGGCGCGGAACACCACGCCGTAACGTCGCAGCAAAACCCCGGCGATATGTTCCACCGCCGCCTGTTCCGTCTCCGCTCCTGGCCGTTCCGGCGGGGCGATCAGCGTCCAGCGCCCCGCTTCTTCTAGGCCGAAGGGGTTGATGCCCCGGAAACGACGCTTTTTCTCCTCGGGGACCAGGAGGGCGCGCAGTCCCTTGAAACTGTCGGAATTTGCCAAGCCCTTGGCGACCAGTTCGGCCAGCGCGATTTCCACCTGCGTCTTGAGCAAGCCGGACGATTCCACCAGTTCCTCGAAAAACGATGCACCGTGAACCTTCAGGGTTTGAACGACCCGCCGGGCTGGCGCGGAAATATCGACCCCATCCCGGGCCGACGGTTGGACGGTACGCCAGGCGGATGCCCTTTTCCTTTGCAGCAGCGCGATGGGCGAGGATTTGACCGGCGCCAGTGCCGTTTGGGCCGATGTCAGCCGGCACCAGACGTATTTCCCGGAGAGGCAAAGCGCATCCAGCCAGGTGGGATCGTAATCGCGGATGCGCGCCGGCAGAAGATCGCTCTCCCAGGCGACGGCGGCGGTTTCGAAGCCTTCCAGCTGCTCCAGCACGACGGCCATTGAATCCGGCCCTTCGCCTTTGCTACCGGGATGAACGCGTTGCCAGCGGAACAGGAAACGCATGAAGTCCGCGCTCGCCACCGGCTCGATTTCCCGACGCAGGCGGTTGATGGTGTAGCTATGGATGCGTGCCAGCAGCCGGCGCTCGCACCACTCGACGGCGGTGGTATTCGGCGTGAACCGGCCGCGCAGAACGAAGCCCTCGGTTTCCAGTTTCAGCAAGGCCTGTTCGACCTGGGCGGGCGGTAAACACATGTCCGCCGACAGTCGAGCAGCCGTGACCGGCCCGAGCGCTTCGAGCCGCGCACGCAGGATTTCGACCAGGGCATCCTCCCGCTCCCAGGTTTGGTTTGCATATTCGGGAGGCAGATGCAACTGCGGTTCGCAGGGATTTTCCGGATACAGCGCACGGAATTGCGGCCAGCGCTCCGCCGCGATCCACAACACGCCACTGGGCAGCATCAGGCTCGTGGCACGTTTCTGGACCGCAAGCGCCGAGAGCAGCCCCTGCCAATGTTGGGCGGTTTCGGTCGGATGGCGAATGAACCCGGTCACGTTCAGGGCATCGTGCAGTTCCTCGAGGTCGCCGGCTTCGGGCCAGGCTTCGCGGCGGACCCGGTCGATGGCGGCCTGATCCAGTTGCCCGAGATCGCTGGCCGCGCTTGGGTCGAGCCAGCGGCGGCTGGCGACGGCACGGGTGCGCCTTTCTTCCAGCGGCGCGCCGTCAAGGAAGCTGTAAACGCGGCTGTTGACGATTTCCGCCGCCAGCGGCGAAGGTTCCACCAGATCGCGGGCCACCACCCGGATGCTTCCCCTTTCGATACCGCGGATGACCTCGAGCAGCCGATCGATGTCCATCGCTTCGGTCAGGCAATCCTCTATGGTCTGATGAACCAGAGGATGGTCCGGAATCTGCCGGTCGCCGACGATGTTCTCGAAACAGGCCAATTGATCGGGAAAGACGCAGGCGACGAGATCCTCCGCCTGCATCCGGATCAAATAAGGCGGAGTCTTCTTCCCGCCCTGGAAACGCCGCAGGGCAAGGGCGCAGACCGCGTTCCAGCGCCAGCGCACATTGAACATGGGCGCGGCGAGCAGGGCTTGAACGAGGATCTCGCGCACGGTGTTGGAGCTGAGATAACGCGCCACTTCCTCCAGCGGGAAGCTGTGCGAACGGCTGAGGGACAGGATGACCGCGTTTTCCGTGGCCGCCGCCTGCAGCTCGAAATTGAAGCTGCGGCAGAAACGCTTGCGCAGCGCCAGGCCCCAGGCGCGGTTGAGTCGGCTGCCGAAGGGTGCATGGATGATGAACTGCATGCCCCCCGATTCGTCGAAGAAGCGCTCGAACACCACGGTGTCGAAACTCGGCATGACGCCGAGAGCGGCTTTCGCAGCGGCGATGTACGCAACGGCCTGTTCGGCGGCCTCTGCGGAGATGTTGAAGGTGTCTTGTATCCAACCAGCAGTACGTGCTATGCCCGCGTTGGTTAGCGCTTCCCTTTTCTCGACGGCAGGGGCGGAGAGCGATGCTGTTGAATAGGGCATTTCCGTATCATCGATTATTTCCACCCGCGCGGCTATTTCCTGTCTCAACCTGGAAACAGCCAACGACAGCTCGCGCGTGCGCCCCGGCGCTTCGCCGAACCAGAACGGGATGCTGGGCGGCAGCCCATGCGCATCTTCCACCCGCAGCGTCCCCGCCTCGATTCGCAACACCCGCCAACTGGCGTTGCCGAGCTGGAAGATGTCGCCCGTCATGCTTTCGATGGCGAAGTCCTCGTCCACGGTGCCGATGAACTCGCCCGCGGGCTCCAGGATCACCCGGTAATCCGCGTTGTCAGGGATAGCGCCACCGCAGGTGATGGCGGTGAGGCGAGCGCCGCGCCGCGCCCGCAGCCGGCGGTGGATGCCGTCCCGGTGCAGATGGGCCGCACGCAAGCCACGCCGGGTGCTGAAGCCTTCCGCCAGCATTTTCACCACGTCGTCGAATTCGTCCCGCTTCAGATCGCGGTAAGGGTAGGCCCGTCGCACCGTCTCGAACAGCTCGTGTTCGGACCAGTCCTCGCAGGCGACCATGGCGACGATCTGCTGGGCCAGCACATCCAGGGGCTTGGGCGGAATGCACAGGCGGTCCAGTTCGCGACGGCGGACGGCGTCGAGTAGGGCGAGGCATTCGATCAGATCGTCGCGGCTAGTCGGGAATAGTCGGCCTTTCGGGATACCGCCGGCGAAGTGGCCGGAGCGTCCCACGCGCTGGAGAAAGGTGGCGATGGAGCCGGTGGTGCCGAGCTGGCAGACCAGCTCCACATCGCCGATGTCGATGCCGAGTTCCAGGGAGGCCGTCGCTACAAGCGCTTTCAGCTTGCCTTCCTTCAGCCGGCATTCGGCGGACAGCCGTTGTTCTCGGGCGAGACTGCCGTGGTGGGAGGTGATGTTGTCCTCGCCGAGGCGCTCGCTTAAGGCTCGCGCCAAGCGCTCTGCCATGCGCCGGGTGTTGACGAAGATCAGGGTGGTCTTGTGCGACTCGATGAGTCGGGCCATACGGTCGTAGATTTCCTTCGCTGCCTGCTGCGAGAGCACGGCTTCCAGGGGCGAATCGGGCACTTCGATGGCGAGATCGAGTCGGCGCATGTGACCGGTATCGATGATGTGGCAATCCTCCGGGCCGCCGGTGAGAAAACGGGCGACCGCCTCGATCGGCTTTTGGGTGGCGGATAGGCCGATGCGGGTGAGTCGACCGTCGGTGAGGCGTTCCAGGCGTTCCAGCGACAGCGCCAGGTGCGAGCCGCGTTTGCCGCCGAGCACCGCGTGGATTTCATCCACGATCACGGTGCCCACGGACTTCAACATCCGCCGTCCACCCTCGCTGGTCAACAGGATGTAAACCGATTCCGGCGTGGTGACCAGGATATGGGGCGGTTGCCTGATCATCGCGGCGCGCGCCACGGCGGAAGTGTCGCCGGTGCGGACCTGGGAGCGGATCGCCACATTGGGATAGCCCAGCTCGAACAGCTTCTTGTTGATGCCGTCCAGCGGCAGTTCCAGGTTCTTCTGGATGTCGTTGCTCAGCGCTTTCAACGGCGAAATATACAAGACCTGGGTGGCGTCGCGGAGTCCCCGATCCGTTCCGGCATGGACCAAGTCGTCGATGGCGGCAAGAAACGCCGCAAGGGTCTTGCCGGAGCCGGTGGGGGCGGCGATGAGCGTGTGCCGGTCTTGCTTGATCGCGGCCCAGGCCTGCGACTGGCAATCGGTGGGGGCGGAGAAGGTTTCCCGAAACCAGGCGGCGACGGCGGGGTGAAAGCGTTCGAGAATCATGGTTTAAGGTAAACCAGACCGTGGTGGGGAAACAAGGGCTCGAATCCGCGATTCGCAACTTCGAAGAAGGACACGGGGCCGCCGGACCTTTCCCCCTTGCGCGGCTCGATTAAGCGCGCCAAGATCGATACACTAACAAAATACGCAGCGCCATTACGGGCGGACAATCAAACTCAAATTTTCAGTGAGGAGATAGGGGATTCATGACAGGCAATTTCGAAATGCAAGAGACCGCCGAACTGGCGCTGGGCATACCCGGCTTCGATTACGCCGATCTCCACGATCCGGCCCGGCTGGGTGATTTGCTGGCCGTTTTCGACCGGACGGCGCGCGAAGGGGACGCGGTGTTGTTCTCAGAGTTCGAAGCGTATCGCAATTGTCAGGGAGAAGGGATGGTGCCGGAGCGGATTTCAGAGCTTCTGGTGAAAATGGCGCCCCATGTGGGCGAATTCATCGCCCGGCTGTTCAACGTGAACGACCGTCGCACCACCCAAATGCAAGCGATCACGGATGAATTCCATCAGGTCTTCATTTATCGCGATGAGGTCGTCGGCAAACTGGCCACCCGGTTCAAGGGCGAAACGGTCGAAGCCTGGGATATCGGATCGCTGCGCGCCCGCTTCGATGCGCTCCTGGAGGCTACGACGCCGAGCGCGGAACGGCGGGCCGATCTTGAAAAGGCGGTCAGCCGGGCGGCCGTGGGCTTGTGGCGCCTATCGGAACACTATGCGGCGCTTGCCGCAGGCAAATCGACCAGCTTGGCCGATGCCGATGCACAGGTTTCGGCCTTGCGCGGACAATTGCAGAACGTCACGACCCTGACCGATCTGCTCGATCGCGACGATGCCGGGCTCGTCGAAAGTCTTCTCGATCTGGTGCGTCGCTGGAGTTTTGCCGCCACTAAGATCCTGGAGCTGAAAGCCGAAGTGGTGGACTGGGTCAGCTTCAAGGTGCCGGATAAGACCGATTTCAACCACCTGGTGGAACACGAGACGATCGAGCGCAATGGCTACAAGGCCTGGGCGGTCGCGCCGGAGCACCATCGCCGCCGCGACGGCTTCGGCCTCACCGACCCGCGCTTCGGCGAGCGGCGGGTCCTGTACGAGGTCGACCATTGCATTTATTGCCACGACCGCGATACCGATTCTTGCTCCAAGGGTATGCGCAACAAGAAGGACGGCAGCTACAAGACCAATCCGCTAGGCGTCACCATCACCGGCTGCCCGCTGGAAGAAAAGATTTCCGAGATGCACGTGCTCAAGCGCCAGGGCGATGACATCGGCGCGCTGGCTCTGGTGACCATCGACAACCCCATGTGTCCCGGTACCGGCCATCGCATCTGCAACGACTGCATGAAGGGCTGCATCTACCAGAAGACCGAGCCGGTCGACATTCCGCAGATCGAGACTAACGTCTTGACCTCCGTCTTGTTCATGCCTTGGGGTTTCGAGATTTATAGCCTTTTGACCCGTTGGAATCCCCTCAACGTCAAGCGCCCGTGTGCATTACCGTACAACGGCAAGAAGGTGCTGATCGCCGGCATGGGGCCGGCCGGTTACACTCTGTCCCATTACCTTTTGAACGAAGGTTTCGGCGTGGTCGGCATCGATGGCTTGAAAATCGAACCCCTGCCGAAGGAACTGACCGGCGACGCGCAAGTCCCGCCCCGCCCCATCCGCGATTTCAACGGGCTTTACGAAGACCTGGACAAGCGCGTCATGCTCGGCTTCGGCGGCGTGGCCGAATACGGCATCACTGTTCGCTGGGACAAGAATTTCCTCAAGGTGATCTACCTGAATCTGCTGAGACGTCAAGCCTTCCGCTGCTACGGCGGGGTGCGCTTCGGCGGTACCTTGACCGTCAATGAGGCGTGGGATCTGGGTTTCGACCATATCGCCATCGCCTCGGGTGCGGGCAAGCCCACCGTCATCGATCTCAAGAACAACCTGACCCGCGGTATCCGCAAGGCTTCGGATTTTCTCATGGCCTTGCAGCTGACCGGCGCGGCCAAGGAATCGTCGCTGGCCAATCTCCAGGTCCGACTACCGGCGGGGGTGATCGGCGGCGGGTTGACGGCCATCGACACGGCAACGGAACTGCTGGCCTATTATCCGATGCAGGTGGAAAAGATCCTCAACCGTTACGAGAAACTCGCGGCGATTCATGGCGAGGCCAACGTCCGCGCCCGCTACGACGGGGAGGAAATCCGGATTCTGGAAGAGTTCCTGGCGCACGGCCGGGCGATTGCGGCGGAACGCAAACGTGCCGAGGCCGCCGGCGAAAAACCGCATTTTTATCCTTTATTGGAGAAATGGGGCGGCGTGACGCTGTTCTATCGGAAAGGCATCAAGGATTCTCCCGCCTACCGGCAGAATCACGAGGAAATCGCCGAGGCTCTCGACGAAGGCATTTGGCTGGCGGAAGGCATGAGCCCGCTGGAAGCGTTGGACGATCGATACGGCCATCTTCGGGCGGTGCGGTTCGAGAAGCTGGAAGAACAGGAAGGGCGCTGGCGCAAGTCAGGTGAGCTGGAAGTGCCTCTGCGCAGCCTATTCATCGCAGCCGGCACTTCGCCCAATACCATCTACGAATCCGAGCATCCGGACACCTTCGAGATGGACAAGAAGTTCTACCAGCGCTTCGAGCCGGAATGGGCAAATGGCGATCCTCAACTCAAGCCCGTCGCGGACACCGCCTGGCCCAAGATCGGCAAGCCCGCGCCTTTTACCTCCTATCATCGGGGGGGCGGCCGTTACATCACTTTCTACGGCGACAACCATCCCGTTTACGCCGGTAATGTGGTAAAGGCCATGGCCAGCGCCAAGGACGGTTATCCGTATATCCTCAAACTATTCGCCGGGGAACTGGCCGCCCTCGATCCATCGCGGCAGGTCGAGAGAGAACGGGATTTGGCCGAGTTCCAGTCCCGGCTGGATCACGCCTTGCTGGCGCGGATAATCGAAATTCGGCGGCTCACGCCCACCATCATCGAAGTCGTTGTCAAGGCGCCGCTGGCAGCTAAGCACTTCTGCCCGGGACAATTCTACCGAGTGCAGAACTTCGAGGCGGTTGCACCGGTGGTGGACGGTACCGTGCTATCAACGGAAGGTTTGGCCCTGACCGGCGCCTGGGTGGACAAACAGCACGGACTGATTTCCCTCATTGCTCTGGAGATGGGCAGTTCCTCCCGTCTGTGTGCAACCTGGAAGCCGGGCGATCCCATCGTGGTGATGGGGGTGACCGGTACACCGACCCATATACCCTCCGGCCAGACCGTGCTTCTGCTCGGCGGAGGCTTGGGCAATGCCGTATTGTTCTCCATCGGCAAGGTGTTGCGCACCGCCGGCAACCAGGTGATTTATTTCGCCGGCTACCGCAACCGCGAGGACGTGTTCAAGACGGAAGAAATCGAAGCCGCATCGGACCTCATCGTCTGGGCGGTGGACAAACGTCCCGGCAACACGGCGATTGAGCCCACCCGTCCGCAGGACAAGACCTTCGTCGGCAACATGGTGGAGGCCATGCTGGCCTATGCCAGGGGCGAGCTGGGCGATACGCCGATTCATCTGGATGATGTCGATCACATGATCGTGATCGGCTCCGACCGCATGATGGCGGCGGTGAAGGAAGCCCGCTACGGTGTGCTTAAGCCTTACCTCAAGGCGCACCATGAGGCCATCGGCTCGATCAACTCGCCGATGCAGTGCATGATGAAGGGCGTCTGCGCCCAGTGTCTGTGCAAGCACATCGATCCCGGAACCGGCAAGGAGTCCTTTGTCTATTCCTGCAACAACCAGGATCAGGAGCTGGATCGGGTGGACTTTCCCAACCTCCACGCGCGCCTGCGGCAGAATTCCGTGCAGGAGAAGCTGTCGGCGTTGTGGTTGGACTACTTGTTGGGACAACATGCGGCTTGAGCATGGCGTTGTCGGACGAGAACGGCTGAAGTCGAAGAGAGAACGCCAAACAGGGGTGCACCGTCCTGCGGAACTTCCGCGAGAACCCGTGCAGGCAGACTAATCGATGCAGAGCCTGTCGCTACTCGTCAATATCGCCACGGCGTTAGGCGCGGCCTTTATCGGCGGATTGATCGTTCAGCGCATCGGGCTTCCCGCCATTATCGGCTATCTCTTGGCCGGGGTCGCCATTGGTCCGTTCACGCCGGGGTTTGTGGGAGACGGCAATACCATCAGCCAGTTAGCCGAATTGGGCATCGTATTTCTGATGTTCGGTGTCGGGCTGCATTTCTCCTTCAGCGACCTCTGGAAAGTCCGCGACGTTGCCATCATGGGCGCGCTTGGGCAGATGGCCGCGACGGTCGCGCTGGGATTCGGCCTGAGCCAGTATTGGGGATGGTCGCCGATTTCCGGGCTCGTTCTGGGCCTGGCGGTTGCCATCGCCAGTACCATCGTGCTGTTGCGCGGGTTGATGGATCACGGTTTGCTCAACACGCCTCATGGACAGGTTGCCGTCGGCTGGTTGGTGGTTCAGGATATCGCCACCGTCCTGATTTTGCTGGCGATGCCGAGCCTGGGTAATACCGGAAACGCAATCGATTGGCGGGCGTTGGGCCTCACGATCTTAGCCGCCCTGGGTTTTCTGGGCTTCATGTTATATGCCGGCGTGCGCTTTATCCCTTGGTTGTTGTTGCGTGTGGCCCATACTCGTTCGCGTGAGCTTTTCATCCTGGCGATTCTCACCCTGTCTCTCGGCGTTGCACTCGCCGCATCGGAATTATTCGGGGTCTCCCTTGCGCTTGGTGCCTTTGTAGCCGGGGCGGTCGTCAGCGAATCGCCCCTCAGTCATCGCATCGCATCCGATCTTTTTCCATTTCGCGAAGCATTTTCCGTGCTCTTCTTCGTTTCCATAGGCATGCTGCTTGACCCCCACTACCTGCTGGATAACGTGGGACCGGTTCTCGCCATGACGGGGTTGATCGTGTTCGGAAAATCGCTGGTCACGGCGCTGTGGGCTTTCCTGTTTCGGCGGCCGGCGCGCACTGCGCTAATCGTAGCCGCCGGATCCAGTCAAATCGGCGAGTTTTCCTTTATCCTGGGTCAGACCGGGCTCGCCTTGGGGCTTCTTGAGAAAGCGCAGTACTCGCTGATTCTGGCAGGGGCTTTGATGTCCATCACGGTCAATCCGCTGATGCTCCGCAGCGTTGATGTTTCCGAGCGCTGCCTACGGCGTATCCGCCCCCTGTGGAAATGGCTTGACCGTTATGGTTCGGCGCAAACGCTCCCCGCCGAGGAGTCGACTGCCGATCACGTGGTGATCGTCGGCTGCGGTCGAGTCGGCAAGCATATCGTCGACGTATTGGGGCATCTGCATATCCCCTACCTGGTCATCGATTCGAATATCGATAGGGTGCAGAGGCTGGTCAACACGGGAGTACCAACCTTACTGGGCGATACCGCCAACTCCGAGATCCTTACGCACGCCGGCTTGAATCGGGCGCGTGTGCTGGTAGTTACCTTGCCGGAGGAAGCGGCCACGGAATTGACGGTTGCGGCGGCCCGGGATCTGGCGCCCCAGTTGCCCATTATTGCCCGAGCCGCGACACGAGCCGGCGTCAAACGCTTGTCCGCTCTCGGCGCCCAGCTCGTTATCCATCCGGAGTTGGAGGGCGGTTTGCAAGTGATTCGACACACCCTGCTACAACTGGGATTTCCGTTGCAGGAAGTGCGTCACTACGCCGAGTCGGTTCGGCGTGAGCATTACGACGCATTGGTCAAATCCACGGGAGAAGAAAAGCTCTTGCGTGACTTGCTGGACGCCCAGGATCTCATCGAAATCGCCTGGGTCAAATTGCCTGCCGCGAGCCCGTTGGAGAGGCGTTCATTAGGGGAGGTTGCGCTACGCAGCCGCACCGGTGCGACGATCGTTGCGATTGCCCGCGAGGGTAGGCTCATATTAAATCCGGATACGGAAACCGTGTTCCGAATGGGCGATCGCATCGGCCTGATCGGCAATCCGGTGCAACTCGAGGCTGCGGAAATGTTTATTGCCGGTAGTTTGAATGAAGGCGTTAGTCCCGAGAGCTGCGCCAGGGAAAAGAGGGGTCAGCCCACCAGTTAGCCTTTGCAGGCGAGTTTTAGCAACCCCGCCGCGCTGATGGCGTCGGTGATTTGGCCATCCATCACCATCCGTATTGCCTCTGCCAACGGGAGCTTTTTCACCGTAATCGCCTCGGTGTCCTCGAATTCCGTTTCTCCCTCGGTGAGTTCCTCGGCGAGAAAGACAAAACCTTCCTCGTCGGTGACCGAATTGGAGGTGTGCAGGCGCATGAATAGGGTCCAGCGCTTGGCGGTGAGTCCGGTTTCTTCCTTTAGCTCGCGTTTTGCGGTTTCCAGGATGTCCTCTCCGTAGGGGGATCCGCCCATCGGGATTTCCCAGAAATAGGCGTCCGGTACGTAGCGGTACTGGCCGACTAGCCAGGTGTTGCCCCGCTCGTCCAGCGGGATGATGCCGATCGCCTGGTTCTTGAAATGGATCTTGCCGTAGAGGCTGAGGCCCCCGCCGGGGTTGAGCACCTCGTCTTCGTCGACATGAATCCAGGGGTTGTCGTAAACGGCCCGGCGGCGCAGCAGCTTCCAGGGATTTTCGGCTGACATGTCTAGCCGGCCGGGTGGAAGGCCGGGCTGAATTCGTGCACCGCCTCGATCATCGCGCCGACATGTTCGGGCTTAATGTCAGGCAGGACGCCATGGCCCAGGTTGAAGACATGGCCTGATCCCTGCCCGAAGTGGGTCAGGATGTTTTTCACCTCGGCGCGGATCGTTTCCGGTTGTGCATACAGGGCGGCGGGATCCAGATTGCCCTGCAAGGCCACCTTTGCGCCGACGCGTCGGCGGGCTTGGCCGATGTGTGTCTGCCAGTCCAGTCCCAACGCGTCATAGCCGGTTTCTGCCATCGCTTCCAGCCAGAGCCCCCCGCCCTTGGTGAACAGGATGGACGGGATAGTCCTTCCGTCGATGCGGCGCTTGAGTCGATCGAGGATGCGCTTGGCGTAATCGAGGGAAAACGTTTGATATTGTTCGGTCGTCAACATTCCGCCCCAGGTATCGAACACCATGACGGCATCGGCGCCGGCGGCAATCTGGGCATTGAGATAGGCGGCGATCGAATCGGCCAGCTTGCCAAGAAGCTCGTGCAGCAGAGCGGGTTGGTCGTACATCAGCCCCTTGACCTTGCGGAATTCGCGGCTGCTGGCGCCCTCGACCATATAGGTGGCCAGCGTCCAGGGGCTGCCCGAGAAGCCGAGCAGCGGAACCGTACCTTGCAGATGCCGCTGGATAAGGCGCACCGCGTCGGGAACGTAACGCAGATCGACCTCCGGATCGGGTATCGGCAGTCTGCGGATATCCTCGGCGTTGCGGATGGGATCGCTGAATTTCGGGCCTTCGCCCTCGATGAAATGCAGTCCGAGCCCCATCGCGTCAGGAATCGTCAGGATGTCGGAAAACAGGATGGCGGCGTCCAGGCGAAAGCGCTCGATGGGTTGGATGGTCACCTCGCAGGCCAACTCCGGCGTGGTACAAAGCTTCATGAAGCTGCCCGCCTGCTCGCGGACACGGCGGTATTCGGGCAGGTAGCGGCCCGCCTGCCGCATCATCCAGACCGGCGTACGCTCAACCGGTCGTCTTAACAGCGCGCGAATGAAACAGTCGTTCTTGAGTCGGTTCATGAGATTGCTTTTATTGTGGAGGGGGAGTCGGCTCGGCTTTCTTGGGCGCCATTCTTTGGATCTCGTACTGAATGGATTTCAGCTGTCTAGGGTATGGCCTGCCCAGGGTGGGCGGCCAACGATCGCTCGCTTCCTTCGCGGTGGCAAGATTTGGATAGAGGCCGTAGAACAACGGATACAAAGCGCCATTTCCCTTGCGGGAGCGAAAGGTTGCGAGCTCGCTTCCGGCCGGAATCTGTTCGGCGAATTTGACCAGGGCGTCGAACCGCGAAACCGCGACCACCTGCAGGGTGTAGGCATTCGGGTTTTGCTGCATCAGCCAATCCCCGTCCTTCAGACCGCTGGTAAGGTTACCGCCCGATTGCGCCGGCGGCGGAAGTTTCGGTTTTTCTTCCGGCGTGAGCGGGCGTTCTTGAATGCTTTCTTTTGATTCTAAGGCGGCGCTTGTGTTTTTACCTGGGTCCGGCGTCTTCGTTGGGGCAGCATCGACAGCCGGCGGTCGGGTTGCCGTGTTGGCCTCACTTGGCTGGATAGGGCTTTCTAAGGTCGCGGGCGGCGGTGAAGTCGATGTTGTTGAATTAACGATCGACGCTCCGGTTTCACTTCCTTCCTCCACGGGGGAAGAAGCAACAGATGTTGGCCCCGAGCCTATTTCAACCGTGTTGGCTGCTGGGGGCCGGATAACTTCCGAGGTCGGCTCGATGATCGCGGCCGACTGCGGCTCGCTTTCGCCCCGTTGCAGCAATAGGGCGACGGCCGATGCGGCAAGAATCGCGAGGAGAATTCCGGAGGCGAGCAATAACTTAGGTGCGTTCGAAGAAGCCTGGTGTGGCGGACGCTGGGACGATTCGACCGTCGGCCGGCTCGGAATGACCCCGGGGTCGGCATCGGTGGGAGAAGAAAGATGGACCACGTGCGAATCGTTCACAGCCGGCGCATCGGTCGCGGTTTTGATGCCGATGTCTTCTGGGCACAGGGTGAACGCCAATCGCAGCGCGGGATGCCGCCGAACAAACCCGCACAGCGCGTCGAGCAGGCCCGGCATCAATATGCCGGCATTGTCGAGCAAAAGCACTAAGCTTCGGTCTTGTCGGGCGAAAGCAGTCAGTTGTTCCTCCAGCCAGGCTTCGGTGTCCTCGTTAGGCGAGGATTGCCCGGGCTTTTGCAGTAACTGGCAAATTTCGTCCAGGATACGCCCGAAGCTCAGGTTTGCCGTGGACAGCACATAACAGACCTTCCAAGAATCGTGGGCATGTCCCTGGATCTGCCGCAGCAGGGCGGTTTTGCCAGCGCCTTTCGGCCCCAGGAGCATGATGGGTTGGTGCAGATTGGCGAGCAGATGGAGCAATAAATCAAGTTTTGGTATTCGACCGCCGCGGCCATAGGGGGAGGGCGGTACGCCCGCGTTTGCGGCGGGCGTAGCCGAAAGTGGGTGCGAGGAAGGATTATTCCCGGCCGTATTCATCCAGGGTCGCTTGCAAGGTTTTAATATCGACGTTAAGGGGAAGAGTGGCGCACCCGATTCGTTCCAGGAGGATCAAGCGAAGCCTGCCGTCCAGGTTTTTCTTATCGACCGCCATCAATTCCAGAAAGCGCCGGCTGTCGAGTTCCGGTGGCGGGGACACAGGCAGGCGGACGCGGCGCAGCAATTCGACGATACGGGCGACGTCGGCGTCCGACAACCAACCCAGCCGCTTGGACAAATCCGCAGCCTGACAAATGCCAACGGCGATGGCCTCGCCATGCAGATAAGTGCCGTATCCACAGCCGGTTTCGATGGCGTGCCCGAAGGTATGGCCGAGATTCAGCGTGGCCCGGACGCCGGACTCTCGCTCGTCCGCCGCCACCACTTCGGCCTTGTTGCGGCAGGAGCGTTCGATGGCGTAGGCGAGGGCTTCGGATTCTCGGCGCAACAGCGCCTCGACGTTGGCTTCCAGCCAAGAAAAAAATTCCAGGTCGCGGATCAAGCCGTATTTGATGACTTCGGCGAGGCCCGCACTGAGCTCGCGATCCGCCAGGGTATCTAATACGGAAGTGTCGGCCAGTACACACCGGGGTTGGTAAAACGCCCCGATCATGTTCTTGCCGAGTGGATGGTTGACTGCAGTCTTGCCGCCGACCGAGGAATCGACCTGGGCTAACAGGGTGGTCGGCACTTGCACGAATGGCACGCCTCTCTGGTAACAGGCGGCGGCGAAGCCGACCAGATCGCCGATCACGCCACCGCCGAGGGCGACGAGACAGGCATTGCGGGCGAATTTGTGCTCGAGCAATTCGTCGAAAATGCGCATCGCAGAGTCGATGGTCTTGAAAGCCTCGCCATCGGGCAGAATCACCGTGGCCAACTGTGAGGTGCACAGGTTCTTTACGATTCGGTCCAGATAGAGCGGCGCAACCGTTTCGTTAGTGACGACCATCACCTGACTGGAAAGGATATGCCGGTTCAGCAACTCGCCCTGATCGAGCAGGCCGGAGCCGATGTAAATGGGATAGCTGCGATCCCCCAAACTGACGTTCAGTGTTTTCATCATTATTTTTGGTGGGCACGGTTTAATGCCCTGAGAATTTGCCGCACCGCGCTGCGGCTCGAAAATTGGCCCGTATCCACCGTGCAATTGGCCAAAGACCGGTAAATCGGATCGCGGACGCGCAGGAGTTCTTCCAGCCGCGCACGCGGATTCTCGGTATGCAGCAGCGGGCGGTTGGGGTCCTTGTGGGTCCGCTCCAACTGCTTTCCGACGCCACACTGCAAATAGACCACGAAGCCCCGTCGAGTCAGAAATTCCCGATTTTCCGGCAGCAGCACCGAACCGCCCCCGGTCGCCAGCACGATGGGTTCGAGCTGTGTCAGCACGTTCAAGACTTCCGACTCGCGCTTCCTGAAACCCGCCTCGCCTTCGTATTCGAAGATCATCGGAATGCTGACGCCCGTCCGCTGCTCAATCTCCTTGTCGCTGTCGAAAAAATCTACGCCCAGCGCCTTCGCCAGAAGCCGACCAATGGTTGTTTTGCCGGCTCCCATCGGGCCGATCAGAAAGATGTTTCCGTTGAGTTTCATGCGACGGGAAAAATAATCAGCGGCGCAATCATACCATGTTCTGTCGTGCGTCCGGAGCGTGAGGCCGGTTTCTTCGGGCGCAAAAAAGGCGCCGGGGGGATGCCCGACGCCTTGCGGGTGGAATTAACTCCTTATGGCGTGCCGACGAATTGCCTCAGTATCTTGGGCGTGATGAAAATCAGCAGTTCCCTCTTGTTGTCCGTGACGGAGTTCCTGCGGAACATGAAACCGACCCCGGGCAAATCGCCGAAAAAGGGCACCTTGTCGGTGGTGTTCTGTTTCGTGGCCTCGTACACGCCACCTAATACAACCGTTTGCCCATTGCTCACCAAGGCCGTCGTGTCGATTTCACGCTTGTCAATGGCGAATTGCGTACCCGATGCGGTCTGTATTTGCTGGCCTCTTGCGTCCTTTTTTATCAAAAGTTCCATAAGAATTTGATCGTCCGGCGTGATATGCGGTGTGACATTTAGTTCCAGGACCGCTTGCTTGAACTGTATGTTGGCCGATGCGCCGCCTCCGGCGACGACCGTGGTTTGATAGGGAATTTCTTCGCCCTGCTTGATCACGGCCTTGGTCTGATCCGCGGTGACCAATCTGGGATTGGAGATAATCTCGGCCCGGTTTTCCGTCTGGGCAGCCGACAATTCCAGATCAAGCAAGAAATCACCAGCCTTTAGAAGTGTGACTCCTGCCGAAGCAAAGGGGCTGGCGGCAGCCAAAGAAGTCAACGCGCTGCCTGCGGTTCCAGTTGCCGTAGCTCCAAAAGTGGATAAAGGTCCAGGTTGCGAATTAGTCGTCGTAGTAACCTTCCCAGCATTAGCACCAGTACCACCACCGGAAATCACCAGATTGTCTTCCGGTCCCCTTACGGATAAACGGCTGCCCAATTGTCGGGTGAAGTCGTTGTTGGCGATCACGACGCGGGATTCGATCAGCACTTGGCGTACCGGGATGTCCAACTTCTTGATCAGATCTCTCACCCGCTCCAGATTCCTGGCGGTGTCCTTGACGATGAGCTGATTGGTCCTGGGATCGGTGGTTACATTGCCCCTGCCCGACAAGATCGACTGGCTCACTTCCTGGCCTGTTGTGGTGTTTGAAGTGCCGGTATATCCTGGGAATGTAATGCTGGGGGCGGGCTGAGAGCTGGACGGGCTGGTTTTTTCGGTCGTGCCCACCAGTACCTGCTTAATGTCGTCGGCCTTGGTGTAGTTGATCTGTATGATTTCCGTTCTCAGCGGCTCCAGTTCCTCGACGACCTTTTGCGCCTCGAGCTCGTCCTTCTCCTGCTTGTTGATTTCGTCCAGCGGGGCGACCCGGATAATGTTGCCTTCCTGGCGCTTGCCCAGACCGCGGGCTTTCAGCACCAGATCCAGCGCCTGATCCCAGGGAACCTCGTTGAGGCGCAAAGTGACGTTGCCTTGGACGGTGTCGCTGGCCACGATGTTCAGGTTGGTGAAGTCGCCCAGGATTTGCAAGACATTACGAACCGGAATGTCCTGGAAGTTCAGCGAAAGTTTTTCACCTGAGAAAGCGAAAGCTTTTTTCTTGATTTCCTCCTTCTCGACTTTCGTTAGAGGGCGGAATTCCACGGTTAACAGATTATCCGTCTGATAGGAGGAATAGTCGTAATCTTCCGACAGGGGCGTGATGATCATCCGGGCCCGGTTACCGTCCATCATGGAGTCGATCGTTTGCACGGGCGTCGCGAAGTCCTGCACGTCGAGTCTGCGTGCCAGCGTGGAGGGGAGGGCGGTGTTCGGAAAGTCGACGATAACCTTGCGGCCTTCCTCGCGAATGTCCACGACGGTTTTCGGATCGCCCAGTGTGACCAGCAAGCGACCCGCCCCGTTTTCACCACGCCTGAAATCGACGTTCCGAATCTCTCGGCCCGACCACTTGTCTTCAAACTCGGAGGGCGCTCGGGTCGGCGGCGCATAGGACGGCGCTTCGGCGAAGCTACCGCCTTTGTTTTTTAATAAGGTGACATAGATGTTGTTGCCTTCCACGCGGCTGGTGTAAGGCGTCAATGCGGTCAGGTTGATGACCACCCGGGTCCGGCCAGAGGCTTCTAAGGCTTGGATGCTTTGCGCTCCGCCGACGTTGATCGGGATCAGCTTCTTTTCCAGCTCGTTGCCGACACCGGGCAGATCGAGTGCGATACGGGCAGGATTGTCGGTGTGAAAAATCCGCGGAGAAGAGGCAGGACCGCTCAGCGAGAGCTGCAGTTGCAGGTTGTCTCCGGGTAAGGTCGTGAAATCGATCGCCTGCAGTTTCAAGCCCGCCGCTTGGACATGGGCCAATTGAAACGAGAGCACGACCGCCCATATAGCGTGCCAATAATAAGCGCCCACCCCTTTGCGGGAGTTCTGTCTTAAGCCCTGGTCCATCGTTGTTTTCATCTTTTCTCACCGCTCGCTTCTGCCAAGTCCAGGGATGCTTTGCGTTCGCGCCAAGCTCCAGGACTGTCGGGTATGATCTCCAGTAATTCGATTTGATCTTCCTTGATCCGAATGATTTTGCCGAAATTGCGTCCCATGTAGTTGCCCGCATGCACTCTGTGGATCGTGCCGTCGCTGGCCCTGATCAGACCCCAAAGAGCATTGTTGAGATTGACCGTGCCTACGAAGCGAAGGGTGTCGAGCTCGTAGGATTCCAGCTCTTCCTTGGCGCGCGCTGTGTCGGGCCGGATTCCGTTCTCGGCCTTGACCTCCTCCTGTTGTTCGGCCTTTTCACTGGGAACGAAGGGATCGCGCATGTCTTCGACGTTGAACACGAAGGGTTCCACTGTCTTGATTTCCGGTAAAGGCTCTACCGCACTTTTTTGGCGCGCTTTGACTTCCGCGACATAGCTTTTCAAATCAGCAAGATCATCGCCCGCGCAGGCCGACAATCCCGCCGCAACGCACAGAATAGTCAAGCATTTAAACGATGAACGTCGTCTTGGATGCTCCCGGCAGATCAGCATCGTTACTGTCTCCTGTTTTTCTTGTCCTGACCCGGCTGGGGAGCGCCGTCCTCCAGGTAACGGTAGGTTTTAACTAGCGCTTCCATGACCAGCATCTTGCTCTTGTTGCCGCCGGCCACGTCTTTCCGAGGGGTGATTTTGACGTTATGGATCGTGACGATTCGCGGCAGCGACGCCAGACCGCTGATAAACGTGCCAAATTCCATGTAATTCCCGATTACCCGGATGTCGATTGGCAATTCGGCATAAAAGTCCTTGGGAATTTCCGCAGCCGGCTT
This sequence comes from Methylococcaceae bacterium, assembly GCA_035518875.1. Classification (GTDB taxonomy): domain Bacteria; phylum Pseudomonadota; class Gammaproteobacteria; order Methylococcales; family Methylococcaceae; genus DATIXD01. The sequence continues at coordinate 29,944 of DATIXD010000089.1, read as the reverse complement.
GAACAGTTCGAATTCCAGGCCGCTGGCCAAGCCTGTCTGGGAGACGTCCACCAGCAGATCGGGCACTTCCGTTTTATCCGGCAATTGTCTGAGCAGATCGCCGAACGATTTTTCGATTTCGTCCAGTTGTTGTTTGTATTCTTCAAGGTTGGCAGCTTTTTTCTGCTTGAGTTCGAACGAACTTTTCAGCTCCTGCTCCTTGGCTTCCTGACTTTCTAGATCCGCCAGTTGCTGCTGGGTGTCGAAATAAAACGACAGACCGGTGACCAAAGCGCAAAGCACCACAATGATTCCCGCCTTGACGGGTACGGGCCAAGTGCCCGCGTTTTCGATATCCCAATTGATGTTCGAAAGATTCATGACGCGCCTTTCTTGTTGTTTTCGGGCTTGTCGCTGGCCTGTTTAACCTGGAGCGTGAATTTACTACCGCGCTCCTTCTTGGCTTCCTTGTTCTCCGTTTTGGACTCGATGATGTTGAGCAGCGGTTCTTTTAACCAGGGTGAAGATTCCAGATTGCGCATGTAGGCCGAAACCCTGGCGTTAGATTGCGCGATGCCGTTGACGGTCAGGTTCTTGTCAGCTTGAGTGAGATCGGTTAGGTAAACGCCGTCCGGCATGGTGCGGGCGAGTTCGTCGAAGAGGTGCACAATTTCCGGGCGACTCGATTGCAATTGTTGGATCACTTCCATTTTGGCGAGCAAGCGTTTCTTCTTGCTTTCGAGATCTTGAATTTCCTTGATCTTCTGATCGAGCTGCGAGATTTCAGACTGAAGGAATTGATTGCGCTGATTTTGGTAGTCAATCAGCGACGAGATATGGGTATGCACGAAAAACAAGATCGCCAGGGTCGAAAGTATCGCGAGTAAAATGGCGCCGAGGAAATCCCTTTGCTGTTGCTTGCGTAACTCGGCGCGCCAGGGGAGCAGGTTGATTTTAGCCATCAGTCAAAACTCCTCAGCGCCAACCCGCAGGCCGTCATCATGGCGGGCGCGTCGTTACTCAGACTCTGCGGCTTTACGCGGCTGGAGACGGACATATTGATGAACGGGTTGGCGACGATAGTCGGAATGCCGAGGTTTTGCTCGACGAAGCGCTCGATTCCGGAAATCGACGCACAGCCACCCGCGAGGACGAGGTTTTCGACTCCCTTGTGGGCGCTTGAAGACAGAAAAAACTGAAGTGAACGCCCGATTTGCTGGGCCATCGCTTGTTTGAACGGCTCCAGAACCTCAGATGTGTAGTTATCGGGCAATCCGCCATGCTTTTTGGCCAGCCCGGCTTCCTCATAGGAGAGGCCGTAGCGGCGTTGAATTTCCTCGGTAAGCTGCTTGCCGCCGAACCCCTGTTCCCGAGTATAAATGATGCGGTTTCTATGCAGTACATTCAGCGTGGTCATCGTCGCTCCGATATCAGCTATAGCGACGGTCATGCCGGAATTGGCTTCGGGAAGCTGGTCAAGGACGAGGCTGAATGCGTTTTCCAGGGCGTAGGATTCCACGTCCACGATTTCCACTTTTAACCCAGCCAATTCCAACGCTGCGACCCGGTCCTCCACGTTTTCTCGGCGCGATGCGACCAACAAAACATCTTCCATCTCCGAATTTTTCTCACTCCGACCAAGCACTTCAAAATCCAGGCTGACTTCGTCGAGGGCGTAGGGAATGTATTGATCGGCCTCCAGTTCGATCTGGGCTTCCAATTCTTCGCTCGTCAGCGAAGCTGGCATGGAAATCACCTTGGTAATGACCGAGGAGCTGGCGACCGCCACGGCCACATGCTTTAACTTGGTTCCCGATTGGTTGACGACCGTCTTGATGATGTTACCAATTGTTTCCACGTTGGCGATGGTCTTGTCCACCACGGCATCTTGCGGCAGCGGCGCAACCGCATAGCTTTCTACTCGATAGCGCGCGCCCGTCTTGCTCAGCTCCAGCAGCTTAATCGCGGCTGTGCTGATGTCGATGCCCAGTAATAGTGGTTTAGTGCGTTTCAAAAAAAACATGCCCGAGTTCCTTTGCTCGTCCCCCGACTGAAGACTTAGGTTAAGCTCGATTGCGAAACAACCGGCGCCCAAAGCTTGTTCTGTAGTATAGTAGCAATTTTTAGTTTGCCTAAGATGGCCAATCAGGCGCGCGGTTAAGCCTTGGCGCGCTTGAGGGCAGGCGGTTAGCACTCTGTCGAAGACCCCTAAAGATCAGCGCGTGGCTAGATCCCGAAACAAACGCAATTCCCCCCGCTTTTTCCAACGATTAGTCCGTTTCATGCTGCTAGGCCTTTTGGCCGGAGCCGCGTTGGGAGGGCTCGCCTCATTCGCATTGTACCGCTATCTCGAATCCCAACTGCCGGATATCGAGGTGCTTCGCGACGTGCGCTATCAAATTCCTATGAGTATTTATAGCAGGGACGGTAAGTTGATGGCGCAATACGGCGAGAAGAAACGTAGCCCGGTCGGTTTTGCCGACGTTCCTCGGCAGGCGATCCACGCGTTCTTGGCGGCGGAGGATGATCGTTTTTTCGAACACCCAGGAGTGGATTATCAGGGCTTATTGCGGGCGGCTTTCACGTTTCTCAGGACCGGCGAGAAACGCCAGGGTGGAAGCACCATTACCATGCAGGTGGCGCGAAACTTCTTCCTCAGCAGCGAAAAAACCTTTTTTCGTAAAATCAACGAGATTTTGCTCGCGATCCAGATCGAATCGAAGTTGCCCAAGCAGCAGATTTTGGAGCTTTACCTCAACAAGATTTATTTCGGCCATCATGCCTATGGGATCGATGCGGCAGCGCAGGTCTATTTCGGCAAGCATATTGACGAACTCAGCCTCTCTGAAATGGCGATGATTGCGGGTCTGCCGAAAGCACCCTCCAGTTTTAATCCCATCACAAATCCGGAACGGGCATTGACGCGACGGGATTACGTGCTCAAGCGCATGCTCAAACTCCAATATATCGACGACAACCAATACCAGGCCGCCATAGCCGAACCGGTGACCGCCAAGCTGCACACGCCGATGGTCGAGTTGAACGCGCCGCATGTCGCCGAAATGGTCCGTGCCGAGATGTACCAGCAATATGGCGACAATGCTTACATTAACGGCTACAAGGTCTATACGACGATCGACAGTCGCTTACAGATCGCCGCGGAGAAGTCACTGCGACTCGCCTTGCACGACTATGACGAGCGGCACGGTTATCGAGGGCCTCAGCGGCGTATCGATCTAAGAAAGTTCAGGGAAGAGAAAAATTGGGATGAACAATTGGCCGCTTTTCCGCAAATTGGCGACACTGTGGCCGGGATCGTGCTCGCCGTCAGCGAGCGCTTCGCGAACGTTTATCTTGGGGCTGCCAATCGACTGGAGCTCGGCTGGGATGGGGTGAAATGGGCGAGAAAATATCTCACCGAAGACGCTCAGGGGCCGGTTCCGCGGAGCGTCAAGGAGGTTCTGAAAACCGGCGATATCGTGCGGTTACGCGAAACTGGCGACGGGACATGGCAGCTCACTCAGGTGCCGGAAGCCGATGGCGCGTTGGTTTCACTCGATCCCGCAAAAGGCGGCATTGTCGCCCTGGCGGGCGGGTTCGAATATTCCCGCAGCAAATTTAACCGGGTGACTCAGGCGCAACGCCAGCCGGGTTCTGGCTTCAAGCCGATCCTCTACGCCGCGGCGCTAGATGCGGGTTTCACGCCCGCTAGCGTCATCAATGACGCACCCATAATTTATTATGATCCGTCCGTGGAGGGCGGAGCATGGCGTCCGCAGAACTATAGTGGCAAGTTTTATGGACCGACGCGTCTGCGGGTGGCTCTGGTGAAGTCCCGCAATCTCGTTTCCATTCGCCTCCTGCGCAAGATAGGCCTGAAGAAGGCCATCGAAGCCGCGCGGCAGTTCGGTTTCGGCACGGAAGACTTGCCGCGGTCCCTTTCGCTGGCCTTGGGCAGCGGAACCGCGACGCCCCTAAAAATGGCGCAGGCCTATGCGGTGTTCGCCAACGGAGGATTCCGCGTCGACCCTTATTTGATCGACCGTATCCAGATACAGGACGGCGAGACGCTGTTTCAGGCGACGCCGCCAGTTGCTTGCCCGGACTGTGCGGGGGCGTCCGGACAGCAGGAAAACGTGGCGCCACGCGTGCTTTCACCGCAGGTTCATTACATGATGAATTCCATGTTGCAGGATGTCGTTCGGGAAGGTACGGCGACTCGTGCACTTCAGTTGGGTCGTAGCGATCTGGCTGGTAAGACGGGTACCACGAACGAGCAGCGTGACGCTTGGTTCAACGGCTACGTACCCGGTTTGGTAGCCATTGCCTGGTTGGGCTTCGACTCGTCCAAGCCTTTAGGAGATGGGGAAACGGGTGGTCACGCAGCATTGCCCATGTGGATCAATTTCATGCAGGAGGCACTTAAGGATATTCCCGAACGCCTTTTCCCCCAGCCGGACGGCTTGACCACCGCCAGAATTGACCCCGCCACCGGCATGCTGGCGGTGCCGGGCAGTCCGCGTGGTTTGTTCGAGATCTTTCCCTCGGATCGCGTGCCGCGGTATTACGCCGCTCCACCGGATTTTTTCGCGCCCCCGAGTCCGGCGGATGGCGCGTCCGAAAGGAGTCCTGAATCGACCCCACCCGCCGCACCGCCTCGCGAGCCGGGCGGCGCCGGCGGAAAGACCATCGAATCACTGTTCTGAATGGGGCGCGGGTTTTCGCCTCATGAGTGTGAAAGAAAAAATCAGGCTGCAGATCGCGCAGGAAGCTGCCCGGATCATGGTGGAAGAAGGTGTCCACAACCACTGGGCTGCGAGGCGAAAAGCCGCTTTGCGAGTGGGCGCGGAGTCAACCCGGAATCTTCCTCGCGTCGAGGACATCGATGCGGCGCTGATCGATTACCACAGTCTCTATCGGCCTGCTGCCCAGGCGTTGCACATCGCTCGTCTGCGCAAGCTCGCGGCCGAAGCTATGCAGTTTCTCGAAGCATTTTCGCCGCTATTGGTGGGTGGTGTTTGGGACGGTAGCGCGGGCAAATTCACTCCGGTCACCTTGCATTTATTCCCCGATGCGCCAGAAGACGTGATCAGAAAGTTATTGGATGCCCGTATTCCGTTTGAGGAGAAATCCCACATGGTTCCCCTGGGTGTCGACCGGTCTGGCGGTTATCCTATGCTGGTCTTTTATGTGGACGGAACCCCGATGGAGTTGCTTTTGTTCCCGCCCGATTTGAAAGGCAGAAGCCTGAAAAGGAAAGGGGGCCGGTTGCCAGGCTGCTCCTTGAAGGAGTTGGCGGATTTGATCGGCTCAACCCAGAAAGCCCCTCATGTAGAAACTTAAAACATTGAATGACAAGAACCGATCTGGGTTACATAAGGCGGCGTGTCCGGTTCTTTAACACCCCTGGTGCGACCTTCTGCATGCTATGCGGTTGCCGGGCCCGCTTGGCGTTGCTCCATGGGTAAATACTCGCGTGGGGACGGTCCCACATACAGTTGACGCGGTCTTGCGATACGCTCGGAGGGGTCGGCTTTCATTTCCAACCAGTGGGCAACCCACCCGGCCGTGCGCGCGATGGCAAACATGACGGTGAACATGTTGATGGGAATGCCCAGAGCCTTGTAGATGATGCCCGAGTAGAAATCCACGTTCGGATACAGTCGCCTCTCAATGAAATACTCATCTTTAAGTGCGATTTCCTCCAGGGCCAGCGCCAAATCGAACAGCGGATCCTTGCAGGACAGTTTGTCCAGAACCGCATGACAGGCTTTGCGGATGATGGTCGCGCGCGGGTCGAAATTCTTGTAGACGCGGTGACCGAAGCCCATCAGCCTGAACGGATCGTTCTTGTCCTTGGCGCGGGCGATATACTCCGGAATGCGGCTCACGTCACCGATTTCCGCCAGCATCCTAATCACGGCCTCGTTGGCACCGCCGTGCGCGGGACCCCACAATGCAGCGATGCCGCCTGCAATGCAGGCGTACGGATTGGCACCCGTGCTGCTGGCCAAACGAACCGTCGAGGTACTGGCATTTTGCTCATGATCCGCATGCAGAATAAACAGCAGGTTCAGCACCTTGGCCGCGATGGGATCCACATGCTGAGTCTGTCCGGGTACCGAGAACATCATGTTCAAAAAGTTCTCACAGTAGCCCAAGTCACTGCGGGGATACACAAAAGGCATGCCGACGGAATGCCGGTAACAGGCAGCCGCGATGGTGGGCATTTTGGCCAGTAGCCGCATGGCGGACTTCCTTCGGTGCTCCCTGCGCTTGATATTGAGTTCGCTATGGTAGAAGGCTGAAAGCGAGCCCACAACACCGACCATCATCGCCATGGGATGGGCATCATAATGGAAACCGCTGAAGAAATTCCGCAATGCCTCATGAATCATCGCGTTACTCGCAATCTCGGCATTGAACTCCTCGAGTTGGGGCCTGGTTGGCAATTCGCCATACATGAGCAGGTAGGCGACTTCGAGGAATGTGCTGCGCTCGGCCAGCTGTTCGATCGGATAACCGCGGTAAAGCAGAATGCCGGCATCGCCGTCGATGAACGTGATCGAGCTCTTGCAGCTGGCGGTCGACACAAACCCAGAATCGTAACTCAAATAACCGAGCTGCGAGTTCAGCGCCCCGATATCGACGGTTGCCTGTCCCATCGTGCCCTTGACGATGGGAAAGTCCACCTTGCTGCCGGTGCGGTTGTCGACGACCGTAATCGTATCTTCAGGCACGGTAATCTCCTTGAAGTTTGATTGCGTGCCGTGAGCATTTTGGCCGGCAGGGATCGGCGAATCGACGGGCGGCCATGCGTTGGCAGCACCTTAGGTCCTGGCGTACTTGCGACGGAACTTGTCTACACGACCGGCGGTGTCGACTAGCCTTTGCTTGCCCGTATAAAATGGGTGGCACGCTGCGCACACTTCAACGTGCAAGTCTTTGCAGGTCGTCGACTTGGTTTCGAAAACATTGCCGCAGCTGCAGTTGACGGTGATGGTCTTGTATTCAGGATGAATTTCCGACTTCATGACAGGCGTTTCTCCTCAAACATCAATTGAAACAAACGCTTCATGTTACTCAATCGTGCTGTTAGTCGCAAGATGATGATCGAGCAATCGCCGGCGAACGAACTCTATTCCGGTCAATGGGAACCCGTGCTAATGGAGGTACCGGCCGCGACTGGTGAAAGGCGAGCTATCCGGTTGCTTTGTTAATTTTCGCCGCACTCTCGATGCGTATCATCACTATTAACGTCAACGGGGTCCGTTCGGCCGCGCGTAAGGGTTTTTTCGGCTGGCTGGTCAAACAATACGCCGATGTCGTCTGCTTACAGGAAACCAAAGTCCAGATCGGCCAACTCGAGGATGCCGCTTTTTGGCCGAAAGGCTTCCAATGCTATTATCTGGACGCCATCAAAAAGGGTTACAGTGGCGTGGCGCTTTATGCGCGCCGGGAGCCGGACGAGGTCATTCAAGGGCTCGGATGGCCCGACATCGACGCAGAAGGGCGCTACCTGGAAGCCCGGTTCGGCAATCTCAGCGTCGTTTCACTTTATGTGCCGTCCGGTTCGTCCAGCGAGGAGCGCCAGGCGGTCAAATTCGATTTCCTAGGGCGTTTCATGCCGATCATGCGCGAATCTGCGGCTTCGGGACGGGATTTCATTATTTGCGGCGACTGGAATATCGCTCATAAACCCATCGATTTGAAAAACTGGCGTTCGAACCAGAAAAACTCCGGCTTTCTTCCGGAAGAGCGGGCTTGGATGGGTGAACTTTTCGAACGGGAAAAATGGGTGGACGCGTTTCGTGTGGTCAACCAGGAACCTGAGCAATATACCTGGTGGTCGAATCGAGGTCAGGCTTGGGCTAAAAACGTCGGTTGGCGTATTGACTACCAAGTTGTCAGTCCCAGTTTGCGCGGCAAAATTCGCGCAGTCGCCATCTACAAAGACGAACGTTTTTCCGACCACGCCCCGCTTATCATCGACTATGACTATCCCTTCTAGCTCTACGCCTCTCTATAGGGTTTTCCTCAGCGGGCGGATGTTGACCGCTTTTCTGATGGGATTTTATGGCGGCTTGCCCTTGTTGCTAACGGGCTCCGTGATGCAGGCTTGGATGACGGAGGAGGGTGTCGATCTGGCCACCATTGGCCTGTTTGCCCTGGTCGGCCTGCCCTACACCTGTAAATTTCTGTGGGCGCCTTTGTTCGATCGTTTCAAGCTGTCGCGGATCGGGCGTCGGCGCGGTTGGCTTATCATCGTGCAAGTTTTGCTGGCGATGGCGATTGCCGCGCTAGCGTTTGCCGAACCAGTGCAAAATCCCGGCGTTCTCGCCGGCATCGCGTTTCTGGTGACTTTCTTTTCCGCCTCCCAGGATACGCTGATCGACGCTTACCGCCGCGAAAGCCTGGCCGATCGGGAGCAGGGACTCGGTGCTTCGCTTTACGTCAACGGTTACCGACTGGGAATGCTGTTGGCGTCCGGCGGCGGTTTGATCCTCGCCGATTTCATCCGTTTTTCGCAAGTTTATCTGCTTATGGCGGCAGTCATGCTGAGCGGCCTTCTGGTGAGTTGGTTGGCGCCCGAACCACGGGAGGCGTCGAATATCCCCCGCTCTTTGGGGGAGGCCGTCGTCCAACCGTTTCTCGAGTTTTTTCAACGTCGGGACGCGTTCTGGATACTTTTTTTTATCCTGCTTTACAAGATGGGCGACACGGTGGCGAGTCAGATGACCACCCCGTTTTATCTGGACATCGGCTATAGCAAGACCGAAATCGGTGCGGTGGTGAAACTTTTCGGTTTCTGGGCGACCGTGCTGGGCGGGTTGTCGGGCGGTGCACTCATCCTTCGCTACGGCATTTACGCCACGCTATGGCAGTTTGGCCTGCTGCAAGCGCTTTCCACTGCGGCCTTCGTGATTCTGACCCTAACCGGCGCCAACCTGATCGCACTGATCGCGGTTATCAGCTTCGAAAATTTATCCGCCGGTATGGGGACTGCCTCGTTCATTGCCTTCATGGCCAGCCAGACCGATAAGCGTTTCACTGCGACCCAGTATGCTCTGCTGTCGAGCCTGATGGGCGTGCCCCGTGTGCTGATCGCCGCGCCCAGCGGCTGGTTGGCGAGCCTGGTGGGATGGCAGACTTTTTTCATCGCTTGCTCGGCAATGGCGATTCCAGGCTTGCTGCTGTTATTGCGATTTAGGGGTTGGAGTTATAAGCCCGCCTGATTTTCAAGCGCGGTTGACCGAATGTTCATCCCCTTGCTCGAATCGATTCGAGAGTACAGTGACTCCGCAACAAATTAAGCAATTCGCCCGGCGAATATGGCATTCCATAATAATCTTCCTTTTCGCCGCAAACGCCATTATAATTGTTTCAATAAATAGATGGCCTAACGCAGGCGCGTAGCTCAGTTGGTTAGAGCACCACCTTGACATGGTGGGGGTCGTTGGTTCAACTCCAATCGCGCCTACCAATTCCGAAAGCATCGCAACGCGATGCTTTTTTGTTAATGTTGTTGTGATCCGATTGCCCGCAAGATGCCCGTAATTACGCTTCCCGATGGCTCCAAGCGCGAATTCGATCGCGCCGTCACGCTGCGCCAGGTGGCCGAGTCTATCGGCACCGGTTTGGCGCGGGCGGCCTTGGCCGGGAAAGTGAATGGGCGGCTCGTCGATCTTTCCTTTGAGATCGCTAGCGACGCCAGGGTCGCGATTGTCACCGGTCGCGATGCGGAAGGTCTGGAAATCATCCGTCATTCGACGGCACATCTTTTGGCCCAAGCCGTCAAGGCCTTGTACCCATCCGCTCAAGTCACCATAGGTCCCGTGGTCGAGGACGGTTTCTACTACGATTTCGCTTTTGAACGTCCTTTTACGCCTGAAGATCTCCAAGCCATCGAAAAGAAGATGGAAGAGCTCGCCGGGCAGGAGTTGGAAGTCAGTCGCAACGTCTTGCCGCGCGATCAGGCAATCCAGTTTTTTCGTGGCTTGGGCGAGGAATACAAGGCGAAGATCATCGAGGATATCCCAGAGGATCAAGAAGTCTCTCTATATTCTCAGGGCGATTTCACCGATCTGTGCCGTGGGCCGCATGTGCCGGACACCGGCAAACTGAAAGCCTTCAAGCTGATGAAGATCGCTGGCGCTTACTGGCGCGGCGATTCCGGCAATGAGATGCTGCAACGCATCTACGGCACGGCCTGGGCGGACAAGAAGGATCTGAAGGAATACCTGCATCGCCTGGAAGAGGCGGAAAAGCGCGATCACCGCAAGATCGCCAAAGCACTGAAACTGTTCCACTTGCAGGACGAGGCGCCGGGTATGGTGTTCTGGCATCCCGCCGGTTGGACGCTGTGGCAGACGGTCGAACAATACATGCGGCGGGTGTTCCGCGACAACGGTTATCAGGAAATCAGGACGCCGCTGATCGTTGGCCGCAGCTTGTGGGAGAAGTCCGGTCACTGGGAGAAGTTCCAGGACGAGATGTTCACCACGAATTCCGAGGAGCGGGATTTCGCCATCAAACCCATGAATTGCCCTTGCCACATCCAGGTATACAATCAGGGTTTGAAGAGCTATCGGGATTTACCGCTGCGCCTGGCCGAATTCGGCTCCTGCCACCGCAACGAGCTTTCCGGCGTGCTGCACGGCATCATGCGCGTGCGTGGTTTCACCCAGGATGACGCGCACATTTTCTGTACCGAGGACCAAGTGCAGGACGAGGTGTGCCGGTTCATTGACCTTTTGCACCGGGTCTACGCCGACTTCGGCTTCCACGAGGTGCTGGTCAAGCTCTCGACGCGTCCGGCCAAGCGGGTCGGTTCGGATGAGGTTTGGGACAAAGCCGAGGCGGCGCTGCGAACCGCGCTGGACAGCAAAGGTCTGGTTTGGGAGCTGCAGCCCGGCGAAGGCGCATTTTACGGGCCCAAGATCGAGTTTTCGCTGAAGGACTGCCTTGGCCGTGTCTGGCAATGCGGTACCGTCCAGGTGGATTTTTCCATGCCCGAGCGGCTCGGTGCGGTGTATGTCGCCGAAAACGGTTCCAAGCAGACGCCCGTCATGTTGCATCGTGCGATCCTGGGCTCCATGGAGCGCTTCATCGGCATCCTGATCGAGCACTACGCAGGTTATTTCCCGTTGTGGCTGGCGCCCGTTCAGGTGATGGTCCTGAATATCACAGACCGTCAGGCCGATTATGGGGAAAATGTGGCTAAAGAGTTGAGCGCAAAAGGCTTCCGGGTTAATTGCGACTTGAGAAATGAGAAGATCGGCTTTAAAATCCGCGAGCACTCTATGCAACGGGTGCCTTATCTTCTGATTGTCGGCGACAAGGAAGTTGAGGCGGGAACCGTCACCGTGCGCACGCAAAGAGGGAACGATCTGGGCAGTTTCAGCTTGCCGGATATCGTCCAAAAGCTCGTCGACGAAGTCACGAGACGGGCTGTCATTGCTTAAATTTTTTGTTGGAGGAATAGGGTATCACTGCGAACGATAGAAAAGAGCCGCGCCTGAACGATGAGATCACTTGGCCCCAGGTCCGGCTGATCGGACCCGACGGTCAGCAGTTAGGGATTGTTTCAAGCCGTGAAGCGAAGCAAATAGCGTTCGAAGCCGAACTCGACTTGGTGGAAATTTCGCCCAGCGCCGAACCGCCGGTCTGTCGGGTCATGGATTACGGTAAGTACCGGTTCGAGCAAAGCAAGAAGCTGCAGGCGGCCAAGAAGAAGCAAAAGCTGATCCACATCAAGGAAGTCAAATTTAGGCCGGGAACCGACGAAGGCGATTACCAGATCAAGCTGCGCAATCTCATCCGGTTTCTCAATGACGGCGACAAGGCCAAAATTACCGTTCGGTTCCGCGGCCGGGAATTGTCCCACAGGGAGTTGGGAATGGATTTGCTGAAAAGGATCGAGACCGATTTGCAGGAGTATGCAACAGTCGAGCAATTTCCCAAGCTGGAAGGCAAGCAGTTGAGCATGACCCTTTCGCCGAAAAAGAAAAAAACCTGAAGACCAATTTGGAGTAATCGTAAATGCCAAAGATCAAAAGCAATCGTGGCGCAGCGAAAAGATTTCGCCGCACGGCTTCCGGCGGTTTGAAGTGCAATCATTCCCATCGCCGCCACATCTTGACCAAGAAAACCACCAAGCGGAAGAGACAGTTGCGCCATGCCGGCATGCTGCATGCCTCGGATTTGCCGGGCGCGAACCGGCTTTTGCCCTACGTCTGATTAATTTTGGTTTAACGAGAGAGGGGATATTCCATGCCCAGAGTGAAACGTGGCGTCACCGCGCGCGCCAGACACAAAAAAGTTCTCAAGCAGGCTAGGGGCTATTATGGCGCCCGCAGCCGCGTGTTCCGGGTCGCCAAACAGGCGGTCATCAAGGCCGGTCAATACGCCTATCGCGACCGCAAGCAAAGAAAACGTCAGTTCCGCGCCCTTTGGATCACTCGCATCAACGCTGCGGCGCGCGAGTGCGGATTGTCCTACAGCCGTTTCATGGACGGACTCAAAAAGGCATCGATCGAACTCGACCGCAAGGTTTTGGCCGATCTGGCCGTATACGACAAAGAAGCCTTCGCCGAGTTGGCCAAATTGGCCCAGGCTTGATAGCGCCTTCCACTCAGCGGGAAGGACTTCGCTGAATCTTTCCCGCCCCTCCCCGATTGTCGTTTGTGCGAGCAGGCAGTGACAACCACCGTCGATGACATCCTCCCGGAAGCTAAGAGACAGCTTGCTGAAACCGATACCTTAGCCCAGCTGGACCAAGTGAGGGTTCAATACCTCGGAAAAAAAGGCGCCTTCACCGAGCGCATGAAAGAGCTGGGCAAGCTATCCCCCGACGAGCGGCGTGATGCGGGTCAGATCATCAATCGGGCGCGCGACGAATTCCAGGCGGCCTTGGAAGCGCGCAAGCAGGTGCTTCAGGATCGGCAGTTGGCCGAGCGGCTGAGCCGCGAAACCATCGATGTGACTCTGCCGGGCCGAGGCCAGAATGGCGGCGGCCTGCATCCCGTAACGCTGACCTTGAGGCGAATCTGCCGGCTGTTCAAAAATGTGGGATTCAGGATCGTTGAGGGACCGGAAATCGAGGATGATTATCACAATTTCGAAGCCCTCAACATCCCCGCTTCGCATCCCGCGCGTGCGATGCACGACACCTTCTATTTCGACGAGCACACGCTGCTGAGAACGCATACCTCCCCGGTACAAGTACGGGTGATGGAAAACCACAGCGCACCGCTGCGTATTATCGCGCCGGGGCGGGTGTACCGCTGCGATTCCGATCTGACCCATACGCCAATGTTCCACCAGGTCGAGGGTTTTCTGGTGGACGAAGGGGTGAGCTTCGCGGATCTGAAGGGGATTCTTTACGAGTTCCTAACCCTGTTCTTCGAAAAGGATGTCGAGGTGCGCTTTAGGCCCTCGTATTTCCCGTTCACCGAGCCTTCCGCGGAGGTTGACATCGAATGCGTCATGTGTAGCGGCGAAGGCTGCCGGGTATGCGGTCAGACCGGCTGGCTGGAAGTGATGGGCTGCGGCATGATTCATCCCCGGGTATTCGGGTTCGTGGACATCGATGCCGAGCGTTACTCCGGCTTTGCCTTCGGCATGGGCGTGGAGCGTTTGGCTATGCTGCGTTACGGCATCAACGACTTGAGGATGTTCTTCGAGAACGATCTCAGGTTTCTTCATCAGTTCAGGGCCTCTTGAGCGGCGGAATCAAAGGGAGAAGGTTGCACCATGCGCTTTAGCGAGGACTGGTTGAGAGAATACGTCGATCCGCCCGTCGCGACGGATCGACTCGTCGCGCAACTGACTATGGCCGGCTTGGAAGTCGATAGCGTCGAGCCGGTCGCGGGATCGTTCCATGGCGTGGTGGTCGGAGAAATTCTGGAGGTTGCGCCCCATCCCCAGGCCGATCGACTGAGAATTTGCCGGGTCGCGGCCGGCGGCCCATCGCCGCTGACCATCGTTTGCGGCGCGCCCAACGTGCATGTGGGCATGAAGGCCCCGCTGGCCATCGAGGGCGCGATGTTGCCGGGCGGTCTTGGAATCAAGCCGTCCGAACTGCGCGGCGTTCTCTCCCATGGTATGTTGTGCTCGGCCAAGGAACTCGGCATCGACGATCCCCAGAGCGGCCTGATGGCCTTGCCCGCGGACGCGCCAGTTGGTCGCGACCTGCGCGACTATCTGCAACTTGACGACGCCATTGTTGAGGTCGATTTGACCCCGAACCGGGCCGATTGTCTCAGTGTCCAGGGTATAGCCCGCGAAGTGGCGCTGCTCAATAAGATGGATTGGAGTGTGCCGAATGCGCCTGCAACTGCGGCGATCATCGGTTCGACGCTGCAGGTCAAAGTGGATGCGCCCGAGGCTTGTCCACGCTATCTCGGCCGGGTGATCTCGGGCGTCAACCAGCGAGCCGAAACTCCGCTGTGGATGCGAGAGCGCTTGCGCCGCTCCGGAATCCGCTCGCTGGGCCCGGTCGTTGATGTCACCAACTATGTGTTATTGGAGTTGGGCCAGCCTTTGCATGCATTCGATGCGGCCAGACTCGAAGGGGGCGTTCGCGTACGCTTCGCAACCCCCGGTGAAAAGCTCTTCCTGCTGAATGATCAGGAAATCACCCTGGACGAGGAGGTTCTGGTCATCGCCGACGAACAGCGCCCCCTGGCGCTGGCGGGCATCATGGGCGGCAAGGACTCGGCGGTGGGCGAAGGCACCGTCGACATTTTTCTCGAATGCGCCTTCTTCGCGCCCGCGGCCATTCTGGGCAAGGCCCGCCGCTTCGGCCTGACAACCGACTCATCCCACCGTTTCGAGCGCGGCGTCGATCCCGAATTACAACCGCGCGCGATCGAGCGGGCGACCGAGCTGTTGCTCGCCATCGCCGGGGGTGCAGCGGGTCCGATCGTCGAGGCGGTGGCGGAATCGCATCTTCCCCTGCGCCCTCCCATTCTGTTGCGGCAAGAGCGGGTCAGCCAACTGTTGGGGGTGCCTATCCCCGGTGAGGAGACGGCCGAATTGTTGGTACGTCTCGGCATGAGGTTGGAGCCCCATCCCGAAGGCTGGCGGGTCATCCCGCCCAGTTTCCGTTTCGACATTGCGATCGAGGCCGACCTGATCGAGGAAATCGGCCGTGTTTACGGCTACGATCAGATTCCGAGGCGCCGTCCGACGATGCGCATGGAATTGCAGCCGGAATCCGAAGGCGTGCTGGATGTGGAGCGAGTCAAGGATGTCCTGATCGATCGCGGCTATCAGGAAGCCATCACCTACAGCTTCGTGGATGGCGCCAAACAGGCGCTGATCGAACCCGGCACCGAAGGTCTTGCGCTGAAGAACCCGATTGCCTCCGATCTGGCGGTGATGCGCACCGGGCTCTGGTGCGGCTTGCTGGAGGCGGCGCAGCGAAACAGCAATCGCCAGCAGACCCGGATTCGCTTGTTCGAGGCGGGACTCAAGTTTAGCCGGCGTGATGGCGAAATCACACAGGAGAAATCTCTGGCCGGCCTGGCAATGGGTTCCGTGCATCCGGAACAGTGGGGCGAGCCCGCGCGCGCGGTCGATTTCTTCGATCTGAAGGCCGATCTGGAGGCCATCCTCAGGCTCGCCGGACATGAAGCCGATGCCCTCTTCGTCGCCGGCCAACATCCTGCCCTGCATCCGGGGCAGAGTGCCGAAGTCCTGATCGAAGGGAGGAAGCGGCTAGGCTGGCTGGGCATGCTGCATCCGCGCCTGGAAAAAGAATTCGGATTCGAAACATCCGTGTATCTATTCGAAGTGGATCAGAATCTGCTCCTGCAAAGAGCGATCCCGGCGTTCAAGAGCCTGTCGAAATTCCCTCAGGTTCGTCGCGACATCGCGGTGATCGTCGCCGAACAGGTGGACGCCACTCGCCTGGCCACCTCCATACAAGGCCAATATCCTGCCCTGATCCGGCAAGTCCTCATCTTCGACGTTTACCGGGGGCAGGGCGTCGAATCGGGCAAGAAGAGCATCGCTCTTGGGCTGGTTCTTCAGGACGATGCCGAAACCCTGACGGACGAGAGAGTCGATGCGGTTATTGCGGACGTGCTGGCTCTCCTCTCGAAAGAATTTGACGCGAAACTGAGAGATTGAACTCATGGCATTGACCAAAGCCGATTTAGTGGAGAAACTGCTGGACGAGCTAAGCCTTAACAAACGGGACGCCAAGCTGCTAGTGGATCATTTTTTCGAGGAAATCAAGACCGCACTGGAACTGGGGAGCCCGGTGAAACTGTCGGGGTTCGGCAATTTCGACCTACGCGACAAAAAACAGAGGCCGGGCCGCAATCCGAAAACCGGTGAGGAAATCCCCATCACGGCCCGGCGTGTTGTGACGTTCAAGCCCGGGCAGAAGCTGAAGTCCAAGGTCGAAGCTTACGGCGCATCGGAATAGACCTGCCAAGCGGTGTGGCGTCGGGTTTTGCAGTGAGCCGGCCGTGGCCGCAGAAAGTCGCGTTGCTCCTTAATTCATAATTCATGCGTTACTTATGCGGACGAAATTCTCATGACCTCATTGGTTCCAGGCCAGGACTATCGCGCCAGCACGACCGAAACGTTGAAGGAAGATATCGTCCGGTACTACAACGAGTGCCACTGGGATTACCGGACTTCCTGGCTGGATGCCCGGAACCTTGCCATCCACTACGGCTTCTGGGACTCTGAAACCAAGAGCCACAGCCAGTCCCTGATGAACATGAACCGGGAATTGGCGGAAATGGCGCAAATTCGGCCCGGCAGCCGGATTCTGGACGCCGGTTGCGGCATCGGCGGCAGTTCCCTTTGGCTGGCGGAGCATTATGGCGCGCGCGTCACCGGCATCACCCTGAGCGAATTCCAGGTCGAGCTGGCCGGAAAAAACGCCGCCAAACGCGGCTTGAGCGAACTGGCCGATTTTCAGAGGGCGGATTTCTGCGCGACACCATTCGAGGATGAAACCTTCGACGTGGTCTGGGGTATCGAGAGCATTTGCCACGCCTTGGATAAACGCGCCTTCATCCAGGAAGCCCTGCGTATCCTGAAAGCGGGCGGCCGTCTGGTCTGTGCGGACGGTTACGCGCTCAAGCGGCAGTTCACCGAAGCGCAATGGCGGATTGTGAGAACCTGTTTGAACGGCTGGCAGATACCGAATCTGGCGACGCCCGATGAGTTCCGCCGCTACCTGGAACAATGCGGATTTCACGATATCCGATTCCGGAATGCGACGATGAATATCATTCCGTCTTCCCGGCGCTTGTACCGAACGGCGCTGCTGACTTGGCCCATGCAGAAACTGATGGCCTGGTCTCGGCTACGGACGTCGGCCCAAAGCGGGAATTTCTATACCGCGCTCAATCAGTACCGGATTTTTCGCGACGGGCTGGGCTGTTACGGTATATTCTGTGCGGTCAAATAACGCGTACAAGCGGCCTTAAGGGCGCTACCTCGGTGTTCCTCATCGTCGAATAGGCAGGACACAGACATCATGATTCAGGCGGGCATCGTTGGCGGCACCGGTTACACGGGCGTCGAACTCCTCAGAATTCTGGCCCTGCACCCGAGCGTCCGCATCAAGGCGGTCACCTCCCGTGCCGACGCCGGCAGGCCGGTGGATGAGCTGTATCCCAATCTGCGCGGTTTCGTGAATGCCGAATTCAGCGAACCGGACGCCGAAATTTTGGCCGAATGCGATGTGGTGTTCTTTGCCACGCCCAATGGGACGGCCATGCGTATGGCCGAAGCATTGCTCGCCCGCAGAGTGAAACTCATCGATCTCGCCGCCGATTTTCGGCTCAAGGATGCTGAGGTTTGGCAGCAGTGGTACGGAGAACCCCACGCCTGCCCGGATCTGCTGAAAGAGGCGGTTTACGGTTTGCCGGAGGTCAACCGCGAGCCGATTCGCTCGGCGCGCCTGATCGCCTGTCCGGGCTGCTATCCCACTGCGGTACAGTTGGGCTTGTTGCCGCTGATCGAAACTGGCGCGATTCGCTTGGATAACCTGATCGCCGACGTCAAATCGGGTGTTAGCGGCGCAGGACGAAAGGCCGAGATTCCCATGCTCATGAGCGAGGCCGGCGAGAGCTTGAAAGCTTACAGCGTCAAGGGGCATCGCCACTGGCCGGAAATTCGCCAGGGATTGGAAAAGGCCGCCGGCCAACCGGTGGGCCTGACCTTCGTGCCGCACCTGATCCCCATGATCCGGGGCATCCATGCCACGATCTATGCACAGCTGGACGGCGCCGCGCCGGATTTGCAAGCGTTGTACGAAACCCGTTATCGGGATGAGCCGTTCGTCGATGTGATGCCGGCCGGGGCACATCCCGACACCCGCAACGTGCGCGGCGTCAACCGCTGCCAGATCGCCATCCATCGGCCCATGAACGGCGATACTCTGGTCATTCTGGCGGTCATCGATAATCTGGTCAAAGGCGCGGCGGGACAGGCCGTTCAGAACATGAACCTGATGTTCGGCCTGGACGAAACCATTGGCCTGAAGGCCATCGGCCTTTATCCTTGAGCGAGGGCATGAACAACCCGGAGGCCGTAACGGCCCATCTGACCACGATCCGCGACTACATCCGCTGGGGTGCCAGCCGCTTCAAGCAGGAGAAGCTGTTCTTCGGCCACGGCACGGCAAACGCCCTGGACGAAGCCGCAGCCCTGGTTCTGCACGCGATCCATCAACCCCACGATCTGCCCGGCGGTTATTTCAACGCCACGCTCGCGCCGGATGAACGCGTGCGGGTGGTAAATCTGATCGAGCGCCGTATCGCCGAGCGCAAGCCCGCCGCCTATCTGACCCATGAAGCTCTGTTCGCCGGCTTGTCGTTCTATGTCGATGAGCGCGTGTTGGTGCCGCGCTCGCCCATTGCCGAGCTGATCGAACAGCAGTTCAGCCCGTGGTTCGGTCAACCGGATACGGTCACCGACATTCTCGATCTTTGCACCGGCAGCGGCTGCATCGCCATCGCCTGTGCCTATGCTTTTCCGAACTGCGAGGTTGACGCGGTCGACATTTCGCCGGAAGCGCTCGAAGTTACGTGTATCAATATCGCCCAACACGAACTTGAAGATAGCGTCCGGGCTGTGGAGTCCGATCTGTATGCCGCTCTCGGCGACAGGCATTACGATCTGATCGTCAGCAACCCGCCCTACGTGAATATGGAAGAATGGCGGCGGCTCCCCCTCGAATACCATGCCGAGCCGAGGCTCGGGCTCGAGTCCGGTGAAACCGGTCTAGATTGCGTACGGCGCATCCTGCAGGGCGCGGAGGCCCATCTGAAACCGGGCGGTATTCTGGTGGTGGAAGTCGGCAGCAGCGCCGAGGCTCTGGAGGAGGCCTATCCGGAAGTCCCTTTCTATTGGCTGGATTTCGAACGCGGCGGCGACGGGGTGTTTCTACTGACGGCGGAGCAACTTCGGGAGTGTCGCAGTCAATTGATGTAGGTGGGGTTAGGCGATAGCCGTAACCCAACGTGTGCCGCTAGTTCCATTTATGAGATTCTGAATCCACAACCATGTCCGGAAACACCCTAGGCAAACTGTTCACGGTAACGTCCTTCGGCGAAAGCCACGGGCCGGCGATCGGCTGCATCGTGGACGGCTGTCCGCCGGGGCTTGAACTGAGCGAGGCGGATCTCCAGGAAGATCTGGATCGACGCAAGCCCGGCACATCGCGGCACACTACCCAGCGGCGAGAAGCGGACGAGGTGAAGATCCAGTCCGGCGTGTTCGAGGGCAAGACTACGGGTACGCCCATCGGCTTGCTGATCGAGAACACCGACCAGCGTTCAAAGGATTATTCCAATATCGCCGAGCGTTTCCGTCCCGGCCATGCCGATTACACCTATCACATGAAATACGGCTTTCGCGATTACCGGGGCGGCGGACGCTCCTCTGCGCGGGAGACGGCGATGCGGGTCGCGGCGGGGGGCATCGCCAAGAAATATTTGAAAGAGCGCTTAGGTTTAGAGATTCGCGGCTACCTTTCTCAACTTGGGCCGATTAAAATCCACCGTCTTGTCTGGGACGAAGTCGGCAATAATCCGTTCTTCTGCCCGGATCCCGACAAGGTCCCCGAGATGGAGGCTTATATGGACGCGTTGCGGAAGGAAGGCGAGTCGATCGGGGCGCGAATCAACGTGGTGGCGACCGGCGTTCCGCCGGGTCTAGGCGAGCCGATCTTCGACCGGCTGGATGCTGAGCTGGCCTATGCCCTGATGAGCATCAATGCGGTGAAGGGCGTGGAGATCGGCGATGGCTTCGCCTGCATCGAGGCCAGGGGCACGCAATTCCGTGACGAAATCAGTCCGGAAGGTTTCCTCAGCAATCACGCCGGCGGCGTGCTGGGTGGCATTTCCTCGGGACAGGACATCGTCGCCAGTATCGCCCTCAAACCGACTTCCAGTCTGCGTCTGCCGGGCCGGAGCGTGAACGTGCGCGGCGAGCCGGTGGAAGTCATCACCACTGGCCGGCACGATCCCTGCGTCGGCATTCGCGCCACGCCTATCGCCGAGGCGATGATGGCGATCGTGCTGATGGATCATTATCTGCGTCACCGCGCCCAGAATCAGGATGTGACAACGGAGTTGAAGCCGGTTCCGGCGGGCCCTTCGTGATGCCGCTCGCCTTGTTCGCACGTTAGCCATGCCCGTTGCGAGGAAGCTTCCTTATTGGCGGCTGTCCGGGTTTTATTTCTTTTATTTTTCTGCCTTGGGCGCGTTCTTGCCTTACTGGGCGCTTTATCTCCAGGCCGAAGGGTATACTCCCGCCCAGATCGGCCAGCTAATGGCCCTGTTAGCGGGCACCAAGCTCATCTCGCCCAATCTGTGGGGTTGGCTGGCAGACCGCAGCGGACGCGGCATGCCGTTGATCCGGATGGCCTCCTGCCTGACCGTTGTCGGGTTCGGCATGGTGTTCTGGCTGTCCGGTTTCCGTTGGCTGGCCCTGATTACGTTTGCCTTCGGCTTTTTCTGGAACGCGCCCCTGCCGCTGTTCGAGGCGGTGACGCTGGTCCATCTGGGCCAGGATGCGCACCGTTACAGCCGCGTCCGCCTGTGGGGCTCCATCGGCTTCATCGTCGCCGTGCTGGCCGTGGGCAAGGCGCTGGATACGTTCGTCGTGATCGATTGCCTGCCGATCCTGATCTTAATCCTGTTCATCGGTATGGGCTTGGCGAGCCTTCTGGTTCCGGAGCGCTCCATCGGAGTCGTTGGGAACGGCAACGGGTCCCTGCTGAAAATTCTCAGCCAGCCCCGGGTGGTCGCGTTCTTGGTGGTCTTCATGCTGATCCAGATCGCGCACGGGCCTTACTATGTCTTCTTTTCCATTTACTTGAAGGCAAATGGTTTCGACAGCAGTTCGACCGGTCAGCTCTGGGCCTTGGGCGTGCTCGCCGAGATCGTGTTGTTCGTGTTTCTGCATCGGTTGTTGCAGCGCTCCAGTCTGAGGGGGATTCTGCTGGTCAGTATCGGCTTGGGCGTCCTGCGCTGGTTGATCATCGCCTGGTTCGTGCAAGAGCTGGTCCTGGTTGCGTTCGCCCAGGTTCTCCATGCCGCGACTTTCGGCGCTTCTCATGTGGCGGCGATCCATCTGGTGCATCGATATTTTGCCGGGCCCCATCACGGCAAGGGACAGGCCTTGTACAGCAGCCTCAGCTACGGACTCGGCGGCATGCTGGGGAGTTACTACAGCGGGGCCTTGTGGGATTCGCAAGGTCCGGTGTGGATCTATAGCGCGGCGGCGGGGGTCAGCTTGCTCGCGTTGCTGATCGTTTGGGGCTGGGTGGATAAACAACCGGGGGAGCGGAGGACGGGGGCTCGCATTCTAACTGTCTCCGTGCGCCGGCCTTGAGTTAAAATGAAATAGATCGCTAGGTTTTCGGGGGAATGAATCGTGCTTGAAGTCATCAAGGCGGGCGGTTGGGTCATGTGGCCGATCATCGCCTGTTCCATCGTCGCAATGGCCATCATCGGCGAACGCCTTTGGGCGCTGAGGACCAGCAATATCCTGCCGCGCCAACTGGTGCCGCAGATCTGGGCATTACAGCGCAAGAACCAGCTGGACGCCGTGCATATCCGGCAGTTGCGCGTGAGTTCGCCATTGGGGGCGATTCTCGCGGCGGGACTCGTGAATTACAAACACGGGCGGGATGTGATGAAGGAAAGTCTCGAGCAGGCGGGCCGCCAGGTGGTGCATGAACTCGGCAAGTATTTGAATACCCTCGGTACGATCGCATCGATCTCGCCCTATCTCGGCCTGCTCGGCAGCGTGTTGGGCATGATCAAGGTCTTTTCCACCTTCTCCATGGCTTCCGGGCTGAGCAACCCCGCGCACTTGGCCGGCGGCATTTCGGAAATCCTCATCGCCACGGCATCCGGGCTGGCGGTGGCGATCCCCAGCCTGATGTTCCACCGCTATTTCCAGGGGCGGGTGGACGAGTTGGCCGTGCGCATGGAGGAAGAGGCGCTGCGCCTGATCGAGATGATGCACGGCGAACGCGAAGAATAAGAGAGCTCCGCCATGAATTTCCGACCGCAACGGGAGAACAAGCCCGACCTGAACCTCATTCCCATGATCGACGTGTTGATCGTGCTGCTGATTTTTCTGGTGCTGACCACCACTTTCAGCCGCGAAGCCGCGTTGAAAGTCTCTCTGCCCGAGGCCAGTTCCCAGCAGCAGGCGGAAGAGAAGGGACTGGAGGTCGTGATCGATGCGGAAGGACGTTATGTGGTCGATCAGCATCAGGTGATCAACACCCGGGTGGATACGCTGAAACAGGCCTTGCAGCAGGCGGCAGGCGAGAACAAGGATCCGTTGCTGATTATCGCCGCCGATCAGAAAACCCCGCACCAGGCCGTAATGAGCGCCCTGGACGCGGCGAGTCAGTTGGGTTTTGTGCATATCACCTTCGCCGCCAAGTCTTCGCCGGAACAGCAGCCTTGAGTGCGCGGCACGCTACGGGCATGAAACTGGCCCTGGCCGTCTGGCTGCAACACCAATGGTATGAAGGCAGTGCGTCCAACATTCTGCTGAGGCCGCTCTCGACGCTGTTTCTGCAAGCGGTCAAGGTTCGGCGGGCCGCTTATCGGTTCGGGTTCAAGCAGCCCGATCGCCTTACGGTCCCCGTCATCGTGGTGGGCAATCTCAGCGTGGGCGGTACGGGCAAAACCCCCCTGGTGGTTTGGCTCGTCGAGTTTTTGCGGAAAGCCGGTTACCGGCCCGGCGTTATCAGTCGGGGGTATGGAGGGAGTACGCTACAGGGGCCGGTGGCGGTCGAATCGGAGAGCGATCCGCGCATAGTCGGCGACGAACCCCTGCTGATCGCCCGCCGAACCGGTCGTCCGGTTATGGTTTTCCCCGAGCGTGCCGTCGCCGGGCGTAGCCTTTTGGAACGGACGGATTGCGATATTGTGATCTCGGATGACGGCCTGCAACATTATGCCTTGGCCCGGGATGTCGAAATCGCCGTGATCGACGGCGAGCGGCGTTTCGGTAATGGCCGGTGTCTGCCCGCAGGTCCGCTGCGGGAACCGCTCGAACGCTTGGGCGAGGTGGATCTGGTGGTGTGTCAGGGAAGGCCACAGTCGGGTGAGTTCGGCATGACCCTGGCGGGCGATCATGCGGTGAACCTTTTGGATCAAACTCTCAAAAAGCCGCTGGCCGATTTCGCCGGCGCGAAGCTGCGGGCCATCGCCGGTATCGGCAACCCGGAGCGTTTTTTCGCCCACCTTCGGGATCTGGATCTGGAATTCGAGGAGACGGCGTTCCCGGATCACCATCCCTACCGCCGTGAGGATATCGGCTTCGGCGACGATGCGCCAGTCTTGATGACCGAGAAAGACGCGGTCAAATGCCGGAGCATCGCGGGCGAGCGGCATTGGTACGTGCCGGTCGACGCACACCTGCCGCCCGAATTCGGCGAGAAACTGTTAAATCTGTTGAAGGCGAAATGCGATGGACAAAAAGCTGCTTGATATTTTGGTATGTCCCCTGTGCAAAGGCGATCTCCTTTACAAAAAGGCGGAACAGGAACTGATTTGCCGGGCCGATCGGTTGGCTTATCCGATCCGCGACGAAATCCCGGTGATGCTGGAGGCCGAGGCGCGCAGGCTCAGTCTGGAGGAATATGACGCGCTGTCTAAAAAACACCCCGCAGGACTGGTCGGCGACGATGCAGTCCTTTAAGATCGTCATCCCGGCCCGTTACGGGGCGAGCCGTCTGCCGGGCAAGCCGCTGCTGCCGATTGCCGGCAAGCCGATGATCGCGCATGTCTGCGAGAGGGCTTTGGAAGCCGGGGCGGGGGAGGTGGTGGTCGCCACCGACGACGAACGCATCCGCGACGCTGTTGCCTTTATCGGCGTGAGGGCGGTGATGACCCGACCGGAGCACAACAGCGGCACGGAAAGGATCGCCGAAGTCGCGGAAGTCCTGGGTTGGGCGGATTCGCAGATCATCGTCAACCTCCAAGGTGACGAGCCTTTGATGCAACCGGTGCTGATCCGCCGACTCGCCGCGGTGCTGGCCGGGCAGGCCGGGGCTGAGGTCGCTACCCTGGCCGCCCCGATCAGGGAGAGGGCGGAAGTTTTCAATCCAAACGCCGTGAAAGTCGTGCTCGACAAGAACGACTACGCGCTTTATTTCAGCCGGGCGCCGATTCCCTGGCACCGGGATTCCTTCGTCGCAACCGATCAGGGCCTGCCCGAGGGTTTTCCCTATCTCCGCCATATCGGGATTTACGCCTACTCCGCCGGTTTTCTGCGCCGTTATGTCGCTTGGCCGGCGTCACCGCTGGAGTCCGTGGAATCGCTGGAGCAACTTCGCATCCTCTGGAACGGCGAGCGCATCCTCGTTTTGCCCGTGGAACGAGCGCCCGAGGCTGGTGTCGACACGGAAGCCGATCTACGCCGGGTCCAAAGCCTGTTGCATCCTTAATTTCCAGCCATTCCCGCAAATCCCCAAACTAGACCCGACCGCCAAACCTAGCAAATGATAATGATTTGCATTAGGTAGAGTTGTGCGTATAATTTCTCCCGTGCGTTCATAACGAGTAATGGGAGTGCAAATGAAATCGGGCGCTAAATGGGCCTCTTTATGTTTTGCAGCGACGGCCACGGCTGCTCATCCCGTTGTCCAGGCGGTAGAAAAAATGCCGGCGACGATGGAAGAGATGTGGAAGATCATCCAGCAGCAGCAGAAAGAAATCGAGGTTCTGAAGGCCAAGGCGGCAAAGAGCGAGGCCTTGCAGGAAGAAGTGAAAGATCTCAAACAGAGCGCCCAACGGGAGGCGGCCAAAACGCCGCAACAAAATGCGCAGGCGAACGAGACGCCTCAGCCGACTGCTAAAGCCAAGACGGCCAAGACCGAAGTGGAACGTAAGACTGACATTCTGGCTTCGGAAGTGGAGAAGCTGAAAACGAAACTCTTCATTCCCGAGAAGCGCGAATACAAGAGCCAGTACGGCCTGGGACCGGCGGCTTCCGAGGTTTACCGCGTCAGCCGTGGGCTTTCCATCGGCGGTTACGGCGAAATGTTTTACACCAACTATAGCGGCGACACCAAAGACCGAATCGATCTCGTCCGCGGGGTGCTCTATGCGGGTTATAAGTTCAATGACTGGATCGTGCTGAACAACGAATTCGAATGGGAGCACGCCTCCAGCGGAGAAGGCGACGAAGAAAAAGGGGAAGTATCGGTGGAATTTTCCACTCTGGATTTCTTTCTTGACAAGAGAGCCAACATCCGTACGGGCTTGATGCTGATGCCGATGGGTTTGATCAACGAAATCCACGAACCGGTCACCTTCCACGGCAACCACCGTCCGGCCGTGGAACAGATCATTATTCCGACGACTTGGAGCGAATTAGGGGGCGGCTTGTTCGGCGAAATCCTGCCGGGCTTGCAATACCGGATGTATGCAGTGAACGGCCTGAATGCCGAGGGTTTCGCGAGCGATGGGATTGCCGAAGGAAGACAGGAGGGCAGTCTAGCGCTCGCCGAGGATTTTGCATTCACGGGACGGGTGGATTATGTGCCGTCCGCGGCGCCCGGCCTCCTGGTCGGAGCATCCGCCTATCTGGGCGATGCCGGGCAGAACCAGCTTTTCCTCGGCAAGAAGATCGCTGCCTTCACCCAGCTTTACGAGGGGCATGTCCAGTGGCGCTACCGGGGGCTGGAGTTCCGTGCACTCGGGGCGTACGGCCATATCGGCAACGCCGACGTCCTAAGTGCCGCCAAGGGCGAAACCATAGGATCTTCGAACTACGGCTGGTACACCGAAGCGGCTTACGACGTGATGCCCTTGCTTTGGAAGGACAGTTCGCAATACCTGGCGCCGTTCGTCCGCTACGAACACTACAACACCCTGGCCTCGGTGCCTGAGGGCTTCGACACCAGCCTGCAGCCGCGGGGCTTCTACGACCAGTGGATCTATCAGGCGGGCCTCACCTACAAGCCGATTCCGAACATCGCGATCAAGGCGGACTACCGTAATATCCACTCTGCCGCCGGTCAACCGCCGGACGAGTTCAACTTAGGGGTGGGGTTCATCTACTAGCGGTGTTCAAAGAACAGAAAGTCATCGTTTTGGCGGGGCCCAAGCTGGGCCTCGCCGTGTTTGTTTGGAAATGTTCGTTATGTTCGAGATCAAATTCCGGAAAATCCTATTCCTGAGCTTGTTGGCCGTTTGGCATAGCACCTTCGCTACGGTTTATTACAGCAAGGAAGAAGCCTTTGAGTTAGCGTTCGGGCAGGGCGCCACTGTGGAATCCCTGCCGGTTTTTCTCACCGACGAGCAGGCGGCGGAAGTCGAAAAGGTCGCCCAGGTCAAACTGGAGTCGAAGCTGTTCACCTTTCACGTCGGCAAGCGGGGCGATGAGATATTGGGCTATGCAGCGATCGAGTCGCATAACGTCCGCACCCAGCCGGAAACCTTGATGATCGTGTTGACGCCGGACGGGCAACTGAGCCGCATCGAGATGCTCGCGTTCCACGAGCCGCCTGAATATCAACCGCCCGCCAGATGGTTTGAAAAATTATACCGGCGTCCCCTGGAAGACTTACGCCTTAACCAGGGTGTGGACGCCATCAGCGGGGCGACCTTGAGCTCACGCGCCGCCGTGGACGGCGCCCGCAAGGTGCTCGCCATTTATCGTCTGGCTGTCAAAGAGGAGATAAACCGATGAGATTTTTCGTGACCGGAGAGCAAAGGCGGCAAACTCTGCTCAACACCATCGTTCTGATGTTTCTCGCCTACGTCGCCTTACTCTGGATCAGCAACGGCATGATGTATTTCCACAAGATGGGGCTCGATCCCCAGTCCGTCGTCGACTATTACCTGGGCTCGGAGGAACGCTTCACCCACCCCAAGAGCTATCAGAGCCTTTTGGAGGTGACGCATTTCCATTTATTCGCGATGGGCATGCTGGCGGTGACCCTAACTCACTTGCTGCTGTTCACGCCGCTGGCGATGAATTTCAAGGTGTGGCTGACCGGGTTGACGTTCGGATCCGCGGTGGCGGATGAAGCGGCCGGCTGGCTGGTGCGCTTCGTCCACCCCGCATTTGCCTGGTTCAAGATCGGGATGTTTCTGACCCTGGAATTCAGCCTGGCAGCCTTGCTGATTCTGGTGGGTGCTTCACTGATCGTCCAGCGCCACGAGCAACGGGAGCGCGTCCAGGCGGACGCCACTGTACCCTCATCTGCCGGCGAAGGCAGTCGCGGCTGATCGCCCGTTATTTCCAGAGCGTCAGTTGTTCCGCCCTATAACCGTTGGGAATTTGCATCCGTTCGGGCGATACCGCCGTACTCAGGATACGGCTTAAAGTCATACTGCCCAAGTCCTCGCCGGACAAGTCCCGCAGCTCGATGGGAATGCCCGCCACCTCGCGGATGGCGATGTTGGGGATCTTAACGCCGAACTGGCCGGCCAGTCCCTGGGTCTTAGTGGCGAGCCGCTCCGAAAAACTGAACAGTGAGCGGATGGTGGCGTAATCATCGCCGGACATGTTCATACTGGCGGGGTCGGCCAGACAAACTTCCGCCATGGGCGCCGTACCCTGAATCAGATTCATCTGCTGGCAGGCGATACCGGCCACGTTTTTCCCCATCCCCGTTTTTACCAAGCTGCCGGGTTTTTGTGGCTCTGCCGCCTTAGCGATCTTATCCAGCGATATGTTGCCCCCCAGCATCTGTTCCCATTTATCGCGCTGTTTGGGAGACAGTTTGCCGATTTGTTCCCCAAGTCCCTTCAACAAGGGCTGAACGTCTTCCGTCTGTTGAGCGATCCGGTTGACCTGCTGTTCGTCCACGGGCATGAAGGTGCGCTTGTGATGGTCGATGATGACCAGCCTCTCCTGAGCGCGGCTGTACAGGAAATCGAGATTCTCATCGCCGCCCGCGCCCTTGACCATGATCTGGCCGTCCTTGACCAGAACGGGCTGGGTCTTGCCGGCTGGATCGCGGGTTTCCTTGACGAGAAATTCTAGGACGCTGTCGGCTTTTGCCGCCGGAACGAGTAGGAGGCTGGCGCTGATGGCGAGGGATGAAATAATACGGTTTTTCATGGTGAAAATTTTTTAAGCCGAACAGGTTGACGATTGGTCAGCGGATAAGGATTCGATCATCCGATGACAATATGCATTATCCCCCATCGGTCGGAAGAGGCATAGTCCGCGAGGCCGCTCCGCCGCCCCGATTCTGTTGCCTGCCAATTAAGCGGTAAGCTATGATTCGTGCTCCTAAAAAACTAAGAAAGGGGAACGCCATGGGCATGATGCAGGAATTCAAAGACTTTGCAATGAAGGGCAATGTGGTCGACCTCGCGGTCGGTATCATCATCGGCGGCGCATTCGGCAAGATCGTGTCTTCAGTGGTGGCGGACGTCATCATGCCACCCATCGGGTTGGTTCTCGGCGGTGTGAACTTCACTGATCTGAAATTCACCCTCAAGGAAGCGGCCGCAGGTGTTCCGGCGGTCACGTTGAACTACGGTAATTTTGTACAGACTGTGGTGGATTTCCTAATTGTTGCCTTCGCGATTTTCATGCTCGTAAAGGTGATGAATGCCCTGAAGAGAAAAGAAGCGGCAGCGCCTCCCCCGCCACCACCCGCGCAGGAAGTTTTGCTAATGGAAATCCGCGATCTGTTGAAGAATCGCTAACAATCCTAACCGATTTGAGGACGCTGAATGTACCGCCGCCAAGCTTGATGCTGGGCGGCTGTTTGCCTTCTTCAGGGGCCAAAATCGTATCGCATTGGAGTAGATGGTCGCTTCGTGGCGCATACGCACACGCACTTTGAAACAAGTTCACGCAAAACCCGGTTCCGTTTGGCGCTGTCCTTGCTGCTGACGCTGTTTTTCGTGATCTTCGAAGCAGCCGCCGGGGTTTATGCCAACAGCCTCGCGCTGCTGACCGACGCTGCTCACAATCTGACCGACGTGATCGCCCTGGCACTGAGCTGGTACGCAATCAAATTGGCTACCCAGCCGGCTCATGCCGGGAAGACTTACGGATACCATCGCGTCGGCATCCTGGTGGCGCTGGTCAATTCCACCACCCTCGCGCTGATCTCCGTCGGCATCTTCTATGAGGCCTATCAACGGTTCCAGGCGCCTCCTCCGGTCATAGCGGATGTGCTGATCGCGGTGGGCGCAGCGGCGTTCGTGGTCAATGTGGTCACGGCCTGGCTGGTCAGTCACGGACGCGAGCACGATCTCAATCTGCGCAGCGCCTTCGTGCATCTGCTCGGCGATATCTTTTCCACCATCGGTGCAGTCTTGGCGGGCATCGGCATCTGGCTGACCGGGCAGAACTGGCTCGATCCCGTGGCCAGCGCGCTGATCGGCCTGCTGATCTTGTGGAACGCCTGGACGATACTCCGGGAAACCGTCGAAATTCTGCTGGAAAGCACGCCCGGCGACATCGATATGAGCCTGGTGGTGCG
>DATIXD010000088.1:0-4348 GCA_035518875.1 Methylococcaceae bacterium | reverse complement strand
CCCAGGAAGCGCGCGGCCTTGGCCTGTACCCAGCCACACTCCTCCATCGCCCAGATCAGACGCTCGCGGGTGGACTTGAATTCCGGAACCTCTTCCCGGGAACCGGAACCGGATTCGCCGAGGGCGATGGGTGCCGAGGACTGGGCGGTGATTTTCGGCACCGGACTGGCTATCTGCGAAATCGGTCTCAAGGCAATCGAAAAACACATATTCCTTTGACAGGGCAGGTTGATATCCTGAATCACCTTGCCTTTGACCATAGCCGCGGTCCGCTCCACGCAGTTCTCCAACTCCCGGACATTACCGGGCCAATAGCATTCCGACATGATCTGCATCGCCTCCGGCGATAGATCGATCTGACGCTGGTTAACCCGATTGAACCGCTCCAGGAAATGGCTGACCAATGGTGGAATATCCTCGCGCCGCTCCCGGAGCGGGGGGAGGATGATCGAGATGACGTTGATCCGGAAGTAAAGGTCGGCGCGGAACTCCCCCTGCGTCACCGCCACTTCGAGGTTACGGTTGGTAGCTGCGACCAGGCGCACGTCAACCTGTATCGGCTTATTGCCGCCCACCCGCTCGAACTCGCGCTCCTGCAGCACACGCAGGAGCTTCACCTGAAAGGCGGGTGAGATCTCGCCGATCTCGTCGAGGAAAAGGGTTCCGCCATCGGCAAGCTCAAACCGGCCCTTGCGCTCCATGGTAGCGCCGGTAAAAGCACCCTTTTCGTGACCGAACAGCTCCGATTCGAGCAGGGTTTCGGACAGGGCCGCACAATTGACCCGTATAAACGGGCCATTATTTCTCGGGCTCAATTGATGGATGGCGTGGGCAACCATTTCCTTGCCGGTTCCGCTTTCGCCCCGCAGTAATACCGTGGAATGCACGGCCGCTGCCCGCTCCACTTCAGCGAAAACATTTTGCATCGACCGACTGTGACCGATGACATTAACAAGCCCCTGTTTGGGCCGCACCTCTTTCTGCAAGCGGTGCTGCTCGTGCATCAGTTGCTCGCGCTCCACCGCCACATGCTGATGGAGCCTCAAAGTCTGGCTGATGAGATTGGAGACCATCTTGAGCAGGCGGACATCATGCTCCAGAGAGCCCTGATAGACGTTCATCTCGCGATCGATGCTGAGGACGCCGATGGTCTCGCTGGAAATCTTGATGGGAATGCCCACAAACGCGATCACTTGACCCGCCGAGAGCTTGCGCGATCCGGTCCTGTTCAGGAACTGCGGCTCCTCGGCGACATTAGGAATGACGATGGGGACCCCGGTTTTAATGATCTTGCCGATGATTCCCTCGCCTTTCTGGAATCGACCTCGCTCGATCTCGTCCTGAGTCAGGCCGCTCGCCCCAATAATATGCACATCACCACTATCCTGCACCAAAGCGATCATGCATCGGCGCATATGCATATGGGATGAAAGGACGTTCAATACCTCCCGCATCGTCTTGCAAAGATCGAGCGACGAACCCAGGATCTTACTGATCTCGTAAATCGTGACCAGCTCCAAATTCCCTTGCTTTTCCAATGGTTGCATAACGTTTTTGACTACCAAGGTGGACTCTGCATGGTAAGGTGATGATGTTGACATTTTGTCAGACGGCACTCCGATAAGCCTCCGGGCAGGGTACGATTCAAAGATTGGATATGCGAAATACGTGCCTGCTCTCAGCGGCACTGCGATAGCCCGGGGAACCAGACCTTAAGATGGATAGACGGCGCGCACTCAAGCCGTAGGACTAACGAGACCGCTGTCCCTGTGCGATTTCGTCAATGGCGGCACTGCTTCATGGGGAAAGGTGGGAATGAATGAAGGGTACATCGAAACACCCCGCGCTTCGACGAGCTCATCGCGAACGGGCTATTAAACATCAAGGAGTTACGTTCGCGCCGGGCCTGTCGAACCATGAACGTAACCGGTTTTTCGAGGTGCCCTGAATTCCTTTCGGCTTCCAGCAAGGCCTTCGCCATCCTCATGTTCAAAGACGTCCAATGTCATTCATCACCTGCAAAGATAGGCGCAGCGTACCCCACGAAAAACTGGTAGGCACTCAGTCGAACCGCGCCTTGGCGGCCTCACACATCTCCAGGGCTTCATGATAGGTATATAAGCGGTCGCTCTCGGACAACTTGGTCGCGTGAAGACGGTTTTCGAGCACCTCGATGCGTTCCATCATGCTGACGAGGGTCTGGCTGACCACATCCGGAATACGGTGATGATCGAGGTCGATCCCGCGGGGATTCATGGCGAGACCTTGTCTTGATTGCACCACCTTGCCCGGGATTCCGACGACGGTACTGTTCGACGGCACATCCTTGACCACGACCGAATTGGCGCCCACGCGCACGTTGTCACCGAGCGTGATGGGTCCGAGGATTTTGGCGCCTGCGCCTACCAGAACGCCGTTGCCCAGGGTGGGGTGACGCCGGCCCTTGCTCCAACTCGTACCCCCAAGGGTCACGCCATGGTAGAGGGTAACATCATCGCCGATCTCCGCCGTCTCGCCGATCACGACGCCGGCCCCATGATCGATGAAGAAGCGGCGACCGATGGTTGCCCCGGGATGAATATCGATATTGCTCCAAAGCCGCGACAGAAAGGAAAGTAAGCGCGCCGCATAAAGAAAACCGCGACGCCACAGACGGTGGCTCAGCCGGTGAATGAGGATCGCATGCACACCGGGATAGGTCGTCAAAACCTCGAAGCGGGTGCGTGCCGCAGGATCTCGCCCGAACACGCAGGCCACATCTTCCTGCCATTCCGCCGACAGATGGTGCGATGAGAACCGTTTAGCCGACTGCGGCGCTGGAGCATCGGCTGCATGTGCATCTAAACCGGAGGGGCTTTCGGCCATGCGGTACAAGACGTGCGAGTTAGCCTTATTATTCATATTCCCGTTACCTCTGCTTCGATTCCTTGTACCTTCAACGGTTTGGAAACACGCCGGTGGCGACATGGCGATCGCCACGATCACAGACGATGGCCACTTCGCGCCGATTGCCCCTGATGAATCGAAGGGCCTGGGTCGATCTCTGAGTTTGTGAAATCTTTGTAGACCGCGCCGCGACATACCAAGGCCTGTCGTGGTTTTGACTCATGGTGCGCATCGCTCACCGTTACCGTCTGGAATATCGTTAGGCCTGCTAGTGCAGAATGTGCGCCAATTTGCTTTTTTACATTATGTGGTTGATATGCCTGACGATTACACGCCCGCAATCAAGATTCAGTTTTGTAAGAAAAGTGACAAAGACCAATCGACGGCGAACAATGAGTAGTCTGGCACGACAAACCCTGTAGACCGGTCTTTGCCTCGGCCACCCCCTCAAAGACTTTTGCCTCACAGGCGAGCGGCGTATATTCGACCGGCAGCACAGGGATATATACTGCCGCCATGGATATTGCGTCGGTCCTCTTTGCAAACGAAACCTTCTACCTCGCCTTTTCCCATCGCGATTTCGATGCGACGGGCGATTGTGGGCCAGGGAATCGCCCGTGCTCTGCATCCACCCGGGCTGGCCGGCCCTGACTTTAAGGAAATAGGACTACAAACGTCCTTGCCATTTGTACACATTACGTGTACACAATAAAGCATGCAGTTTGAATGGGACGAACAGAAACGGCTTTCGAACCTCGACAAGCACGGCCTCGATTTCTTGGATGTCTGGGCCGTGTTCGAGGATAAGCACGTGATCGTCCCTTCCAACCATGACGAGAACGAAGAGCGGTTTCTTGCGATAGGCGTTCTGGAAGGCCGTTTCGTGACCGTTATTTACACCCTGAGAAGCGATGCGGTCAGGGTCATATCCTTTCGGAGGGCACGTCATGCAGAAAAGCGAAGATATCAAGAGCTTCACGGCTGAAGAGTTGAAGGCGATGCGGACACAGAGCCGCACCGACTGGCGCAAGGTGGACGCCGTGATGGAGGAGGAACTGGAACGACTGATCGCCGAGGATGAGGACGAACGCGACTTACGCCCGGATTGGATGCGCGCGCAACTGGTGATACCGGAAGCCAAGCAATCCGTTCACCTTCGGCTTGAACAGGAGGTCATCGCGTTTTTCAAATCCCAGGGCAAGGGACATATTGCGCGTATGCAGGCCGTCCTTAAAGCCTATGCAGACGCTCACAGGCCCCAATCCAAGCGATGACGCGGCCAATCAACGAGCCACAACAAGGTAGCGAATCGCCACGCCGGTGCACATCAGTGACTCAGCCATCTATCGAAATTCCCGGGCGCACGCCCGAACGGCATGCGCTGTTCGACGATACCGCGGTGACCGCTGGCTGGATCGAGGTCATCGCTGTGCTTGCCGAGACGGAGGCCGAAAACAGTAGG